>CAVPCB010000113.1:0-27041 GCA_963702285.1 uncultured Acidobacteriaceae bacterium | reverse complement strand
GAGGTATTGGCTGTAAGGTTCTGCGTCCTACCGGACGGTACTGGCCCACGGCTGTGAGGCAGTCGGGAGAGACAGCATCGGATGTCTCGATCATCGCAAGCTGGGAGATGCGCGAGCTGCCGAGCGACTGTCCCGCGAGGTAGGTGCTGGTGCTGGTGCTCATCGGAACCGTCGCGGTCTGCCAACCGGTGAACGATGCGCCTGGATTGTTGGTGTTCAGAGCAATTTTGATGCCGCCGGTCTCGCCAAACATATTGGAGACGTTCACATTTTCTAGCGTATGTAGGGCGGTCTGCCACTGCTGCTTGAATGAAAAGTGGGTGAGGTTGCTTTTCACCATGTTGTACTGCATCTGGAGCGTGGTGAGTTGCTGGACCAGGCTGGCGTAGCTCGTGGGATCGAACACAATGTCTCCGACGCCGAAGAGCGCGAAGCTGGGCGTTGCGGCGAGAAGCAAGGCCGCGCCGCAGATAATCCACTTACGGCGACTGCTGAATATGGGTCTCATAGGAACCTCCAGGGGTTGAGCGAACGGTTACATGCACTGCGGGCAGGTCGGGTCAAACCTGTCGAACGAAAAACACCCGCTATGGTCTAAAAGCCAACACGGGAATCGCACCACTCGTTCGGTGATGTCGCCGAACTCGACGAGCCCGCCAACAATGATGCCTTGCACGGCGGGGATTCTCAGCGCAAAGAGCACCAGGGCGGTGACTGCTGCGTGGACAACTAATCTGCGACAACTCGTGATACGGATTGTCATGCCTCCTCCTCTGCAAGCTGTCGAGCAATCTGCGGGATGATGGCGACCCACTCCTGGCCGGCACGGTCGATGGCTTCCGCCATGGTGTACTGATACTCGGTCAACCAATCGGCACGGTTGAGGACAAGCGCAACCGCAACCTTTTCGCCGGTGGACTGCACCGCCCAGGCATCTTGACCACCACGTTTTGCATCTCGCGCTTTATTGAGTAGGTGCTGATAACGACCGTTCTCCTCACCCATTGCCTTGCCTCCGTCATTAGAGCGCGGGATTCACGCGGTGCTCGGCGTAGGACGGAATCAAGAGATCTGTTCCGATGTACACACGGGCACGGGAGCCTTCCTTGAGCGTGATAACCGGCAATCGGTCGAGGAAGTGATTTAACACCTGTTCCCCTTCGACGGCAGACTGTTCAGAAATGCCGTTACGAATTTCCGTCGAGGGATCGAGGACGCTGCCGTTGTTGCCGATCTGTGCGAGGCCGCCGAGGCCGCCGATTGCAGCAGCGGCGGCAAACGCCTCCAAGTATCCGTGATTGACCTTTGTAGCCAAGCCCGTAGTCCCGATCTGGTCAAGGGCAAGGTACTTGCAAACTCGATTGAGAAACCATCTGGGCAGATCGCCCGGTGAAATGTGACGAACATCTTCCGCTGCTGGGCGTTTCCCACGCTCTGCACGTCGCCGAGCAGCCGCGTCCCCTGGGGCAATAGAAGCTGCTGGTGATCGTGGGAATACAAGTCAGTCGTCAGATCGACCATGATTGGCCCACTGAATCCGCCGTCGATGTGGTTGGTGACCACCCCTTCGAGTACCGTTCCCTCGAAGACGCGGTACAACGGCCCTCATAGCTGTCGAAGTCGTACGGAGACAGTGCGGGGTTCTTGAGATCGCTTTTCGGCTGCACACCTGCTGGCGGTGGCGGATTCCTCCCTGCCGTCGCGTTCGCGTGGCTGCGCTCCGACCCTGCTTCCACGGCCGGCGGGCGCCACAGCGGTGGAATGAGGCGATGGCGCCGAATGCTCAAAGTCAATTGCCAGGGTGTCGCTGTTGATGGCGTCCTGCTGCTGCTTCTCTTTGGCAAGCTGCCGCTGCTTGGCTTCGGCCTCGGCCTGCGACACTTCCGAAGTCCGCGCAGGAGCGTTCGGGCTGCTGCCGTAAATCTCCGCTCGCTGCGCTGCGGTCATGGGCGGAGCGCCCGCGGCCTCCGGGCCCGGCGCACCCTGCGCCTCCTGAAGTTGCTCCAGCGCTGCCGCCAGCTCCTGTTGACGCTGGCGCGCCTCGGCATCCTGCCGCGCCTGCAACTGTTGCTGCGTCTCGAAGCTCGTCACCTGCTGGGCATTCGGCGCTGCCGGACGCATGGGGATCGCGCTGGCCGGAGCCGACTTCTTGTTGCCACTCAACAGGCTCGAAATATTGGCAATGCCGATCAGTGCGATGATGACGACCAGCGCAATGACCACCGGCATTCCCTTCCGCAACGGGGGCTTCGACTCCGGCTGTTCGGGAACGGTCGCGGGCGTGTTTTGATTTGGCTCCGGCATGGCTACCTCGCTTCCTCGGTGCGATGGAATTCCACCTTCTGCTTGCCGATGGCGAGATAGCCGTTGTCCAGTTCCTTCGGAACGGTATAGAGACCATTCGAGAAATCGAAGTTGATGAGGGATGGCTTTCTTGTCTTTCACCTCATAGAGCGCCGGAGTCTCCTGAAATTGGCCGCGCAAGATAAGTGAATTTGTCGTCGCGCCATATCTCCTGCAAGCCCAAGGTCTTTGCCTTTGACTTGTCCCAGGTGTAGTCAAAGTGCAGCTGACCGGGATACTGGCTGCGATACTGCCTCTTCCTGTGTCTTCTCGGCTCTCAGTGTCGGCGGCTTGCGCGGCCTGCGCCGCTGCCGCTTCCTGCTTTACCTTGTCCAGTTCTGCGGCAGGAACGAATACCGGCAATTCGGCCAGCCGGTCCTTTGCGGCCTTGTCGCCGGAACGATGAACACCTTGGAATCGAAGTGGGGATCGTCATCGCCCGACACTTCCCGCAACTGGAGCGTGTATTCGTTGCCGTGGTCGGATACGATATGAACGTCCGTGGTGCTGTTGGCGACTTTCGGCTTGATGCTGATGAAGCGGCTGGCGACGTGCCCGCCATCGAAAACCCAATCGACCGTATCCCCGGCAAATACGTTCGCAACCTTTTCCTCGGCAGGAAACAAGATCAGCGTCGATTGCAGGAGGCCGGCGCGGACCACAGGCGGCGTGTCCGCCTCGGACACGGTGATGGTGCGCGGCGCGTTCGGCTCAAGATGCGTCGCCTCCGGCGTGCGGGGCCGGAGGCAAAGGCCACACCCGTAAGTGCGAGGCCACAGGCGACGAAGAAGAGGAAGGGTGGTTGCACGGGTGATCCTTTCGGGGATGAATTGATTACGCAGCCTCTCCCTGGGCAAAGCGAGCGATGCCCTCGGCGAGTCCGTATTTGGCAATGAGCTTGGCGCGGCGTACCCGGTCTTTCGGTTTGGTGGAGAACGCGGCGTAACTGCGGCTGTCGAGATTGAGCCGCACAACCTTGGTGAGTCCGTCGCGCCGCATGTACAGCGCCTCGCGGTCCTGTAAGGTCTCAAAGAGTGCAAGCTGCTGTTCGTTCATCTTGAACAGCTCGGCATACCGCTTCCGGTTGAATGTCGCATCTTTCAAGAACAGGAACGAGGTGCAGGAGTTCACGATGCTGTCGGCGTTCTCGCCAAGGTCTTCGGCGGACTGGCCGATCATGGTGACGCCGCCGAGATTCTTGCGGACAGTCTTGATGGAAGCGAGCGCACCTTCCAGTAGCTGCCGGTTCTTCATCGAAGAGAAGATCTCCTCGATCAAAATGTGCTTGGGAACGCCAAGATTGGCGGGATCATAGAGCACATCGTTGATGCGCCGGAGCAGCCACACCATCAGCGGCTCGATCAGGTCGGCATATTGCTCGTTGTTGACGCCCTGGAAGTCGAAGCACTGCACGCGCGACAGCGATAGGCTGTCTTCCACGTTGTCGAAGATCGGCGCTGTAAACGCCTTTGCCGACCCATTTGGAGAGATAACGGTCGAGCTTCTTAGGCAGAAAGAGATTCGAGAGACGGCGATTTTCAGGGTCGAGCAGGTACATGTCCTGCACGGCCTTGTGGATCACATCATCGTCCTCCGGCTCCAGCTCCGCGCCGCCATTGGTCAGTAGCAGTTTGATGAACGAGTACAGGAACTTGATGTTGCTCTCGGTCGGCTCCAGGGCGAAAGGGTTGACACGCGGGCCATCTTTGCCGATGCGGTCTACGCGCCCGCCGTACAGCTCCACAACGCTCTCATAGCTGCCGCCGATGTCGAAGATGTAGGTGAAACCGCCGTACTTCTGCTCAAGCGCAATGGTCTGGTTCCCATACACGGACTTACCCGAACCTGTAGGCCCGATGATGAGCATGACGCGCACGCCGTCCACATACACGTCCTGAAAGAACGGCGTCCGTGTGCGCGTCTCAAAGATGTTCAGATATTCCGCATCGAGGTCTTCCGAGTGCGTATGTCCGATATGCGGCGTGAACACGGAAGAGAGCCGCGCATGATGTTCTTCCGACAACCACATCGGGAAAACATTGAACTTACATTTCCGGGAAACATTGCATAGAACGCACAGAGGTTGCCAAGCGTCTCTTCCATCACCTGCGCGCGTGCATCGACGAACATCCGATGCACCGCGGGCGCAGTGTCGCGTAGCTGATCCGGGCTGTGGGCTGCCAGGAGCAGACGGAGCGAGTATTCGCCCTGGGTCTTCTTATCCAGTTCGCGGATGACCATACTTAAGTTATCGACGCTGCTATTGGCTGCCTTCGCGCCAGCACCGGTTTCAAGCGAGGCCGTATCGCGCCCGCTCATTACACGAGTCAATACACCGACTTTGAAAAAGAGATGAACTTCTCTTGGGCGTCGATCTCGCTGCGCGCTGCGGCCGTGGACTTGGGCGCGCCATGTCGAGCAAAGGATGCTGTCGCAATCAAGCGTCAGCAGGCCGGAGAAGAGGCATGGCCGCGAAGCCTCTGGCGTGGTCTTGAGCGAGAACATCTGCACGTGGCGTTTGCCAACGCGCATGATGGTCGCTGTGCCATGCGACCGGGATTGCTGACGATCTGTCGGTCCACGCCGGCATCGTCGCGGAGTTGCGCCTGCGCCGGACCATTCCTCCAGGTTGAAGAGATACCAGAAGAATTGAAATACGCATTCTTGTCGAGCAGCCGCAATCCCAATAGATCTGCCGAGATGACCTTCGAGAATCGTGGCCGTCTTCTGGAGGCTCGGCCAGCATCCGCGATGTGTCGGCGGCGTTCTCCTTAGGCTTCTGTTCGAACGCCTTGACCTTCGACGGCTCTATCGTCAGACACCAGTGGAGGTCGATCCTGCGGAAACCCGCCGTCTGCTCAAGGAAGCCCAGCCGGTCATCGGCGAATACCTGTGTTACCGGGATTGTTGTACTGCTTCTGACGAGGAAGATCAAAACCCGATATGACGCGGGTGTACTGGTAGAGGCACGATCCTTCGGGAAGCCCGCGCAACGCGCCTTCAATCGACCGCATCCGGGATCAAGCTCCTGGTCGGTCAATCCTTCTTCGTCAATGCCGGTGAGCGCAAACAGGCAACCGTATCCGCCGCCCTTGAGGGCGAAGATGTTGGGCCCGACGAAGCGAGCAATCGGCACGATGCTGCACGCGGCTCCGGCCTTGGCGAACCACGGCGTATGTTTGAACTGCTCAGTATTTGCGCGGGTCATAGTAGGACTTCTGGCTGAGGCTTAGGCCCCACAGTTGGAACATCTTCGGGTGTTTACGAACGATGAGCCACGCGCCGACAGCGAGCGTGGGAAAGCGACCATCGCCAGCAGGCGAAACCCAACGAGGAAAACCGTTACGCAGACGAATACAATCGCCATCCATGCGGTGAGGTCGAGACCCAGCTTGGCTCTCGGCCTGTTCATCGCCTGATTGATCGGTAACGGCTCTCCCCGCTTGGTCATGGGCGCACCTCACATTGACTGGCCGGTCAGTGACCCGATCCAGCCCGCACCCCATCCCAGCACGCCGGCGCCGAACAGCGCGCCGAAGAGACCGGGAATAGCGTCCTGAAAACGGCCGCTCATCATGCGGATTCCGGCGAAGATCAAGCCGCCGAAACAGATGACCGCGCCCGCGTAGATGGCGAAAGTTTTGAAAGTTCCCATGAGCGTTTGCGCTCCTGAGAAATCCATCGTCCCTTGCGCATGAGCGACGTTGGCAACGCCCGCGAATGAAAGGGCAAGAAGTGTCGGAGCCATCACGCGAATTGCATGGAGAAGGTTTCGTTTGGAGAAGGGTTGCGCCAATCGCTTGGCGAGGTGGGCTGTCTTACGAGGAATGACGCGCGTGTAGCTTAGGGACATCGGCACCTCCATCGACTGTGAGTTTCAGTCGTGAATGTGCCGGAGCTTAGTTCCGATAGTTTCTACTCGTCCAATACTTCTTTTCGATGGGGGTATAGCTTTGGTAGATGAGCGGTCATCGCTTTGGCTCATCGTTGACGGCGAATAGCGCGAGCTGGTGATCGTGTGCGCGGTCTGCTGGCCTGCGTCCGGCTTCAGATCCGGGAACGGAAGCTACCGGCTTCTTTGCTGAAGTCTCAGGTGACGTTCTGATGCTTGACGAGTTCTTCGACGAACCATGACAATACGGGATTCTCATGCTTTGATTTCGTAACGAAGGCAGTATCAATCGTCCAATCCACTCCGTCAATCGGCCTGGTTACAAGGCCATTCATCAGAGGACGGCTTGCGCGCATCAGCGAGTAGCAGACGCCCTCCTTCACCATCCACTGAATATGGTCGATATTCAGCGTCGGCTTAGAGGGGCGGAGGGCAACACCGGATATCCTTAATAATCGCCACAATCCGTGCGTAGGCGGTTGGATGGTGCCGTTGATAGGCAAATACGCTGATCTTTCCATCCAGTGCGTCGGGCGGAATCGAATCATGACGAGCGATTGGATCGTCGCTCCTCATGCAGACCAATAGCCGCTCCCGTTCAATTACATTCTGTCTCCAGCCCATCGTCCAAAATCGGGAGCGTGACGAGGGCTGCGTCAAGACTGTCCTGGCGGATACGATTCGTAATCTCTTCTGTATCCCCCACTTTCAGGGATGAACTCGCTTTCTGGCAGAAGCTCTTTGTATATATCCGCAACCGAGTTCAGCAGAGTCTTTTGAACGAAAGTTGTAAAGCCAGGCGCAGCGGCATCAATCTCCCCGCGTGAATGGCCTGGATGGTCAGAACGATCCGCTCGCGGGTCTTCAATCCTTCTCGCGCGTAACGTATTAATACCTTGCCTTCCGAGGTCGGCGTGTTCCCGTGTTCCCGGTCGAATATTCGGATTCCAAGCACATCTTCGAGCTGGCCGATTTGCGTGCTGAGAGAGGACTGCGCAAGGTGAAGTTTTGAAGCGGCGGCTGTAAAGCTGCCGGTATCGGCAACGGCGACGATGTATTTGAGGAGCCGAAACTCCAGGTGCTCTGCGCTCATGCGGACCTCCGAGGCTCTTCGGTTCAGGCGACCGCTTGCAGCAGTATGAACGGGGGGAAAGCCTTCATACCGTTGAAGAAATTGTCTCTCGGAGGAATCAAATTAGTCAACAATCGCTCGGACAGATGGCCTCATATTCCAAAACGATACCCCCATCCATGAGAAGTATTGGACATCGAGCAGAGGGCGTAGCAAGGTTAGGAGAACGCCGATCGCAGGGGGCAGACGTGAACCTTATCGAGCAACTGGAGGCGCGCAACGGCGCCATGAAAGTCTCAGAGCTCTGCGAGCTTCTTGGTGTGGACGACAAGCACATTTATCGCATGGCGGCTCGTGGCTCTCTGCCATGTTTCCACGTCGGCGGGGCGGTCCGCTTCGACCCGCAAGAGGTCGCCAAATGGCTCCGCACGAAGTACGGTGTAGCTCCCGCCAGCGGGAAAAAACCTCCAGTACAGGTGAGAACTGCCGAGAGGCAGGAGCAGCGAATCGCCTGAGAATAATCTTCAGCGGCGGGGCCGCCGAGTGGGAACGGCGAAAATCCGCTCTTCATCCCATAGCCTCTTTCCAGCCAGTCTTGATGAGCCAGCGGTTCATTGGGTAGGACGTGAAGAAGCCAAGAACCATCCCGATTTGCATCATGAACCAGTAGCCCGCTCCGGTAGGCTTAAGGTGCGGATGAGGGAAAATAACAAAAAACGTCAAGGCCATCCAAGCAAAGAGCCCGATTTCAAAAGTAATAATGGAGAGCGTATCGGATTTGATCGCGGAGATCAGTCCTTGGCCTAGGGAGAGGTGACGCATCGGCGTGATCGCGAAGTATTGAAAGACGATACCAAACAGCCATGCGAGTAGCAGGTCTCCAGCGTACTCGGCATAGAGCGATTTGCCGAAGAACATCCATCCAAGCGCAAACAGGCTGAACTCCGCGATGATATCGCCGATCACGCAGCCGGCGCCGCAGTGGCTGTCGGAGACCGCGGTTTGCCGCCAGGTTGGATCGGGTGATTCTCGTGCTCTCTCGTGCGGCTCTGTCTGTCTCTTAGACATGTCACGCATGGCGTTCTTAGTCATGCCCCTCCCGATGCGGAAGTATCCCCACATAGCAAATCCACTGAGATAGAGCGCGGTAATCGGCCAGACGATATTCATAATCCACATTTCTTGCGGGTTCTGGATCTCATCGAAAGCAATGACGAAGGCGCAAAGGAAGGCGCCTCCTAACGAAATCCACGCAACGAGCGTAAACATGGCCATGGCCCCTCCGGCAACTTCGTTACAGTGCTCCGCGCTTCAGCGCGCGTTCCTTCATCATGATGAAGAAGACAGGCACGAGGATCAGGACGTGGATGGTTGATGTTATCATGCCGCCAACGATTGGCGCGGCAATCGGCTTCATCACGTCGGAGCCGATGCCGGACTCCCAGAGAATCGGGATGAGACTCGCCAGCACCGCGGCCACGGTCATCAGCTTGGGACGGAGGCGTTGTACGGCGCCTTCGATGACGGCGGCTTCAAGGTCGGCCTCCGATTTCAATTGGCCACTTGCGAGCCGACGCTGCAACGCCTCATGCAAGTAGACCACCATGACCACGCCAGTCTCAACGGCGATGCCGAAGAGCGCAATATATCCGACTGCGACCGCTACGCTGAAGTTGTAATGGAGCAGCCATTGCAGCAGCAGGCCGCCACTCATCGCATAGACCGTCGGAAAGATGAGCACCAATGCCTCTGCCACAGAGTGGAAGACCATGTACAGCAGCAGAAAGATCACAAAGAACACGATCGGCAGAATCAGCTTGAGCCGCTGCTTGGCGCGCTGCTCGAACTGGTACTCGCCGGACCACTGATAGGTGTATCCAGCGGGCAGTTTCAGCTTCGCTTGCAACTGCCGGTCGGCCTGCGCGACGAAACCGCCATAGTTCGCGTTCTTCAGATCAATGTAGACGTATCCGGTGAGCGTGCCGTCTTCGTCGCGGATCATGGCCGGCCCGTGCGAGAACGAGATCCGCGCCACCTGGCCAAGTGGAATCTGTGCGCCCGTGGGCGTCCCGATCAAGACGCCGCGCATGGCTTCCGGGCTGTCGCGGAAGTCGCGCAGATAGCGAACGTTGATGGGATAACGCTCCCGGCCTTCAATGTTCTCGGCGATGTTCTCGCCGCCGATACCGGAAGATACAGCCGTTTGCACATCGGCGACAGTGAGGCCGTAGCGGGCCGCCTCCTCTCGGTTGACTTCCACATTGATGTAGAAGCCCTGCGAAACCTTTTCGGCAAAGATGGAGCGCACCTCCGGCATGGCTGGAAAGGACCGTCTGAATCTGCGCATGCGGCCTGCTCGATGCCGTCCACGCTTGGCTCCCTGCACCTTCATGCCGAGCGGCGTCTTGATGCCGGTCAACTCCATGTCCAGCCGGTTCTCCACCGGCATCGTCCAGGTGTTCGACAGTCCGGGAAACTGGAGCTTCGCGTCCATCTCCTGAATGAGCTTGTCGTAGGTCATGCCGGCGGGCCACTGCTCGCGCGGTTTCAGCATCACGGTGGTGTCGTACATATCGAGCGGCGCATTATCGGTCGCGCTGTCCGAACGGCCCACCGTCCCGAAGACGCTCAACACCTCGGGAAAGCTGCGGAGGATGCGGTCCTGCTCCTGCAACAATATCTTCGCCTGTTCAATGGAGATGCCCGGCAGCGCAGTCGGCATATACAGAGCCGAGCCTTCATAGAGCGGCGGCATGAACTGGCTGCCGAGGTGAACGCCAGCGGCAGCGTGACCACAAGAAAGATCAGGTTCACGACGATGGTCAGCCAACGGTAACGCAGGCAGAAACGCAGCACCGGCAGATAGATCGCCTGGGTGATGCGCGATATGGGGTTGGCGCGTTCCGGCGCAGACGACCGCGAATCAGCATCACCATCAGCACCGGCACGAGCGTGATGGCGAGAATGGAAGACGAGCCCACGGCCAAAGTTTTCGTCCAGGCCAGCGGGCGGAACATGCGGCCTTCCTGCGCTTCGAGCAGAAAGACGGGCAGGAACGAAACCACGATAATCAGCAGCGAAAAGAACAGCGCCGGGCCAACCTGCTTGGCCGCGTCGATGAGGATACCGCTGGCGCTCCGGTTCGATCACTGGCGCCGCATTGTTCCTGCCGTTCCGAAAGATGGCGATAGCCGTTCTCGACCATCACGATCGAAGCATCCACCAGCACGCCGATCGCCAGCGCCAGACCTCCGAGCGACATGATGTTCGACGTGACGCCGAGCAAGTACATCGGGATGAAAGAGACGAGAACCGCGATAGGCAACGCGAGGATGGCGATCAGCGCCGAGCGGAAGTGAAACAGGAAAATAATAATGACGAGGCTGACGATGATGGCCTCTTCCAGCAGGTCGCGTTGCAGGTCTGGATGGAGGCCTGAATCAGGCCGGAGCGGTCGTAGCCGGACATGATCTCTACTCCTGGCGGCAGCGACGGCGCAATTTCCTGGAGCTTTGCTTTGACGCCCTGGATGACGTTCAACGCATTCATGCCTTGGCGCATGACGATGATGCCGCCGACCGTCTCGCCCTCGCCATTCCATTCCGCCACGCCTTCGCGGATGTCCGGGCCGAAGCTCACGGTGCCGAGATCGCGCAGCAGGACCGGCGTGCCGTTCTTGCTGCCGACCGCCACGGCCGCCAGATCGTTCAGCGAGCGGAGATAGCCGAGGCCGCGGATCATGTACTCCGCGCCGCTCAGGTCGAGCACCCGGCCGCCAACTTCATTCGTGCTGGCCTTTACGCGGTCGATGACCGTCGAAAGCGGAATGCCGTAAGCGAGCAGCTTGTTGGGGTCGAGTTGCACCTGGTACTGCCGTACGTAGCCGCCGATGCTCGCGACTTCGGCGACGCCGGGCACGGTTTCGAGCTGCATAGCGCAGATGCCAGTCCTGAAGGCTGCGCAGGTCGGCCAGACTGTGGCGATGGCTCTTGTCCACGATGGCGTATTCATAGACCCATCCCGCTCCGGTTGCGTCCGGCCCGATGACCGGATGCACGTCCTGCGGCAGCTGTCCGCTGATCTGCTGCAGGTACTCGACGCACGCGGGAGCGCGCCCAATAGAGGTCGGTGCTGTCCTCAAAGACGATGTAGACATACGAATCGCCGAACATGGTTTGTGCACGCACGGCCTTTACATGCGGCGCGGCCAGCATGCTCGTGACGATGGGATAGGTGACCTGATCTTCGATCACGTCGGGCGGTTCGCCCGTCCAATTGGTATGGACGATGACCTGCACGTCGGAGATGTCGGGCAGCGCATCGAGCGGGACATGCTGGAGGCGACCAGATGCCGGCGAGCGTCAGCAGCAGGACGCCGGTAAAGACAAGGAAGCGATTGCGCGCGCAGAGTTCAATGATTTTCGCAATCATCTACATGCCTCCCTTCGCGTTCACGCTCATCTGCTTTGTGGCAATGATCTGTCCGTTTTTCTGAGCGGTGATCGTCACCTGCCATGTGCCGCCGGAGCCGAGCGTGCCTGCACCTTCATACAGGCCGCTGCCCCTTTCGTTGAGCTTGCTGGTGGTGTTCATGGCGGCCATGCCCATTGCAGGCATCGCGGCCATAAAAAGGTCACGGTGACCTCGGCGCCGCCAACTGGAGCGCCGCCGGCATCGGTGAGCCGAACTCGAAAGGTATCGTCCCCTTTGGCCGGCGGGCTTGGATCGGTGGTGAAGTCGATCTTTGCTTGCGATCCGTTCGCTGCGGGAGCATTGCTGCCGACACCGGGAGGCGGCGGTGCGAACGAGCCAGCGGCAGCCTGGAGTTGACTTTCGGAATCGATCAGGAAGTTGGCAGACGTGACGATCTTCTGGCCCGCGGTGAGCCCCTTTGTCACGACAAGGCTGTCCCCGGAGCGCGGTCCGAGCGTGATCTCTTTGGGCTCAATCCGGCCGTCGCCGCTATAAAGAAAGGCCAGTTGACGCGTGCCCGACTGCAAGATCGCCGAAGCCGGTATGACAAGCTGCCTTCCCAGCCTTGTCTTCAGATCGACGTTCACAAACATGCCGGGTTTCAGCTTGAGCGACGGATTGCCGACGGCAAGCCGGACATTGACGGTGCGGGTTGCGAGGTCCATCTGCGGAAGAATCTCCTCAATGAGCCCGAGAAGACGCGCCCGGGTAAGCATCCACTGTGACCTGTGCTGTATCGCCGGGCCGGATTCGGCCAACGTTATCCTGAAAGACCTGAGCAAGCACCCACACCTGGGAGAGATCGGCGAGGGTATAGAGGCGGGTCGCGGGTTCCACGTACATATTCGGAAGAGCATTGTATTCGGTGATGTAGCCGGAGGCGGGCGAGTTGAAGACAAGGTCGGTGACCGGTTTGCCAGTCTGCTTCAGCTTCACTAGCTCAGTTATGGGAACATCCCATTGCTCCAACCGCTGTTCCGCCGCGTCCGAAAGCGAGGCCGCACCGGAGGCAACGTTGCTCACGGTGCTCGCGGCGAGCGCCTTCTGGTTCTGCTGCGCCAGCAGATATTCCTGTTGGGTAGCGACCAGCTCAGGACTGTAAATCGTAAAGAGCGGCTGGCCTTTGTGAACGTATTGGTAGGTCGCATTCGCAAACACTTTGCGGATGTAGCCCGGAAAGCGCGTCTGCACGTAGGAAACCAGCCGTTCGTCGATCGCAATCGTACCTGTAGCGCGAATGTCGTCATTGAGCTGTCTGTATTCGACTGTGCCGACGGTGACGCCAATGCTCTGCATTCGTTCCGGCGAAAGCTGCATCGGAGCGAGCGGGGCTTCTGCCATTTGCATGGGTTTTGGGGACGCAGCCTCGCTTGGAGCGGCAGGCGGGGCAGATGCAACGGGCAGGGTTCCTCCGTTCTCTGGCATTGACGGAGCGGATGACCGCAAACGGGAGCGATAGAAGAATGCGGCGCCAAGAATCAGCAGCAGCGCCATCCAGACCAAAGAAGTGCGGACGATATATTTGTTCATCGCAGTGTCGCTCCTGTCAGGGTTTCAAGGTGGGCCAGCGCCGTTTCATGCTCTTCGAGCGTCTCGGCATAGGCGAGCCTCATCTCCAGGACGCTCGTGAAGGATTCGAGCACGTGGGAGAATTGCTCTTTGTTTGATCCGTAGGCGCTCAGAGTCGCGCGGTACGCGGCCTCCGACTGAGGAATGAGACCTTCACGGTACTCTTTCAACAGATCCGCGTCGCTCACCGCTTTCACATATTCCTGTTGGGTTGCCGCAAGCTGCTGCTGCAGGTGCGCATCGAGTGTTTCTCTCGACTGCGCAAGCATCTCCGCAGCCTCGCCAACTTCCGCATCCACACGCTTCTTGCGCGGCAGACGGACATTGAAAGTCAGCATGTAGTAGTCGCGGTACTTGCGGTCGGTGTTCTGGTACATAGCCCAACTCGAAGTCCGGCTTGCCTTCGCGCTTGGCCGAAGCCAGTTGCGCGTCCTGCCGCAGAACCGCGCTGGCATCAATCTGTACCTGGGGATTCTGCTTGTGAATCAGGGCCAGCAATTCCGGGGCGGTCAAACGCAGGGGAGCCTCGGTCAGGTTCTCCGCAACAATGTCCGGCGAGCCCTGGTCGCGGTGAAGCAGGCCCTTCAAGTGGGCCTGAATGGTGCCCATCTCCTGATGGTGCATGGTCAGCTCGCGCAGCAGATTGGTGCGCTCAATCTGCGCTTGGAGTATGTCTTGCTGCATCCCCTGGCCAACCTTGTATCGCGCCGTTGCGTCCTCGATCATTTGGTCGAGCACAGCCTGGTTCTCGATGAGCAGGGAAAGAGTCTGTTGGAGGTAGGCAAGCTGAAGGTAGTCCAGCTTCACCGCCTCCACCACGTCGGCGCCAACGGCATCAAGCTCTGCTTCTTTCGTATCGGCGTCCCGTTCTGCAACCTCCGACCGCAATCGCAGTTTTCCCGGATAGGGAAGCTCCTGCGAAGCGCCGATGCCGATATAGGCGAAGTTGCTGTTCGTGTAGCCTGCGAACGGCTTGGGGCTGCCAACGCTGAACTGCTGATAGGTAAAGGTCGGATCGGGCAGCGCCGCCTTCTGGGGGGCGACCATTTGCGACGCGCGCGCGCCATGATCGGCTGCGGAAATGCTGCTGTTATTGGCCTGCGCTTCCCGGATCAGCTGCGGCAATGGCGTTGCTTCCTGCGCCCATACCGGCAGCGCAAAGGCAAAGGCGAGCGCGGCTGCGCGCCATGCGGCTCCATTCATAGGAACTCTCCATTCTCGAAATCAGTCGGAAGGATCGCGCAGACGTGGAAGTTTGCCTATCGCACGCGTCGCGCAATATGACCGGAGAGGAGAGGTCCTAGATTCTGAGAATGGAGACTGAGGCGGATGGGGATGACGGCGGAGAGGCGTTCGGAGAATACAGCTCCCTTGCGCGCGGAGCGGGCAACTCGATCTGCCTTGCCTCCACCGGCTCAAGAGCAGTCAACGTCTGCGAAAGATGCTGGCCTTTCTGAACCACCAAGGCCTGTTCTGTCCGCACTTGCTTTTGGCAGCAAGGATGCGAGGTAGGCATATCCATACCGCCGCAATTCCGCTGCATCTGGACGCAGCAGGCGCGCTCGGCCGGTGTCATCTGGGCGTCGGGCAACGTACAAGCCATCGCAGGTACGAGCGACCAGACCAGTAGCAACACCAAAGCTCCGAGTTGGCGAGAGCGATTCACCGCGATCTTAGGATACTCCACAGCAGCCGCAGGGTTTACCTTTAAGAGAACGCCTTCCCTCTACGAGAAGGATTGGTATCGCGGCCAAAGCCGCAACCGGATCGGCCCAGCGGAAGTGCCACAAAGCATTCAGGGCGAGCCCAAAGAGCGTTATCGCAGCGAGATACGCGCAGGTCGCCGATTGCACGGCGTCCGCAGCGAGGGCCCGATTGTTAATCGAATGGGCAGTTTTCCGTTTACCCCAGGCGAGGAAGGGCATCACGATTAAAGCCGCCATGGTGATGCCGATACCCGCGCAACTGGTTTCGGGCCGGACTCTGGCTAGTACGGTTCCAAGCGAAATCAGGAGGACAGCTCCCGCCAGAATGAACAGCAGGATGCCAGTGATGCGGGCCGCCTGCGGCGGAGTCAGCTTGATCCGGCGCGTGAACTGCAAAAGGACAACGAGGGCGGAGAGGAATTCAACGAGGCTGTCGGCTCCGAAAGCCAGGAGAGCCGGACTGTGCGCGGACCCTGCAGATATAAGTGCGACGCCGCACTCCACGATCATCCAGCACAGCGTTACGGTTTGCAGCCGGTAGATGTTACGGTGATGATCGTCAACAATGGGCGATGTCTGCCTCAGCGAGTTGAGTTCTGCCTGCATGGTTTTCGCCCTCTTTGTCCTCGTGGACCTCGAAGATCACCGCATAAAGCCGTTCGCCTACCCAGCCGATGGCCCGGCATTGTTCCCCTGCGGGTCACGGATCGGGCTGAAGCGTGCATTGCCATCGGGGCTGGGATTGAACAGGTCTGCGTCATTGGTGGACTCATGGACGCGGTGCTTCGTTCGTCCCTTGCCCCAGAGCTTCAATTTGGCGGCCAGAGGTCCGGCGGGCGGCGGATACCCCGGCACCCGTTTAGCCATGCCGTACCCCAGCCATTTCATCCTCTGCCGCCGCGATCACCTGTTCAGCTTCGGTGGCCAACAGATCCTGTGGGCGCTCATCGTCCAGGAAGCTGTTGAGCGACGCAAACCACAATGCGATGCCCCAGCCGTCTTTCGAGTCGCCAAAAACGCGTAACACGTCGGCGACCGCTTTGCGGGGACGAAAGCTGTGGCCGGAGTCGAGCGCGTAGAGGGGAAAGTAATCTTTGCCTTCGTTCTGAATGGCGAAAATCTGACGATTCCGCTCCCACTTGTTGGGGTAGACACTGGGATTGGTCTCGCTGTAACCGGCGAGTTTCGCAACTTCTTTGGGAGAGATGAAGTCACCGCTCTTGAGGATGGAAGATCTGGCCGCAATCAGCATCTGCGCCTGCTGCGCCATATTGGTGTTGCTCCGGGTCTCGATCAACGCAGATGCAAGGCGAAACTTCTCGTCGAGCGCATCGTATTCAGCAAGGTACTTCGGATCATTTTTCCATTCACGGAAAGACTCTTCAGCCGGGATGAGTTTGCGCTTCATTCCAATCTCCTTTGCCCTAGCTTCAGAGGAGAGCAAAGTTTCTCTCAGTGTGTTATCTCTTGGCTGCTTTTCTAGCGGCAAATCTCGACAGAGAAACCGATGCAGCATGGCTCGGCTTTCTCAATTCAATCGTCAGAATGCCGTTACGAATAACCTGTCTCTGCACGATCGGTTTGCCAAACCCTGGCGGCAAATCAATGTCGCGGACAAAACCACCGACCACAAAGTCCACGTCAATATCTTTTGGAGTCCATGCCGGCCAAATATCTTTTGGCTTTGTTCCCTCGACTCGAATCCGGTTCATTTGCGGATTGACGACCAAATCCCTCATCCGCAGGCCGGGAACTACCCCACACACAAAGTAGCTGGCTCCGGCTTCATAACCAGTGAACACCGGATAACGGATGGGAACCAGTTGTGGCTCTTCGTGGATTTCCGCTTCAGGAAACGGCACCGCATCCGGCTCCAGTTGAAGCCGGATGCGGTGCATATAGTTGAGAAGATGCTTTCGTCCGCTCTCTTGGAGCTGGTAGCTCTTCCGTGGGCGCCCTCGTCCGTTCGCCGGGAGTGCCGAATCGGTGATGTAATTGTCTTGAGCCAGCTCGTGAATGAAATGTCCCACCGTACCCGAAGGGACGGACGTAAGATCCACCAGTTCGGCAACGGAGAAGTCCCCCATCTGGACCGCGACTCTCGCCAGCTTGTACTTGTTTCCGAGTTCAGCTTTGGTATTCATCACACTCTTATGATGCTATTTTTCTTTATAATGTTCAAGAAAAATCTATGTGATTGATTTTAGGATTGTTATCTTCGCCATCAGCTCTTCCAGCGAGTCCCACTGAACGGCTTCGAGCGCCGCAAGCTGCCGGTCTGTCAATCTGCTCAGGTGATTGAACAACTTCGAGATCGTATCGGACGCGGCCTGCCCGTCCGGGGCTGAAAGTATTGACAGCGTGATCCGCCAGAAGAGCGGTTTGCCGGAAAGCGCCCTGGTGAGTTGATCCATGCTCGGAGAAGAACCGAGACCGTAATCGTCCGTGGCAAAGTGTTTTTGGTAGAGATGCAGGAACCGTGCCCATACATATTTGGTGGGCTCTCGTTCTCCGTGCGGGTCGGCCAGATTGCGAATCCCGTACTGCACGCAATCATTCAGCCACGCCTCTCGAATGTCTTTTTCGAGACGCCGGTTGGTCGGAAGGACGTGACAGAGGTATTCATGAACGAACTGGAGTTCTGCAAACATCGCCCCGTAAAAGGCGAACGCCTGCGGTTGCAAGAACCAGAAGATCGAACCTGTCCGGCTGCCGGCCGCACACGCGTTGCTTGTGTCCGCATCGTATTCGAGGTAGAGCCTTCGGGCGGGAACCTCTTGGAGCACGGACGTTAACGGAAACTGTTGAAGTTCCGTGACGAGTTCGCCAATCCAATCAACTGCCCGAAAATTCGCCTGGTCGAGATACGAGCGCGCATACTCTGGGTTCGCAGCGTTTGCCCGCAGTGACGTTTCAAAAGCGGCCATTACCTCTGCCCGCTCCTGCTTCGGAAGCCGCTGGAATCGCTGTGCTCCTTGAATACTCGTCCATACTTCCTCGACCGTGGCCGGTGTGCCCGAAGTCTTGATGGCTTCAATGACCGCATCGGCGACCACGGCCAGAAAGGTGCCGTAATCGTTCGGCAGTTGCTCGTAGAGAGACGCGAGATGTTCTCGCGCTGTTCCGGCAAACAGCAGCAGCAGATCCAGCTTTGCTCTCACAGCGGGAGCGTCGAATTCGGGGGCAAGGTCAACGCGCATCACGATTGGTCAACGAACCACTAGCTCTCCTCGTCGTCGCTCTCGGCGTCATCTTCCTTCGTGGGAACGACCTTCGGTTCGCCGGGAAGGATGTTGTGCTTGCGAAGCAGAGGAACCAAGTACTTGTTCACAAATACCGCTCCTGCGGCTTCGAGCGCCCCTTTGCCCAATTCGGTGCCGCCCTCTTTCAGCAGGTGCAGGATAGTGAGAACGATGGCCCCTTCTCCCACACCTCCGAATGCGCCCGTCACTTCGCCATCGGCATCGACGGCATATTCGGACTTGGCATCGGCTTTGGCCTGGGCAAGCGCCTGTTCAACGGCGGCGCGCAGCGCAACATCCGACGGGTCGGTAAGTTCGGAGTGGATCGGGAGTCGAAAGGTTAAGGAATCTGACATAGCGAGACGCTCCTTATACAGCGATACACAACAGGAAAACGGGAATCATAGAAATAGTAAACGTTCACTCTCTGCTGCTGGAGATCGGACGTGAGGCAGAGCCACGCGCAAACGTGGCTCTCATGCATCGACGGGCCTATGCGACCAGCGCCGCCAGTTCGCCGCTGTTGACCTTGTGCGCGGCATCTTTGGAACGGATGCCCTTGAGGTAGACCATCGTGGACTTGATGTCGCGGTGGCCGAGCCATGCCTGCACGGTGCGGATGTCCACTCCGTCGCGCAGGTGATTGGTGGCGAAGGTATGCCGGAACTTGTGCAGGAAGAAGTTCATGCAATACGGTCCTTCCTCGCACTTGTTGCCGTGCTCGGTCACGCAACGGCCGCAGTTGAGCTTGGCACGTTCGGCGACGCGCTTCACAACCATATCCATTTCGCTATCGGGATTGCCTTTGGTGTTCCCGAAGATGAGATCGTGAGGCCGGGCCTTCTTGCGCTCCTTCCTCTTCTTCAGTCGCTCCACCAGAACATGAGGCAAGGGCACAACACGCTCCTCCCAGTTCTTCGGCGTGAAGTCCCATTCCTTCTTGGCTGTGACACGGACAAGGTCGTGATTGGAGTCGAGATCGAGGTATTCGACATACCGAATCTCCTGGTCGCGGAAGCCGGAGCCGAGGATGAACTTGAGCATGTCGGCTTCATCCACGGTCGCAACCTTGAACATTTCCGTTATCTCTTCCGGCTCATAGATAGGCCGGATGGTATCGACGAAGCTGGGCCAGTCGCCCTTTTGGAGCAGCTTCTCGCGGCCATGACGTTTGAAGAGCTGGAGCACCGTTACCAGCTTGTCATAGACGGTCCGCGCTCCCAGCCCCAGCTCATAGCAGTACGTCATGAAGTCGATCGCATCCTGCCGCGTTGCATCCTCGGCATACTTCCTCTTGTACGAAGCCCGAAGGAGAACGTCGAGCGTGTAGCGATAGGTGAGAAAGGTCCGCTTCTTCCGCTGCATCTTGACATACTTCAGGTAGTCGTCAATGGCGTCTCCGATGGGCGTCTTGTCCGGGACCACAGGCGGGGGCTCCGGGGAGGCAATCAATCCAGCGCGGATGGCGCGGAGCTCGACCGACTTGAGGCGGGCGCACTCGACGGCTTCCTCGCGTGTCGTCGCTTCGCGGAATCGGCGTCCCGATACCCACCACTCGATGTAGTACGAGCCTTCGGTGTGAACTTCAACCTGGCCGTTGACGCGCACCTTGTCCTTGAGCCGTCCGTTCGATTCGGCGACCACGGGAGCAAAGCGCCACTCTTTGCCGAGTTTGATTTTCTTGAGGAGGTTGACGCGGTCCGCGTATTCGGGGGCGTTGCGATGGGGGTTGCTGGTCTTCAGAGCAGGCATTGAAATCTCCTCCTCGTAAGGCCATTAGCGTATCAAAAATTGGTCAAAGAGTAGACACCAACATAGACACCAAGGAACTAAGTCTTTTATTTCCTTTGTGTCGGTTAGAAGGCAGCGTTCTAACCAACTGAACTACGTCCCCTTACGCCTTTTGAGAACTGCTCGCGAAGCGTTGCACTTCGCGTTGTTTGGTTCGGAGTCTGGGCTAAACAGCTGACGCGAACCGGAGTTGAAACCACGGAACTGTCACCATTCCGCTTCAAGGATTGTAGCAACATCGGCGTACCCGGTTCAACGCTCAGCCCGAAGTGGGGACTTGGTCGACGGCCAGGAGGCGCTGGACAACACGCTCCCGGCCGAGCAACGCCATCACGGCAAAGAGGCTGGGGGCCACCGCCTGGCCGGTGAGAGCGACGCGAGATCCGTTGATAAGCGCGCCTGCTTTCACACCCTTTTCGGCAGCCAGGGCACGCAGCATCTCTTCGGCAGAGGCCTCGGTGAAGTCCGAAGCGGCGGCATAGCGGTGGGCGAGTTCCTGGAGCAGTGCGGGCAGCGTGGGGTCGGCCAGAAATTTTGTAACCGCGGCCGGATCATATTCGAAGTCGTCGCTGAAGTAGGCGCGGAAGAGACCGGCGAAGTCCCTGAGGCTGCGCGCTCGGGGCTTGAGGAGGTCGACGGCGGCGAGGACCTCGTCTTTCGTGCGAGCCGGGGTGAATTCGGCGGCCTTCCACTCAGCTTCGATCAGAGGCAGGAGGTTTGCCGAGTCGTAGGCACGGATGTACTCGGTATTGAACCAGGCGAGCTTGTCGTTGTCGAAGACGGCGTTCGATTTGGAGATGCCGTCGAGGGTGAAGAGCTGGACGAGGTCTTCGGGAGAGAAGATCTCGCGGTCCGGCTGCTGCGGATTCGGCTTCGCACTTTGCTTCGAACGCGGCGACCAGCCGAGGAGCGCCAGGAAGTTGCGGAAGGCCTCGGGAACGATGCCCATCTCCTTATAGGCGATGACCGAAGTGGCGCCGTGGCGTTTGGAGAGGCGCGTCTTGTCGGCTCCAAGGATGAGCGGAACGTGAGCGAAGACCGGCATTTCGGCGCCGAGGGCGCGGTATTGCAGGATCTGCTTGGGCGTATTTGAGATGTGGTCGGCGCCGCGGATGATGTGGGTGAGGCGCATGTCGATGTCGTCGGCCACAACCGAGAGGTGATAAGTGGGGATGCCGTCGGAGCGAAGAAGAACGAAGTCCTCGAGCTCAGCGTTGGCGAACTCGACCTTGGCGAAGACGGCATCGTCCCAGGAGGTGGAGCCGTCGGGGACGGAGAACCGGATCGCGGCGCGCTCGCCCGCCAGCAGGCGGCTCTTCGATTCGGCTGGGTCGAGATGCGGCATCGGCGGTCGTACATCGGCGGGAGACCCGCAGCGGCGCCCTGGGCGCGGCGGGTTCAAGTTCCTCTTTGGTGCAGAAGCAAGGGTAGGCGTGGCCGGAGTCGACGAGCTTCTGTGCGGTGGCCTGGTAGAGGGGGAGGCGCTGGGACTGGAAGAAGGGGCCTTCGTCCCAGTCGAGGCCGATCCAGCGCATGCCTTCGAGGATGCCCTCGACCATTTCGTCGGAGGAGCGCTCGAAGTCGGTGTCCTCGATGCGGAGGATGAAGGTTCCACCGAATGGCGGGCAAAGAGCCAGTTGAAGAGCGCGGTGCGAGCGCCGCCGACGTGGAGGTAGCCGGTGGGCGAGGGGGCGAAGCGGACGCGAGGCGAGGGGTTCGGAGTCATCGGGACCAACGATCAGGGTACAGGGTGGTGGGTCGAGGGAACAGGGCCGGGGGCGGTTTCGCGTTCGAGGGGGGTTCACCCCCTGTTGGCGGGCATGTATGTGATTCCATTGGGGCGAGGTTTTCGCGCCGTCGGCTATGTATATGATTCGAGAATTGTTTGGGGGTAAGTACAGAAGAATGTTATTGGCAGGGCCATAACGGAGCACTGGCAGCACTCAACCCCCCGAGAAGGTTAGGCCGTACAGGAGTCCAGATCGCGAATGAGTTCTTCGAGTTCCTCGGGAGGGATCAGCCTGCCGCTGTTGAGGATGGCTTCGGCGCGTTCGATTCGGGCCAGGGCTTCGGGAGTGAAGCGCTGCGGGAGGAGCGGCGTGGAGGGATGCCTGGCGGGCATCGATTGAGGCAGGGTGTTCGGAAGAGGGCCGCGCATGATCTCCGCAATGCGGTCACCGGCGACGCCGATGGCTGCAGTCGCACGGGCGAAAGCCAGGCGGTCGCGGCGTGAAGCGTGACGGTCGATGAGGAGGCGGATTTGGGCGAGGAGGCCGATGGTTTGGTTGAGAAGCTGGGGGAGAGGGAGGGCGTTGAGACCAGGGAGGAAGGAGGCCATATCGCGCTGGAATGCGTCGTTTTCCTCGAGCCGGGTGCGGCGGAGTTGCGGGCGGTGGGCGGGGCACAGGTTCTGCCCGCGTTTTGGGATGCGGCGGCATTTGCGGCCGTCGGGAAAGAGGTGGACGCATTCTTCGAACATGACGATTTCCTCCGAGCAATCAAAAAGGCTCGCCGCGGCGAGCCCTGCGTGGGGAGAGATACCTCTCCCAGTATCTTCAGGGTAGTTTGCGGGCTAAGTCAGGACAAGGAAAACCAGAGGGCAGGACGGTACGGAGGTAATGGTTTCCGAGCTGGGGGCAGGAAGGAAGGTGCGCAGGGAAGCGAAGCGGGAGTTTTCGCTTGCTGCTTTTCTTCTCCTTTTGGGTGAGTCTGCCGTCTGGCGGCATTTGTGTTGATCTTTGGCGGGAAAAGGCTTCTGCTGCTTGCTGTGGGGTGAACCTGGCCGTCTCGCGTGGCGGGGGTGTGCCGTTTTTGACGCGGGCGTGGGAGTGAGGCCGTGGGCTTTGCCGCCGTTGTGTTTCCCGAAACGGGTCAGGCGAGGGTGGAAGGAGTACTTCGGTCTGCCGTCCGACAGGTTTTGCGTTGATCTTTGGTGGAAAAAGCTTCTGCTGCTTGCTATGGGGCGAACCTGGCCGTCTCGCGTCGGGGCGCTGCCGTTTTTTGTGCGGGCTTTGGCATTGCAATGAGGCCTTGGGCTTTGCCGCCGTCGTGTTTCCCGAAACGGGTCAGGGGAGGGTGGAAGGAGTACTTTCGTCTGCCGTCCGACAGGTTTTGGGTTGATCTTTGGAGGGAGAAAGCTTCTGCTGCTTGCTGTGGGGTGAACCTGGCCGCCTCGCGTGGCGGGGCTGCCGTTTTTTGGGCGGGCGTTGGCGTGAGGCCGTGGGCTTTGCCGCCGTTGGGTTTCCCGAAACGGGTCAGGGGAGGGTGGAAGGGAGTACTTTCGTCTGCCGTCCGACAGGTTTTGGGTTGATCTTTGGCGGGGAAAAGCTTCTGCTGCTTGCTGTGGGGTGAACCTGGCCGTCTCGCGCGGCGGGGGATGCCGTTTTTGGCGCGGGCGTTGGCATTGCAATGAGGCCCTGCGCTTTGCCGCCGTTGTGTTTCCCGAAACGGGTCAATGGAGGAAGGGGAAGGAGTACTTTCGTCTGCCGTCCGACAGGTTTTGGGTTGATCTTTGGACGGAAAAAGCTTCTGCTGCTTGCTGTGGGGTGAACCTGGCCGTCTCGCGTCGGGGCGCTGCCGTTTGTTTCTGCTTCCGAGCTCCCGGGTTCAGGCCATGGCCGGCTCGGCGACGGGCACGCGGGTCACCGAGATGACGCTGATGTCGTCCTGCTGGCCGAAAGCCAGGGCGATGTCGGCGATGGCGGCGGCCGAGGGCTGGGAGCGAACCAGCTCGAGCACACGGTCAAAGCCGAATAGCTCGCGCTCGGCGTTGGTCGCCTCGGCCACGCCATCGGAGACCAGCAGGAGGCGGTCATGCTCCGCCAGGCGGAGCTCGAGCATCGAGCAATCGAGATCTTCGACGATACCGAGGGGCAGGGAGCCTTCGATCCCGACCAGTTCTCCATTGAGATAGGGAGGCATATGGCCTGCATTGGCGAGGGTGATGTTGCCGTCGCGGGTAATGCGCAGGGCAAGGCAGGTGGCTCGGGCATCGCCGCGCCCCATCAGTCTGCGGTTGAGTGCGTGCAGCAGAAACATGGGGTCGGAGTTCAACTCGGCGGTGCTGCGGATGGCTCCGACCAGGAGGGCGACGAGCATGCCTGCCTGGAGGCCTTTGCCCGCCACATCGCCGGCGACGATGAGCAGGCTGTCGTCGGCGGGACGGGGAATGATCTGGAAAAAGTCGCCGCCGACTTCGCGGGCGGGGCGGTACTCGCTCTCGATGGCGAAGCCAGGGATGGCGGTGCGAGCCTCGGGCAGGATGACCTGCTGGACTTCCTGAGCCTGTTTGACATCGAGCGCCATTTGCCGCTGGCGGCGCAGGGAGAGCACGAGCCGCCGGACGAGGAGCACCGCGAGAACCACGACGAGGAGGAGCTGCGACGCCACCTGGAGTGTGATCTGCACGTGAAATGGGAACCAATTAATGCGGAGGCCCAGGTTTCGCAGTTCATTGCGAACTCGGCCGCCGCAGCGAGCAACACGGCGGGGAGCACCAGCCATCCTTCCATCCCCTGCTCACGAATTCCCTTGCAACACGACCAGAAACAGGAAGGCTGAGAGCGTGAGCCGCACCAGCAGCGAAACCATATGCGCAGCCGCGTGCACCGGGCTGGAGACGACGAAGAAGAGATTCTCCTCGACGGCTCTGGAAATCATCAGGACCAGGACGAGCGGAATGACGGACCAGGGGATCCATGCAGGACGCCGCTGGCGGAACCAACTCCGCCACACCATGACCCAGCCGGCGTACTGCAGAGAGAAGAGAACGATGTCGTGCGAGAAGTGGTCGTAGTTGGCAGGGACCCAGAGGGTCCAGACGGAGAGGACGCCGGAAAAAGCGTCCACTGCAATCATGAGCAGCAGGGCGCCGATCCAGAGATAGACATGGTCGGAGCGGTCGGCGAGGGTGAGGCTCAGGGCGATGAGGCCGAGCAGTCCGAAGACTACGGCGGTGAGCGGCTGCCAGAGATAGGCGCGGAGCAGCTCATCGAACTGCACCTGATATTGCGCGGCAACGGCAGAGGCTTCGCCAATGGAGGGGGCGGCTTCGAACCCGCCGACGGCACTGGCCTGAAACAGCGTCTGCGGCTGCATCCACATGCGGAAGGCGATGACGTGGACGGATCCGGTTGGAGATTCGCCGGGCGGCGGAGACAGAGGGAACATGATGGGCTGCGCGTAATAGATCCGCGGACGGCCGCGGGCGAAATCGCCGAAGGATCCGAGGAGCGCTCCGTTGTCGAACAACTGGTAGGCATCGTCGACGCCTGCGGGTCCAGCGAGCGCGAGTTTGGTATCGAAAGCGGACTCAATGCGAAGGCGGATGCGATACCAGGCGTAGCCCCAGTATCCGGGGTGTCCGCGGGATGTCCAGCCCTTCACATAACCGTTGGTTCCGGTGATGGGATTTTCGGAGTCCTCTTTTGGGGTCAGGTCGACGTTCTCCCAGGCAGTGTCGTCGAAGTTGGGTTGCGCCCAGAGGGGCGTGCCGGTCTTCGGGTCGATAGGCGAGTCTCCCACGGTGAATTTCCAGCCGCGATAGAGCGGCGCCACAGAATGGCCCAGAGGAATGGCGACTTCATGAGGCGACGACGGCAGTTTGCGCGCCCAGCGCGGCGGCGGCGAGCAGACCCAGACCAGCGAGCACCCGGCAGACATTGCGTACCATTCAGCGGATCCTCAGAGATTCATCGAACCGATTGCAACACTATATATCCAGGCAAATTCCCGCGCGCATCGGCGCACAGGGTGCGGTCGGTCCGTTTTCTGCGCGGCGAAATTTTCGAGCCGACAAAACTCATTCGCTTCATTGCCGCTGGGCAATCCGCCGGGGATCCTCAAACCATCGCGCGGACAAAAGGGACTACAGTTCCCAATTCGATTTCTCCACTGGCGGCTGCGTAAAGGGGTCACCTGATGCGCGGGCCACTTCCGGGCGCTCCCGCGGACGGCGCCTTCAACTCTGCGCCGCCCGCGAGAGTCGGATTCAGGCGACCTTTGCAAGCACGCGGCGGGCTCCCATCGACAGCGACAAACGCGCGGCGCCGCTGAAAAGCATGCTGATCCCGACCAGGGTTTCGACGACCCAATCGCTGCTCGATGGCCAGCTCGCCCAGATGAGGATCGCAAGAACCAGGGTCACGATTCCATCCAGCAGCAGCCAGGACGAGCCGGGCAGCGGACGGAGGCGGAATCCTAAAACCAACTCCAGCACCCCCTCCACGAACAGGTAAATCGCGAGCACCAGCGTCAAAGACGCCAGGCCTGCCACAGGATGAAGCAGCGCATACACCCCGATGAAAAGGTAGAGAATGCCGAGCAGCAGCTCCCATATCATTCCGCCCGATGTGCGCGTATACCACGCGAATACCAGGTGAAAAGCGCCGCTCAGCATCAGCAGCCAGGCTACAAGGACGAGCACAGCAATTCCGGCCGCAGGTGGAATCACGATGGCGAGAATGCCGGCAACGATCATCAGGACGCTAAGTCCGATGGACCACCCAACTGACTCCTTCACGATTGTCCCAACAGGCGACGTACTCATCACGACCTCCTTTGTTTTCGTGATTCCGCACCAGATGGAGAGAAGATACTGGCACGCGGAAGGCCCTTGACCTGTTCTCTGTTATCTCTGTGCCCGTGACCGATCGAGTTTGGATGAACAGGTAATCAGGAGAGTCGGCGTGGACAGCCTGCAAGAGCGTGTGCATCACCATTTCTGGGGGAAGGGAGTCGGTCTGTCCGGCCGGTGACGCGAATTATACTCGGGCCTTCGAGATCGATGTTTACCGGCAAAGCGGTTGGCTGCTGGCCGTGGCGTGAACATGGCCAGGCCTGTGCCGGGATGCGGGAAACCTCGGAGGGCTCTCAGGAAAGTGGCGTGCCAGCGCGCTCGGCGATGGGGATGGGCACCTGTTCGACGATTTCGACGGCGAAGCCCTGGAGCGCGG
>CAVPCB010000112.1:0-110145 GCA_963702285.1 uncultured Acidobacteriaceae bacterium | reverse complement strand
GCTGGGCGTGGTGGAGACGGGAGCGAATGCGGCGGAGGCGAGTTCGACGACACGCGATGTGTTGGTGATTGCGACGGCAGCGACGGTGGCGAGTCATGCGTATGCGGCGGCGTGCGGCGAGCGGAAGCTGCGGGCGATCGAGAAGGCGTGTCCGCTGCTGGTGCCGCTGGTCGAGGAGGGATGGATCGAGCATCCGGTGACGGCGGAGGTGCTGCGCATCTACATGGCGGAGCTGATGGATCAGGCGTATGCGGCTGGGCTGAATGCGGACACGCTGGTGCTGGGGTGCACGCATTATCCATTGCTGCGGGCGCAGATCGAGAAGGCGGTGGGGGAGAAGCTGCGGGTGATCGATTCGGCGGAGGTGACGGCGGACCAGGTGGCGGCGCGGCTTGGCGTGGATTGGCGTGGGGCGAGGGCGAGCGCCGTGTTTTTTGCTACGGATTCGGTGGTGAAGTTTCGCGCGCTGGGGAGCCGGTTTCTGGGGCGCGAGATCGATGGGGTGGAGCTGGTGGATCTGGAGAGGCAGGGAGTAGGGAATAGGGAGTAGGGAGTAGGACAGGGGTTAGGGATTTGCCTCGTTCTGTTGCTGATTCCTTTCGGGCAGGTGCAGCGCACAATTCGGGATTGAGCGGATCAACGGGGGCGGGAAGCGGTATATAACCGGTGTATAGTGGACGCGCCCTGGGGCTGCGGCAGCGTGTGAAAACGCGACGGCATCCTAGTGAGTGTAGCTGCAACGAAGAGGGCACTCGGGAGGCGATGGCGGCCGACCGATTCGCGGAAGCGCAGCGTGGCAAACGGTTCCGATGGGTGCAAAGCGCGCGGGTTCGATTTGCAGCGCCCGGAGCGAGCCAGTACCATTACCTTGGCGAAATACGGTTTCATTCATAAGGAGATAAAGACATGGCGGAAGAAAAACAGTCCAGCGGGTTCAGCTGGTTTCTGGCGGGATTGGGCCTCGGTGCCCTGATCGGTGTGCTGTACGCGCCCAAGGCGGGCAAAGAGACGCGGGAAGAGCTGATCAGCAGCGCGCGCGAAGGCACCGAGTTTCTGAAGCAGCGGAGCCGCGATGCAGTGGATCAGGTGAACGATCTGGTGGATCGCAGCAAGACGCAGGTGAACGACTACGTGGGCCGCGGGAAAGAATATGTGGAGCGGGGCCGCGCGCAGTGGGATGAATTCGTGAATCAGGGCCGGCAGTTTGTGAACGACCAGACGGGCCGCGTCGGCGCGGCGGTGGATGCGGGACGGCAGGCGTACCAGAGCAACACCTCGACCAACCAGGAAGGCGTTTAAGCCGGAGAAACGGGCGACAGGCCGCTGGGCACAGGCCGGCGCATGGCCGACCTGTGGACTGGCGGTTGGGCGCGAGCAGCGGCCCAGCAGGGAGCGGGAGCATGTCACACAACATTCCGGAATGGGTCTACATCACGTTTACCGCGGTGACGGCGATCGGTGTGCTGATGCAGGCGCTGGTGTTGCTGGGGATGCTGCTGGCGCTGAAGGGCGCGCTGAAGCGGGTGAACGAAGTGACCGCGAAGGCGGAAGAGATTGCGGTGCCGACGTTCGAGTCGACGCGCGATTTGCTGAAGGACATTTCGCCGAAGCTGAAGGTGGCGGCGCAGAACCTGATGGAAGTGAGCCAGACGGCGAAGGAAGTGAGCAACACGGTGCGCGCCGAGTCCACGCAGATGGCGGTAGCGCTGAACGATGTGCTGGAGCGGGCCGCGGTGCAGGTGGATCGGGTGGATGAAATGGTAACGGGAACGCTGAGCAGCGTGGCGCACGCGACGGCGTCGCTGCAGAAGGCGGTGTCAGGGCCGGCGCGCCAGGTGGGGGCGCTGTTGAGCGGGCTGCGAGCGGGTTTCGATGTGCTGCGAAAGAAGGACAACAACGAAGTTCACGCTGCGGCCGACGGCGACCATTTCGTGTAGAATCGCGGGGTACCGCGTCAGTTACGAATATCGCATTAGTTAATAGATAAGCTGCCTGGTTAACAGAGCGATCGATCCTCGCCGGAGTGCGGGGATTTCGCGTTTTTTGGCGGAGGCAGCGCGTTGACCACGACGGACACCCCAGCCGGGCTTCTGCACCCGCCGGTACCTGCATCCAAAACGAGACCAGGAATTCAAACGGGAGCTCAAACCAGGCTCACGCTTCGAGAGATGAAGGACTGCATTCAGCAGACGCCTCGAATGGAGGCGCGCGCGCCGCTGTCGACTTATCGCCTGCAACTGCATGCGGGATTCACCTTCGCCGATGCGGAGGGGGTGCTGCCCTATCTGCAGGCGCTGGGGATGGGGGACTGCTACGCCTCGCCGATTTTCGAAGCGCGGCCGGGCAGCATGCACGGCTACGATGTGACGCGGCACGACCGGCTGAATCCAGAGCTGGGCGGGGAGGCGGAGTTTGATCGGCTGACGGCGCGCCTGCGCGAGCTGGGGATGGGGCTGCTGCTGGACATTGTGCCGAACCACATGGGCGTGGGGAACGACTCGCAGTGGTGGCAGGATGTGCTGGAAAACGGGCGGGCGTCGCAGTACGCGAGCTATTTCGACATCGACTGGAATCCGCTGAACCCGGACATGAAGGACAAGCTGCTGCTGCCGATTCTGGGGTCGCAGTACGGGGATGAGCTGGAGGCGAAGCGGATTCAGGTGGTGGCGGTGGATGGGCAGCTGATGGTGCGGTATTACGACCATCTGGTTCCGATTGCGCCGCGCACGATTGCGACGATTTTTCCGGACAGAGAGCTGGACGAGCTGGGGGTGCTGCAGGGGTTCAGGGATATTTTGCGAGAGACGGCGCACATTCCTCCGCACGAGACGACAGATACGAATCTGGTGGCGCAGCGCCGGCGGCAACTGGCGGAGCTGAAGCCGCGGTTGCTGGAGGCGCTGCTGGCTCCGGAGATGCAGCCGGTGCTGGAGAAAGCTCTGCAGCGGATCAACGGAGTTGCCGGAGATGCGCGGAGTTTCGACCGGCTGCACGAGCTGCTGGAGCAGCAGCCCTACCGGCTGGCGTACTGGCGGGTGTCGAGCGAGGAGATCAATTACCGGCGGTTCTTCGACATCAACGATCTGGTGGGTCTGCGGATGGAGAACGCGGAGGTGTTTGCGGCGACGCACGGCCTGATCCGCAGACTGCTGGCGCGCGGCGAGGTGACGGGACTGCGTGTCGATCACGCCGATGGGATGTTCGATCCTCGACAGTATTTGATACGGCTGCAGTTCCTTTATGTGGCGGCGCACTGTTGCGGGGAAAGCGCACAGGGGCCGATGGGGGAAAACGGGATCGAGAACGAGGTGCGGGATGCGATGCGCGGGTGCGACTGGTCGACGGCGCAGGGTCCGCTGTATGTGGTGGTGGAGAAGATTCTGGAGCCACGGGAGTCCTTGCCGCGCGGTTGGCCGGTGCGGGGGACATCGGGCTACGACTTCGTCTACCAGGGAAACCAGATTTTTATTTATGGAGAGAATGAGGGGCGCTTCACGGAGTTCTACTCACGGCTGACAGGAGAGACAAAGGATCCGGAGACGATCATTTATGAGACGAAGCTGAACGTGATGCGGAACGCGCTGTCGAGCGAGACGTATGTGCTGACGAATTTGCTGAGCCGGCTGGCATCGGCGAATCGGCAGGTGCGGGACTTCACCGATGACTTGCTGGAGACGGCGATCCGGGAGACGATTGCGTGCTTTCCGGTGTATCGGACGTACATTGACGATCGAGGGCAGTACACGGAACGGGATCGGGCGTTCATTCGGCTGGCGGTGGCGCGGGCGAAGCGGCGGAATCGTGAGGCGGACGAATCGGTGTTTGATTTTCTGGAGAGGACGCTGCTGCTGCACGGAAGGATGGCGGAGGAGATCGATCCAGGGGAGCTGTATTTTGCGCTGAAGTTTCAGCAGCTGACCGGACCGGTAATGGCGAAGGGGGTGGAGGACACGGCGTTCTACGTGTACAACCGCTTTCTGGCGTCGAACGACGTGGGCAGCTCGATGGAGGCGTTTGGGATCGAGCTGGAGGAGTTCCACGACACGAATCGGGCGCGGCTGCAGGTGGCGCCGGACGCGATGCTGGCCACGTCGACGCATGACACCAAGCGCAGCGAAGACGTGCGCAATCGGATGGACGTGCTGTCGGAGATGACCTATGTGTGGCCGTCGTATGTGCGGCGATGGGTGCGGCTGAATGCGCGGCACAAGCGAACGCTGAGTGACGGACGCGTGGCGCCGAGCCTGAATGAGGAGTACTTCATCTACCAGACGCTGGCCGGGGCGTGGCCGTGGCGGATGCAGGGCAAAGACGAGCGCGAGGAGTTTGTGGAACGGGTGCAGCAGTACATGACCAAGGCGCTGAGCGAGGCGAAGGTCAACTTGAGCTGGACGAATCCGAATCCGGCGTACGTGGACGCAGTGCACGGATTTCTGCGGGCGATTCTGATGCGGGATGCGCGGGGGCGCGAGCCGCGCTTTGTGGAGACGATGGCGGAGATTCTGCCGGCGCTGGAGATGTTTGGGGCGGTGAACTCGCTGGCGCAGGTGGTGCTGAAGGTGGCGTCGCCAGGGGTGCCGGACTTTTATCAGGGAACGGAGATGTGGGACCTGAGCCTGGTGGATCCGGACAACCGGCGTCCGGTGGATTACGAAAAGCGGCGGCAGGCGCTGGCCTGGCTGCAGGAACAGGCAACGGGTCTGGGCCAGCTGGCGGTGTGCCGCGAGGTGCTGGACCGGCTGGAGGATGGGCGGGTGAAGCTGTGGACGGTGCATCGGGCGCTGCAGCTGCGGAATCGGATGGCGGATACGTTCCGGCGCGGCGCATATGTGCCGGTGACAGCTACAAATGGCTTCGGCGAACATGTGCTGGGGTTCACGCGGGGTGGGCGGGTGCTGGCGGTGGTTCCGCGATTTGCTTATACGCTGATGGGTGGGAAGGCACGGCTTCCGCTGAACGCCGCCTGGGGACGCGGAGAACTGCTGGTGCCGGAGATGGCCGGCGCCGCGCTGGAGAATGCCTTTACCGGTGAGATCGTCCACGTGGAGGCGGACGGACGGCTGCCGCTGCGGATGCTGCTTGGGGAGTTTCCGGTGTTTTTAGGGGCGATGGAATAGGGAGCGGGCGGAGCACGCGGGATCAATCCTGTGTGCCTGACGCCTGTTAGCGGCCGAGTGAGGTGTAGTATTGTCCTCAATCCAGGCTGACGCGGTTGTGCGCAGATGTGCTGGTGAGGGCTTCAGTGATGCCGGTCGGCCCTCGCCCACTACAAAATCTTTCCAAATTCTGAATGAGGAGTTTTCTATGAAGCATCTCGTGATGCGTTGTTGTGCGGTTGTGTTGTTAGCGGGCACGGCTGCGGCTGGTGCTGCGCAGGATGTGAACCCATGGAACGGCTCCTGGAAGGCCGAGCCGAGCTCGTTCCACTACGAGGCGGCGACTTTCTCCATCGCCACCGACGCCAAAGGATACACCATCACCTCCGGCGGCACCGCCAGCCCCGAGGTGGTATGCGATGGCAAACCCCACGCCAACGCCGCAGGCCACGACATTACCTGTGTGAAGTCCGCGACGGGCTACACAGTGAGCAACAGCAAGGACGGCAAGCCGATCAGCAAGAATCATGTCACCGTTACTGGCTCGACCATGATGCGGAAGATGGACTTCACGCCGGAGGATAGCAGCCCGTACAGCATGAGCTTCGTCGCCAAACGGGTCTCGGGCGGGCCGGGTGTGGCGGGCGTGTGGAAGCCGGTCAGCTTTTCGGAGTCACAGGACACCGGCGTGCTGGGCATCGAGGTGACGGGCGACACCATAGCCTTCAAGGAGACCGACAACCCCACCCCCATCAGCTGCAAGCTGGACGGCACGCCGACGAAGGTTCCTGTGTTGGGCGGGACTATGGCGGTAAAGGCGATCGACCCGCACACGCTGAAGGTCGTCTATGCCGGGGACGACGGCAAGGTGCGGCGCGAAAACACCTTCGCGCTGAGCCTGGACGGGAAGACGATCAGCGAGACGGACTTCACGCCGGGTCCCGGCTCCGCGGCCATGACGCTGCTGTTTCACAAGGAGTAACGCGCGTCCGCGAGCATCTGCTCCACGGTGACGCAAGGGATGTGGGGTACGCGAAAAAACCACATCCCGGACCCACGGAACCATCACGATGGCGGGTCGTGTTTGTCGCGATCGGTGACTTCGGTGAGAGCGCCGAGTTTCTGGGCTAGTTCGGGCGTGAGGGCGTTCTCGGCGCAGCGCCAGCTCCAGTTGCCCGTGGGGTGAGAGGGGACGTTCATGCGGGCTTCACTGCCGAGCTCGAGGATGTCCTGAACGGGGTAGAGGACGAGGTCGGCGACCGATCTGGCGGTTGAGCGGATGAGGGGCCAGACAACGTCATTGTCCTTCACACCCAGGTAGGTCCTGGCGGCGGCTTTTTCGGTTTCGCTGGCGCCGTGCTGCCACCAGCCGCGCGTGGTGTCGTTGTCGTGGGTGCCGGTATACGCCACCGTGTTGGTTACAAATCGGTGGGGCAAGTGGATGTGAGCGCCGCGGCCGGAGAATCCGAACTGCAGCACTTTCATGCCGGGAAGGCCGAACTGTTCACGTAACGCATCCACTTCTTTGGTGATGAGGCCGAGGTCTTCCGCGATGAAGGGAAGCTCGCCAAGTCGGTCGCGAAGGGTCTGGAAAAGCGCTGCGCCGGGGGCTTTGATCCACTGGCCGTTGACCGCCGTATCATCCTGCGCCGGAATCGCCCAGTAGGCTTCGAAGCCGCGGAAGTGGTCGAGGCGGATGACGTCGTAGAGGAATTGCGCGCGACGGATGCGGTCGACCCACCAGGCGAAGCCGGATTGGCGGAGGACGTCCCACTTATAGAGGGGATTGCCCCAGCGCTGGCCGGTGGCGGAGAAGTAGTCGGGGGGAACGCCGGCAACGCGGATGGGGGAGAGGTCGGGGTTGAGCTCAAAGAGTTCGGGATGAGTCCACACGTCGGCGGAGTCGTAATTGACGAAGATGGCGATGTCGCCGATGAAGCGGATGTCGCGGGTGGCGCAGTAGTCGCGTAGGGCACTCCACTGCTGGTTGAAGGCGAACTGGAGGGCCTGGGCGGTGGCGAGCTCGTCGCCATGCTGCTGGCGGAGACGATCGAGGGTAGCCGGATCGCGGTGCTTCACCTCGCTGGGCCAGTTGTTCCACGAAGCGTAGTTGAATTTGCGGCGGAGGACGGAGTAGAGCGCCCAGTCATTGAGCCAGGTGGCGTTGGTGTTGCAGTAGTCGAATGGAAGGCGGACCACTCTTCGGGAGTGTGGTTGCGGAGGAAATTGCGCGCGGCTTCTTCGAGCAGCGGCAGCTTCTGCGCGGTGACGGCTTCGTAGTCGATCGCACCCGAGCGGCCGGGCAAACTGGCGAGGCGGTCGTGATCAATCCAGTTGCGGTCGGCGAGGAATTCAAGCGAAATGAGCAGAGGATTGCCGGCGAAGGCAGAGAGCGCGGCGTACGGCGAGTTGCCGTAGCCGGTGGGCCCAAGCGGGAGAACCTGCCAGAGGCGCTGCTTGGAAGCGGCCAGGAAATCGGCGAAGGCATACGCAGCGGGGCCGAGGTCGCCGATGCCGCCGAATGAAGGCAGAGAAGCAATGTGGAGCAGGAGGCCCGACGAGCGTTCAAAAGGCATGCAAAACCCTGTAGGAATAGTGTGCACCAAAGCGCGGGGTTCGACTTTGTGCCGTTCCAGCCGCCGGGGATTGCTGCACCGCACCCCATGGCCCGTTCTTTGGGAGAGATTCCCGCGGGACGGGCCATGTTGCTTCGCGCGTTCGATTCAGGGGGCGCGTTGGTTTGGGGTGGTTGGCTACGAGCCCAGGAACATGACGTGGACGTAAACGCCGAGGCGCGGATTGTAGGCGAGGTACCAGCCGGGATCGTCCGGATCGGGGTAGAGGACGATGTCGTCGGAAGCCCAGTCCCAGCCGTCGCAGTACGCCACGTCGTCAGGGGCGACGGAGAAGTAGAATCCGCCGAACCAGAAGCGGGAAGGAGCGCCGCCGGCGAGGCGCCAGATCTGGCCTGCTCCAGTGGGGCCAGGGAAGTGGCCGTGTTCCCAGGGATGGTCGAGATGATAGGCGTGGGGGTTGGGAGCGTGGCCGACCCAGCGGCCGTCGCTGGCGTGAACATGCGGCGAAGAGGGATGGTTGGGCTGGTCGGGCTGCCCGCCTCTTGGGAGCGGAGTGTGAGTCTGAGGGCCGTGCGAAGGAATGAAGCCGCCGCCGACGGGCGGACGCGCGGGTCCAACCGGTTTGGGTGCGGTGTGGGGTCCGGAACCGGGGCTGCCGTGGGAGCCGGAACTGGGGTGTTGGGAAGCAGGATGGCTGCCCTTCGGTTGTTGCGCGAGAGCAGGAAGGGTGAACAGGGAGAAGGCTAAAGCTGTGAGAACTGCCCAGGGACCGCTGAGGTTCTTCGTCATGGATTCCTCCGGGGAGAACAGGGTACAGGTGACAGGGAACAGGGTACAGGAAACTGGGGTACACGAAGCTGGGAGCTGGGAGCTGGGGGCAGGGAGCTGGGAACGGCGTTCAGCGTTCGACGTTCGACGGATTTGGGAGCTGCCAGGACGAGGTTATTCGAATCAGGCTTGCGGCTCGGAATCTAGATAGTCCCAGGAGACGGTGATCTGCGCGCCGAGGCCTTCGGCGATGCGGGTTGCGGCGTTTTCCAGCTGCTGCATCAGGCCGGTGAGGTAGTCGCGCGAAGCGGAGATGGCGGCGACGCCGAGGGTGGCCGACTGCCAGGTGACGGCGTCGTCCATTTCGGCGATGGAGATGTTGAAGCCGTGGGCGAGCTTCTCCTTGAGGCTGCGGACGACCTGGCGGCGATCCTTGAGGGAGTGGGCGTGCTCGATGCGGAGTTCGAGAACCATGGCGGCGACGTGCATCGGGGTTCATCTTACTAAGCAAGGTCCTGTTGCTGTGGCCGAAGTTCAGGGCGGGCGTTGGATGCGGGGACAGGGCCGGGCGGATGCGTATTCGGGATACATTGGATTGCAGCGGCCCGGCCATCTTCCGCCACTCGAAGAGGCATCCCAGGGACGTAACACAAAGAAGTCTTCGCCACCCACGAAGAGGAGACCGCGTGATGAAAAGAACCTGGATTTTTGGAGCCGTACTGGCGAGTTGCGGATGCCTGTGCGCGCAGGAGCAGAATCCGACTGCGACCGAGCACTGGCCGCAGAACGAGCAGCAGCCGTCGGGACAAACGGATGAGGGCATTCCGATCTACAAGATCAACGTGGTCGCGCGCGATCTTCCCGCGATTAACTACTTTCATCGCAGCGGCTCGACGAAGATCGGATTTGAAGGAACGGCGCTGTTGCCGATGGCTAAGGGAACCGCGGAGGTGAACAGCCTGAACGGGCGGACCGAGATTAAGGCGCATTTCGAGGGGCTGGGACCGGCCAATGGCTTCGGAGTGGAATATCTCACCTATGTGCTGTGGGCGGTCTCGGTGGAAGGGCGTCCGGTGAATCTGGGGGAGGTGTTGTGGACGCACGGCCATGCGGACACGACGGTGACCACGAATCTGCAGTCGTTCGGGCTGATCCTGACCGCGGAGCCGTATTTTTCCGTGACCATGCCGAGCGATCTGGTGGTGATGCAGAACTACCCTTTGCGGGACAAGACGACGGGCGTGCTGGAAAGCGTCAACGCTCATTACACGTTGCTGCCGCGGGGAGCCTATGCAGAGACGGCGGGGCGGCACACGGTGCTGCATCCGATTACGCGCGATGAGCGTTCGCCGCTGGAACTGTATGAGGCGATCAACGCTGTGCAGATCGCCGATGCGGCGGGGGCGGAGGAGTATGCGCCGGAGGTGATGGCAAATGCGAAACAGGACCTGCAGAACGCGCAGACCATGGACATTCACCAGAAGGAAATGAAACAGGAGATCACGTACGCGCGCGAGGCAGTGCAGTCGGCCGAAGATGCGCGCCTTGTGACGATCCGGAAGATTAAGGCCAACGACGAGGCTGCGGCGCGGGCGAAGATCGAAGAGGCACGGCGCAAAGCGCAGGAGGATGCGGCGACGGCCCAGGCGCAGGCACAGCAGGCTGCAAACCAACAGGCAGAGGCCGAGGCGCAGGCGGCCGCAGCCAAGGCTCAGGCCGATGCAGCGCGACAGCAGGAGGAGGCGGCACACGCAGAGAGCGAGAAAGCCAGGGCGCAACAGCAGGCTGCCGAGGCGGCGGCAGCAGCGGCGGCACAGCAGGAAGCCGATATGCGGGAAAGGCTGAAGCAGCAGCTGAATTCAGTACTGCAAACGCAAGAGAGCGCGCGAGGGCTGATCGTGAATATGTCGGACGTGCTGTTTGCGTTCAACAAGTACGAGCTGAAGACGGATGCGCAGGTGAAGCTGGCGAAGATCTCCGGGATTCTGCTCACGTATCCAAATCTGAAGGTGCAGGTGGAAGGGTACACGGACAATATTGGGTCCGATGAGTACAACCTGAAGCTATCGGAGGAGCGCGCGACGACGGTGCAGGCGTTTCTGGTTGAGCAGGGAGTAGCGCCGGGCGGCGTGACCGCGCAGGGATACGGGAAGGCCGATCCGGTAGCCGACAATGGAACGAGCGCGGGGCGGGCGGCGAATCGGCGCGTGTCGCTGGTGGTTTCAGGCGAGGCGATCGGAGTGCAGGAGCAGACTCCGGGGAACTCGTCGGCCACGCCGGCTCCGGGGGCGCAGCCGCAACCTGCGCCGGCCACGGGGGTGGCGAACCCGCAGGATTAGTAAAAGCTGGAGGTCAGCAGAGCGGTGCGTAGGATGGTGGCTTCCCACATCTGCCAGAAGCGGGCAGATGTGGGGCGACCCAGGAGGGGTGGCAAATATAAAAGGTCTCAGGGGCTGCTCTACGAGAGCGGCCCTTTTGTTTCGAGCGCGTGTCCTGTTCGTCACTTTGTGGGAAACGATCACTTGCAAACTGCAAGTGAATCTTGTTAGTGTTTTGCGTATGGCAGGCAAGAGATTCCCGAAGCATCGTTCGGGCTGCCCGGTGAATATTTCGCTGGAAGTGTTTGGGGACCGGTGGTCGCTGCTGATCGTGCGCGACCTGATGGTGCGCGGGTTCACGACGTTTCAGGATTTTGTGGAGTCGGGCGAGGGCATCGCGACGAATATTCTCGCGGACCGGCTCAAGAAGCTGCAGCGGTGCGGAATCGTGACGGGCGAGAAAGACGAGCAGGACGGGCGGCGGGTGATCTATCGGCTGACAGAGAAGGGAATCGATCTGGCGCCGGTGATGCTGGAGCTGCTGATCTGGGGAGCACAGCATGAAGACACGGGCGCGCCGCCGGCTGTGATTGCGGCGCTGGCGAAGGATCGGAAGGCCGTGGTGGAAGAGGCGAGGCGGCGGTGGAGGGAGCGGGATCCGAGGCCGTTGCTGCCGTGGCTGGGGGGACCGGGAAAGCAGCGTTCAGCGCTCAGCGTTCGGCGTTCAGAAAAACAGCGCTCCGTGTTCGGCGGTCAACGTTCGCAAAAGCGAACCGGGCAGGCTGTTTGAAGTTAAATTCGCAAAGTGGTTATGGAGGGCAAAGTCCGGTGGAGTCGACGATGAATGCGGTGGTGTATGAAGCGTGAGCCGCGGCTGAACGAGCTGGTTCCGTTGCGCAGGAAGTAACGGGAGACAGGGAAACAGGTTTCGTAGTTCAATTTCAGGGACAAAAGGAGAGAGCGATGAAGGTGACACCGTACCTGAGGGAATAGGGAATAGGGAATAGGGAGTAGGGAGTAGGGAATAGGGAGTAGGGAGTAGGGAATAGCCGAGAGCGGCGCACTGTGCGTCGCTTGCTCAGCAACGGACAATTCGATTCGAGGAGCGAGCATGAGTCAGGTGCGGGTGCTGGTGGGGACGAAGAAGGGTGCGTTCGTTTTGACGGCGGACGGCAAGCGCGAGAATTGGGACGTGAGCGGCCCGTTCTTCGCAGGGTGGGAGATTTACCACATGAAGGGATCGCCGGTGAACCCGGACCGGATTTACGTGTCGCAGACGAGCGGCTGGTCCGGCCAGGTGATCCAGCGGTCCGACGACGGCGGAAAGACCTGGGCAGCGCCAGGGGGCGGCATCCAGAAGAGTCCGCAGGGCTGGCCGATGGGCGAGTCGAACCGGTTCGTTTACGACACGTCGGCGGAAACAGGAAAGCCGCTGACGACGCATCAGTTCTACGACGGCACGCAGCACCCGTGGGAGTTCAAGCGGGTGTGGCATCTGGAGCCGTCGCTGACCGACGCCGAGGCGGTGTATGCGGGCGTGGAGGATGCGGCGATTTTCCACTCGAAGGACGGTGCGCATTCATGGCAGGAACTCCCTGGGCTGCGCGGGCACGGCACAGGGCCGCAGTGGCAGCCAGGCGCGGGCGGGATGTGTCTGCACACGATCCTGCTGGACCCGAAGGATCCGAACCGAATCTATATTGCGATCTCGGCGGCGGGGGCGTTTCGCAGCGATGACGGCGGCAAGACATGGAAGCCGATCAATAAAGGACTGCGCTCGCAGTTCATTCCCGATCAGGATGCGGAGGTCGGGCATTGCGTGCACCACATCGCGATGAATCCGCGGCGGCCGGGCGTGCTGTTCATGCAGAAGCACTGGGACGTGATGCGCAGCGACGATGCGGGCGATTCGTGGCGCGAGGTCAGCGGGAATCTGCCGACGGATTTTGGGTTTGCGATCGATGTCCACGCGCATGAGCCGGAGACGATTTTTGTGGCGCCGATCAAGAGCGATTCCGAGCACTATCCGCTGGACGGCAAGCTGCAGGTGTGGCGCAGCAAGACGGGCGGGAACGAGTGGGAGGCGATGACGAACGGGCTGCCGCAGCAGAACTGCTACGTGAACGTGCTGCGCGATGCCATGTCTGTCGATTCGCTGGACAGCTGCGGGGTGTATTTCGGCACGACGGGCGGCCAGGTGTATGTTTCGCCGGATGCGGGCGACAACTGGAAGCCGATCGTGCGCGATTTGCCGGCGGTGTTGTCGGTGGAGGTGCAGACGCTGTCATGATCCGGGTGGAGTTGCCGCATCATCTGCGGGTATTGGCGCAGGTGAGCGGCGAAGTGACGGTGGAGGTCGCGGAGCCGGTGACGCTGCGGGGGGTGCTGGACGCGCTCGAGGCACGGTATCCAGTGCTGCGGGGAACGATTCGCGACCACGACACGAAGAAGCGGCGGCCGTTTCTGCGATTCTTTGCGTGCCAGGAGGATTTGTCGCACGATTCGCCGGATGATCCGCTGCCGGAAGCGGTAGCGGCGGGGAAGGAACCGCTGCTGGTGATCGGAGCCATCGCCGGGGGCTAGCCGCCCGGGCGGACGCGCCTTCGGCGCCAATAAAACGCGAATTGGAGGGAGTGGTTGTGCAGGAGATCAAGCCGTTTTTGTGGTTCGACGATCAGGCCGAGGAGGCTATGCAGTTCTACGTCTCCGTGTTTAAGAATGCAAAGGCCGGAGTGGTGACGCGCTATCCGGAAGGCGGGCCGGGGAAGCCGGGCTCGGCGATGATTGTGACTTTCACCATCGGAGAGATGGAATTCATTGCGATGAATGGCGGGCCGGGACATCCGTTCACCGATGCAATCTCGCTGATGGTGCCGTGCGAAACCCAGGCAGAGATCGACGAGATGTGGGCGAAGCTGTCCGCGGGCGGGGAAGAAATTCAATGTGGATGGCTGAAGGACCGGTATGGACTGGCCTGGCAGGTGACGCCAGCGAATATCGGCGAGCTGATGCAGGGAAAGGACGCGGAAGGCGCGAAGCGGGCGATGCAGGCGATGATGCAAATGAAGAAGCTGGATATCGCGACCCTGCGGCGCGCGGGCGGGCTGGAGTAACCCAAAAGGTTGGCAAGTGATTACGTGCGTTACTTGTTACCTGGGGCGATAAGGTGGGGTCGGATTTCAGGTAAGACCAAAACATTCAATCAGTCAGAAGTCATTCGGCGCGATCGGGTTTCCGGTCGCGCCTGTTGGCGTCTGCAGCCGGGCCGCGCGCGGAACTGAAGGGTGTGGCTGCAAAAAAAGGACGCGAAGAAAAGCGTGTCTGAATCCGTGGAGAAATTGCTATGATGGGGTCCCCTTCCCAGGTAAAACGGATGGACCTCCGCCGGCGCGGCACGGCGAGCCGGCTTTAAGAGGGGTTCGAGCGGTTGGTGTTGCGGCCGCAGCCGTTGTGGGGAGAGGTGGGCAGTGAAAGCCCCAGTACGACCCGCGGGGCATTACAACCGGGGAGAGAGCAATGACAGTGCGTAGTACAGCGGCTGCGGCAACTCTGGCGATGGCGGCGATGACGCTGCCGATGCAGGCGCAGAACTTTGGAATGGCAAAGACGAAGGTGAATCTGGATCGAAAACTGCCGGCGCTGTATCACCTGCCCGGAAACACGATCCGGGTGAGGGTAACGGGCAAAGCCGACGAGACGGATCTGGCGAACGATTTGCAGATGCAACTGCAGACCGAGCTGCTGAAGGACGATCCGCAGCTGCAGGATGACGAAAACAATCCTGAAGTGACGATCAACTGCCAGATCACGAATTACGATCATCCGGCGCCGATTTTTATCAAGCAGCCGGCCATCGGGAATCAGCCACCTGCCGTGAACGTGCGCATCACAGGGCACCTGAACGTGGCGTTCCAGGCGAAGACGCGCGACGGGCGGGTGCTGGGATCGGACAATGTGCAGGTGAACTACGACCAGCAATTCGACAGCGCAGGCAACAACGTTTCGCACGGCATCATGGGAGGGCTGCACAACTCGTGGCATCGGATTAAGGGCGGCAAAGGGAACGACGACCAGGAGGATCAGGCGCCGACCGCGCCGGAGCTGCGATCGCTGCTGCTGGATTCGGCGGTGCATCGCATCGCCGAGAACGTTGTGAACACCAAGGAAACCATCGAGGTGTTCCTGGCGAAGAGCAAAGGACCGATCGACGAGGGAGATAAGGCGGCGGAGGCGGGGTTGTGGGAGCGAGCGCTGGAGACGTTTGAAACGGCGCAGCCTCTGTCGAAACACGACGAGGATTCGTACCGGCTGTACGACATCGGTGTCGCGAATGAGGCACTCGGATACGCGGCGGGCGATTCGAAATCGGCAATGAAGTTTCTGCAGGAGGCGGCGATCGAGTACGGTAAGGCGATCGATGCTAAACCGAGCGAGAAATATTTCCTGGGACCGCAGCGGCGCATCGAGACGGCGATCATGCACTACCGGAAACTGGAACAGGAGAAGAATGCTCCGCCGGCGGTGATGGTGGCGGCGAATCCGCCTGCGGCGCCTAAAGCGGAACCGGCCGCGCCAGCATCGAAACCTGCCGCGGCCGTGTTGAAGCCCAAGCCGGTTGCGACCCATCATGTAGTGACTCCGCGCAGTGGGGCGACGCAGTCAGGCAACTCGCCCAAAGCGCTGACCAACGCGCAGATCATCGCGATGGTGAAGGCCGGCGTAGCCGATGAGACGATCGCGGAGACGGTGAAGACCGCGAAGGCGGTGGATTTCGATCTGAGCTCGGAAGCACGTCGGCGCCTGGAGGCGAGCGGGGTGAGCCCGGCGGTGGTGAGCGCGATGAAAGTTCGCTGGGCGCACGAGCTGGCGAGCGGGAACTGACGCGATGCGCGCGCGGGTTGCGATTGCAGCGGTTCTGCTGGTTGCCGGATGCTGCGCCGGCGCGCGAGGCGACGACGACCGGTGCGGTGCGGGGAAGGATCTTGTCGCGCAGGCGCTGGAGCGGGTTCGGCCGACCAGCGACAACGATGCGTTCGAGGACTCGCTGGAGCTGCTGAAGCATGCGGTTGCGACCTGCACCGAGCTGGGCGATGCCTGGTATTACCGCAGCCTGGTGGAGGCGCGGCTGGGCGATGCGCGGCTGGCGCAATACTCGCTGAGCAAGGCGAAAATGTTTGGGTCCGAGGCGATGCAGGAGGGGCTGAATCCTTTTGTGTTGGCCACGCCAACCCACAGCCGGGCACTCACGGCGCGGGCTGCTCAACCGGGTGAAGCGCCCGCGAATGCTCCGGCAGTGGCCGGTCCGGTGCAGGACAAGTGGGCGCTGGTGGTGGGCATCGGCCGTTTTGCGGACCGCGCGGTTCCGGTGTTGAACTACACGACGCAGGACGCGGCAGCGTTTGGGGCAGAGCTGAAGGACGCGACGATCGGGCGGTTTCCTCCGGAGAACGTGCGTGTGCTGACCGACGATCAGGCGACCACCAAAAATATCAAGGAGCAACTGAACTGGATTGCGCGGCGCGCGCAGCCGAACGATCTGGTGGTGATCTATGTGGCGACGCACGGATCGCCGCGGACGCTGGATTCGGCAGGCGGCGCGAACTACATCGTGACGTACGACACGGAGATTAGAGACGCCAACAATCCGGACCAGGACGCGCTGTATGCGACGGCTCTGCCGATGGTGGAGCTGGCGAATGCGGTGGCCACGCGCATGAAGGCACTGCGGACGGCGGTGATTCTGGATACGTGCTACAGCGGGGGAGCGGTCACGAACGCGTCGAAGCTGATGGGGAAGGGCGTTGCCAATGCAGCGCCGGGGGCGGCGACGCTGGATCGGATGGCCGAGGGCACGGGACGGATCGTGATCGCGGCTGCACGGTCGGATGAGGAATCGCTGGAGAGCGACCAGCTGCATCATGGCTACTTCACGTATTACCTGCTGCAGGCGATCAAGGCGAATCACGGTCTGGATCCGATGAGCGAGGTGTATGCGACGGTGGCGAAGGAAGTGTCGGATCGTGTGGCGGCCGATGCCAAAGCGGGTGGCGACAATGTGGGGCAGCATCCGGTGATGAGCCGCAGTTCGGATAATTCGGACTTCGCGCTGGGGATTACCGCTGCGGACGCAGCCGCGAAGGGCGGACGCTAGCGCCGGAAGAACGAGCGCAGAGCGAGCAAGCAACGAGCGAAAGTACGAGCGAAAATCGAGCCTAAAAACGAGCGCAAAAGCGCGGACGCCCTGAGTCGGCCAATCCATAGCTAAAAATGAGATTTCTTTGCGGATTTTGCATCATCCGGTGCGCCGTTTTGCGTATATGCGGGTACAGCGATCGAGGGCAGGCCCGTTGGACCAGTCGCCGGAGACATTTCGAGCCGCCGTGGAGCGCCATCAGGGGCGGGTGTTCTCGATCGCACTGCGGATTCTGGGGGAGAGTGGCGCGGCGGAGGAAGTGGCGCAGGATGTGTTTCTGGAGCTGCATCGCACCTTGCACCGGCTCGAGAGCGAGGAGCATGTGACGGCGTGGCTGCGGCGGGTGGCATGCCATCGAGCGACGGATGCGCTGCGCAGGCGGGCGGCACGGGGCGATGCGGCGGCGGAGGAGTATCAGGACGGGATGGCGCTGCGCCCGGCGGTAAGGGACTTTTTGCCGCTGATGAATCGTGTGGAGCAGTTGCTGCTGACGCTGCCTCCGGCGCAGAGAACGGTGATGGTGCTGCGGTATCAGGAAGACCTGGAGCCGGAGGACATTGCGCTGGAACTGAAGATGCCGCTGGCGACGGTGAGGAGTTATCTGCAGCGGGCGGTGAAGATGCTGCGGGCGAAGGCGGATCGGACGCTGAAGGAGTATAGCCGTGGTTGAACCGAGAGACGATTTCGAGCGTGAGCTGCGGGAGCAGTTGCAGGCGCGGCCGGCGCCGGAGGGTTTTGCGGATCGCGTGATGGCGCGGGTGCCGAAGAGGCCGGCGAGGCGAGGGTGGATTGGATTTCGAACGCCGGTGTGGCAGTGGGCCGTGGCGGCTTTGCTGGTGGTGGGGATGGTGGTGGGCGGACTGGAGCGCGAGCGGCAGCAGAGGCTGGAAGGCGAACGGGCGCGGGCGCAGGTGCTGCTGGCGCTGCACATCACGGGATCGGCGCTGCGCGACGTACAGCAAAAAGTAAGCGCGGGCAGCGAGCAGCACAGGTTGAGCCAGAAGGGTGCGGACCGCACGGTTCTGGAGCGAGACGAACAGTAGCAGGGATCAGGAAACGAGAGGGCATCGTTATGAGATGGGCATCCGTCAGAAATGCGTTTTGGGTTGCGGCGGCGATGGCCGCTCTGGGAGTGGCGGCGTTGGCGCAGTCGTCGCAGACGCCGTTTCCGGTGACGCTGCAGAAACAGCTGGCCGACCGGGCTTCGAATTACACCGAGGTGTCGCTGGACAAGAAGATGCTGGCGTTTGCCAGCCGCTTCATGAACGACCAGGACGATGCCGAGGGGAAGCGGATTGTCTCGAAACTGAACGGCGTTTATGTGCGCAGCTATGAGTTCGACAAGCCGGGGCAGTACACGGCGGCGGATCTGGATGCGATCCGGCAGCAGTTCGACACGCCGGAGTGGACGACGCTGGTGAAGACGCGGTCGCGGGATGGGTCGAACGACGCGGACATCTATATGAAGCTGGTGAACGACGAGGTGCAGGGGATGTTCGTGCTGGACGCGGAGTCGAGGGAGCTGAACTTTGTTTATATCTCGGGGCCGATTCGGCCCGAGGATCTGAAGGACCTGAGCGGGAACTTCGGGATTCCGGCGGGCACCTACGATCTGAGCGTGAAGGACAAGCAGAAGGCGAAGACGAAGGCTGAAGAAAAGGCGCAGAAGGCCGAGACGAAGCCGCAGAAGGAGGAGCAGCCATGATTCTGACGAAGTTCGTGGTGGGCGGAGTTCTTCTCACGGTGGGCGTGGCGGTGGTGCTGCCGTTGACGGTGCTGGCGGCCGGCAATCGCGACTTCGATGCGGTGGTCTCGGCGGTGGAACAACGGTACGATGCGCGCGCGGAGCGGATTCCGATGATGGGGCTGGTGAGCTTCTGCGGATGGGTGGCGACGGGCGGCGGCGTGAGGGGATTGAAGATTGCCGAGTTCGATCATTTTGTCGGGCCCGCCGATCCGGCAGACCTGGACAAGCTGGTGAACGACAGCCTGGGCGGCGAGTGGCAGCGGTTCGTGGCCGAGCGCGAGCGGAATGGCGGGATGAATCTGATTTACGCGCAGCCGGATGGGCATGCGATGCGAATACTCATTGTGGATTACGAGCACGGCGAACTGGATGTGGTGCGGGTGGAAGTGAACGCGGACCGGCTGAAGCACTGGATGAAAGATCCGGAGGGGAGCGCGAAGCGGCACGATTATGGGGCGGAAAAACCGGACTAAAGCAGCTGGGAGCCGGGAGCCGGGAGCCCGGAGCGCGGAGCCGGTAGCCTGTAGCCGGTAGCTGCTACTGGCTACCGGCTTTCTTCTTTGCTGTACAGGAGGAAGGCGAGGGTCGCCCAGGCCGGGCTGCGGAAAATCGGGTACCGAAGCGCGGGAATGGTGGGAGGGGTGTCTTCGTCAGGCGAAGGATGCGTGCGATACTGCCTTTGGCATGTACAAACGGGTGGTTCTCAAGCTATCAGGCGAGGCTTTGGCGGCGGGAAAGGGCTTCGGCGTCGATCCGATTCGTATCCATGAAATTGCCGGGGAATTGGCCGAAGTTCACCAGATGGGCGTGGAAATCGCCATCGTGGTTGGCGGCGGGAATTTCTTTCGCGGGGTGGCGCAGCAGGCCAAAGAAATGGACCGGGTTTCGGCGGACAACATGGGCATGCTGGCGACGGTGATCAACGCGCTGGCGATCCAGGATGCGATGGAGAAGCGGGACGTTTATTGCCGGGTGATGTCGGCGATTGAGATGAATCAGGTGTGCGAGCCGTATATCCGCCGGCGGGCGATCCGGCATCTGGAAAAGGGAAGGGTTGTGATTTTTGCGGCCGGGACGGGGAACCCCTATTTCTCCACCGATACGGCGGCATCGCTGCGGGCAATGGAAATCAAGGCAGATGTATTACTTAAGGCGACCAAAGTGGAGGGCATCTACGATGCCGACCCGGTCATCCAAACGGACGCAGTGAAATTCGATCAGATTACTTACATGGAAATCCTGCGGTTGGGGTTAAAGGTGATGGACACCACGGCAGTGAGTCTGTGCAAGGACAATAATCTGCCCATGATCATCTTCAATCTGAACCAGCCGGGCAATATCCGCCGGGTTATTTCCGGGGAGAAGGTCGGCTCACTGGTGACTGCCTGAGCGCACAAATCCAGGTCGTACCGGTTCCCAACTGGGATCCGGTTCCCCCACGACCGGCACCGGCAGGCAAGCCGGAAGTGGTGAAGTCGAAGAAGGAGCGCCTGCCGGCGCTAACGGGGCTGCGCGCCTTCGCGGCTCTGAATATTGTCTTCTTCCATTTTTCGAATCCGAAGTGGTTTGGGCCGTTTGCACCGGTGGTGGACAACGGGTTCACGTCGGTGAGTTTTTTTCTGCTGCTGTCGGGTTTCGTGCTGGCCTACAACTACTCCGACAAGGCGCAGAAGGGGCAGCTGAGCACGCGGAATTTCTGGGTGGCGCGGATTTCGCGGCTGTATCCGATCTATCTGTTCGCGCTGATCGTCTCGCTGGGCATGCTGATGCAGGAGTGGCACGCGCGCAGCCACACGCAGTTTGCCTGGGGCGTGCTGCTGACGCCGATGCTGCTGCAGGGCTGGAGCCCGTCGCTGTCGACCTTCTGGAACACGCCGGCGTGGACCATGTGCACCGAGGCGTTCTTCTATCTGATCTTCCCGCTGGTGATTCTGTGGAGGCGGCCGAAGAGGGCGGGGGCGCTGGTGGCCATCCTGCTGGGGCTTTGGTGCCTGGGGATGGTACTGCCAGGACTCTACATGGGACTGCATCCGGATGGGGATATGCACCCGGGCCGCTATACGGACGCGTTCTGGATGCGAGCGCTGAAATTTTCGCCACCGCCGCATATCCCGTCGTTTTTGTTTGGGATTGTGCTGGCGGATCTGGACGCTCTGATCCCGCGAACGGCGCGCAAGCGGCTGTTGTTTGGCGCGCTGGGGATGGCGGGCATCTACACCATGTTGTATTTCGGGGATCTGTTCCCGTACGCGATGATGCACGACGGGCTGATGATGCCGCTGTTTGCGCTGGCGGTGCTGGGGCTGGCGGGGAAGAATCCGATTGCGAGCTTCTTTGGATTCTTTCCGTTTGTGGCGGTTGGGCAGGCGAGTTATTGCTTGTATATTCTGCACTTTAATTTGTGGAATATGATCCATGACTCGAACATTCTTGGCCGGCTGGGGCTGGCGAAGTTCGATCCGTGGCTGAGTTACGGATTGCTGGTGACGGCAGCCGTGCTGGCGATGAAATGGATTGAGCGGCCGGCGCAGCGGTGGATCAAGGCGTGGCTGCTGCCGCAGCCGGCGAAACTCACTTAAGAGCGACGGGGATCTCTTCCGAAGAGAGGCGCAGGACGGTTTGGTTGCGTCCGGAAGTCTTGGCTTCGTAAAGGGCGAGGTCGGCGAGGCTGAGGATTTCGGTCTCGGTGGCTGCACTATCCGGAGCGACGGTGGCGCCGAGGCTGGCGGTGAGTGAGATGGACGAGCCCGCAACCTGAATGGGGAGCGAGGAGATGGCAAAGCGAATGCGCTCGGCGCCGGCTTCGGTCTGCTCGGGATTGCATCCTGGCAGAAGGATCAGGAATTCCTCTCCACCGTAACGGCCGGCGAGGTCGTAGCCGCGGGTGGCGCGGGCGATGCGGAGGGCAATTTCTTTCAGGACCTGGTCGCCGACGAGGTGGCCGAAGGTATCGTTGACGGGCTTGAAGTGATCGACATCGAGCATGAGGATGCCCATGGAGGACTGGGTACGGCAGCAGCGCTCGATTTCTTTTTCCAGAAGCTCGAGCAGAGCGCGGCGGTTCCATAGGCCGGTGAGCGCGTCATGGGTGGCCTGGTAGCGAAGTTTCTCCTGGGCCTCGAGCAGGTCGCGCTGCAGGGAGAGGACGCTGGCGAGGGAATCGCTTTTTTCTTTATGGGCGGCTTCGGCCTGCAGGCGGAGGTTCTGGGCCTGGTCGAGCTGGATCTGAATGACGCGGGTTTGCGCGCGGACACGGCGGCGGAGGATGACGTTCCAGAAGACGACCGCCGTAATGGTAGCGAGCAGCGCGATGGCGAGGATCAATGTATTGCGCGAAGTCCACCAGGAGGGGGACTGCAACACGGTAAGGTCAGCCGGGGAGCGGAAAAGAAGATCGAGGGTCTGCGGCGTCTTGTCGGCATCGGCGTGAATGACGCAGATACCGCTGATGCGGACGCGGCTGCCGAGCGGGATGGTGTTGAGGAAGGCGCCGTTGGCGCCGGGCGCGAGAACCGCAAGCAGGAGATGCCGGCATCGGTAAAAAGCAGGCTGGTGACTCCCGATTCGGCGCGCGAGCGGTCGAGGAGAAGGCCGTCGAGTTCGATGGGCTCGGCATCATGGTCGCCGGCGAAGGCTTCAGTGGCGGTGAGATGGAAGGGCGGCGGAGGCGGAGCGGAGCCGATACGGCGGACCAGGGCTGCGTCGAGGTAGGTGGTGTAGTCGCCGCTGGAAGGAAAGCCGGCAACATCGACAAGGTCGCCAGGCGCGACGGGAGTGGGATCCTGGGAAGTGACGAAGATGCCATGTTCGGGATCGCTGAGAGAGAACTGCCGATTGCCGAACGTGGAGGTGACGACGCCGCGAACGTGGACGCGGTGGCCCGGCGCGAGGAGGAAGCGGCGCGTGACACCGCTGGTGGCCGAGAGGGGCAGAGAGAAAGGATCGGCCGGCTGCGGTTCCAGCACTTTGACGAAGGAGAGATCCGGCATGTAGACGTGGACGCCGATGAGCTGCTGCCTTTGGTTGAAGCGGCATCCGACCGCGGCGCGTACGCGGACGCGCGCATCGACGAGAGAGCGGTAGTCCGCCGAGCCGGGCTCGCGGGTGATGACGTCGATGAGCTCGGGGCCGGAGGAGAGGGTAAGGATGAGGTTGGTGCTGCCAAAGCCTGGTTCGCCGGCGTAGGCGGTCAGTTCCGTGGGCCTGCGGACGGAGCGAACCACGCCTTCCATGGCGATCCAGCGGGAGTCAAAGGCTCCGCTGAGAATCCGATCGAAGCTGACGCGTGGGGCGTCAGGCAGTGGAGCATGCCGCAGAACGCGAAACGAGGCGTGCAGCAGGACAGGATTGACCTTGCCCGGCCCGGTGACGGCATCGACGGCGACGATGTCGCCGGTTTCGAGCTTCGGCGGCGGCTGTTTGCGAAAATCCACGAAGATGGCGTCGCTGGAATCCATGACGAACAGGCAAAAGATCGAGGGATCGTAAAAGATGACCTGCGCATGGGCGAGATGGACTGGGTAGCCACGCTGTGCTTCGGCAGCGGGCAGGGTGTGGGCCTGGCGGATGGTGAGGAGAGTGGGCAGAGGGGTGGCGCGGGCAGAGGGTGGGCTCAGAAGCAGCAGCAGGGTGAGGAGCGAAACGATGGGGAGCGCCGGAGAGAGCCCGCAAGTGCACGAGCGGCTACCGCCGGCGATCCTCGAGACTGCCCTCATTGCCGCACCCTGCCGCGTACTCTCCGTCGCGAGCGCTCCTGCAGCCTCTATCGGCAGGAACGGTTGCGAGTATATGTCTTTGCAACAGCTGAGCCAGCGAATTTGATACAGACGAAGGCCGCGGCGAGGGTGTCGCTGGTAACGGTACGTCGGGCACGCCACCTGGCATCGGCGATTGACCGGTGCGATGGAGACAGGTGGGAGCCGAGACGACTACGCGATGTGGCCCATGCCGGCGAGAACGCCACGCATGTAGGCGTAGCTCTTCGAGACTCCGGGCATGGGGTCGTCGGCATGGACCTCGTATTCGAGATCGACGAAGCCCTGGTACTTTAGCCGGATGAGTGCCTCAAAGATGGCGCGGATGGGCATCTTGCCATCGCCGACGGCGACCTGGCTCCCCTTGTCGTGGAAGTCGGTCAGGTCCTTCATGTGTATGTTGAAGAGTCGCGGACCGACTTGATGAATCGCTTCGACGACATCGGTGCCGGCACGGACGGTGTGTCCCACATCGATACAGCAGCCGATGCGCGGGTCCATGCCTTTAATGTCCTTCAGGATGTCGAGGGGCGAGGGCCAGAGCTTGTCCTCGGGGCCATGGTTGTGGATGGCGAGGCGGATGTCGTATTCCTTGACGAACTTTTCGATGCGCGGGAGGGTTTCAGGCGTCGGATCGCCGGCCACGATGACCTTGATGCCAGCGCGCTTGACGTATTCGAACTTGCTGCGGATATCGTCTTCAGCGGCTTGCTGGAAGTAAATGGTGCCGGCGGCGTGGAGATGGATGCCGGCGGCGGTGTAGTCGGCGACGGCCTGGGCCTCGGCGGTCGGGTCCATGGGGAGATGGTCCTTCGCGTCCTTGGCGTTGAGTTCGTTGAGGCGCAGCTCCTTCATGAAGCCGATCATCTGGGCGCGGGTGAAGTTGCGGAAGGTATAGCTGGCGAGGCCGAGGTGGACGGGGGATTCTTCTGCGGCAGGTGGGTCGGCGAGCGAAGGCAGAGGAACGAGAGCGGCGGCGGAGGCGATGGCGGTGGTGCGGAGGAGATCGCGGCGAGAGAATTTTGTTTGCATCATGAGCCTTTTCAAGAAGCAATGATTGCCGGCGAGAAGAGAGGAAATGCAGGTCCATTCGACTCGCGTCTGAATTGTTTCGGCGCGCGAAAAGCACACGCGCCGATTGATCGGAAAGATCGCTCAGGATGACAGAGCACGATCACAGGTGCGGCTCCCATCCTTTTTCGTATTCGCGGCCCCAGCCCTTCATGGCTTCGGGGTCGCCGAGGATTTTGCCATCGGTGGGATCGAGTTTCAGTTCGCGCTGAACTTCCCAGGCGACGTTGGAAAGCTGGAGCATGGTGACGGCGACGTTGCCGATTTCTACGGGAGAGTGGAGCTTCTCGCCGTGGGTGACGCCGGCGATGAAGTTGGCGAAGTGGTCGTCGGTCATCGAGTCGCGGCCGACGAGGTCGGCGGATGAGGTAGTGGCGTCCTTCTTCATGCGGAACTCGTCGGTTTTGTGGCCGCTGAGGTCGTAGACTTCGTAACCATCGCGATCGACGAGCACCGAACCGGTAGTGCCCATGATGGTGGCGCCGCGATCGCGGCCATAGATGCGCATGCCGTTGCAGCAGCGGCAGTCCCACGCGATCATCTTGTCGGCGTATTCGAAGTTGGTGACGAGGGTGTCGTAGAACTGCCAGTCATCTTTGTAGTGGTAGCGGCCACCGGCGGCGGTGATGCGGGTAGGATAATCGACGCCGAGTGCCCAGCGGCAGACGTCGACTTCGTGGGTGCCGTTGTTGAGCGTCTCGCCGGTGCCCCAGATGCGGAACCAGTGCCAGTTGTAAGGCTGAACGTTGTCCTTATAAGGACGGCGTGGGGCTGGACCCTGCCAGAGATCCCAATTGAGGGTGGAAGGAACGGGCGCGTCTTTGCCGACGCCGATGGACTTGCGCGTGTTCACGTACCACGCATAGGCGTAGTAGGCGCGTCCGATGAGCCCATCGTGAATCTTTTGGACGATCTCAATGGTGTGCGGTGAGGAGCGTTGCTGGGTGCCCATCTGCACGAGCTTGCCGTATTTTTTCTGCGCGGCGATCAGGAGCGCGCCTTCGGCTGGATTGTGGCTGCAGGGCTTTTCGACGTAGACGTGCTTGCCGGCTTCGACACCGGCGATAGCCATGGGCGCGTGCCAGTGGTCGGGCGTGGCAATGGAGATAGCGTCGATATCTTTGCGCTCGAGGAGCTTGCGGAAGTCGCCTTCGGTCTCGGGTGCGTAGCCGAGTTCCTTTTGCGCTTCGGCGCCGAACTTAGCCATGAAGTTGCTCTCGACATCGCAGATGTGTCCGACATGAGACGTCTTGCTGTTGGCTGCGAGCGCAGAGAGATGAGCATAGGCGCGGCTATGCAGACCGATGATGGCGAAGTTAAGACGGTCGTTGGCGCCCAGGATCTGAGCGTAGCTTTTTGCAGTACTGCCGGCGGCAAGCCCGGCGGCGCCCACTGCCATGGTGTCCAGAAATTCGCGACGAGTGATCATGGTGTCTCCATTGAAAGTCGGTGTTCAGCAGGTTGCGCCGGATTCTGCGAGAGCCTTTTTCAGGTCGGCCATGCTTTTGCGGGAGGAGGCTTCGGGAGTGCCTGCGCCGCGCCAGTGAGTTTCAAGACTGACCGCGTAGTGGTAGCCATCTTTGCGCAGGGCGCGGAGCTGGCCGACCCAGTCGACGACGCCGGTGCCGACCGGCTCCCACTGATATTTTCCGTCCGGCTGGCGCGTGACGTTCTTCGCGTGGCAGTGACCGATGCGGTCTTTGGGGAGCAGATCGTAGGCCGTTGGGAAAGGAACTTCGTTAGCGAAGGTACCGGCGTTGCCCGGGTCCCAGTTGAGCATGAAGTTTTTGTTGGGGATGGCTTTGAGAACGGCGGCGGCTTCTTCACCGGTGCCGGTGTTGCAGGACATTTCGTTTTCGAGGAGAAGGATGACGTGGCTCTTCGCGCAGGTTTCGGCGGCCTTGCGGAGCTTGTCGTTGATGGCGTCGCGATATGGAGCGGGATCGTCGATGCGCCAGAAGTCGAAGCAGCGGATGCGATCGGTGGAGAAGGTGCGGGTGAGCTCGATGCAGTGCTCGAGAAGCGTATCCTGTTTCGCGAAGGCGTCGGCGGCGTGAAACTGGTCGCGCTCCTGCGTTTTTTTGCGCGGCGCGCCGGGCCAGTCGACTTTGTAGAGCGGGCTGGCGATGTCGGTGACGCGGAGGTTGTACTTCTTCAGGATGCGATTGGCTTCGGCGAGCTGGCTGGAGTCGAGGTCGGTGACGTTCTTGTTCCACATGGCGCGCAACTCGATCCAGTGGAGACCGAAATCGTTGGCGGCAACGGAGCAGGCGTGGTCGAAGTCCTGAGAGATTTCGTCGTTGATGACGGAGAGGCGGAAGGGGCAGCTGGAGGAAACAGAGGCGAGGAGTTCAGAAGAGGGAAGAGCAGAAAGTGCGCCTGCTGCGGCGAGGCCGCCCAGGAAACGACGACGTGAAGCCAGCATCATTTCTCCTGCGATGAAAACAGCAGACGCCAGTATAGTCCGCGATGGCAACAAATTGTGGGTGCAAGCAGAGGGAGTGAATCTCACTATGCGGGACGAGGGAATGCTGACGGAGGTTTAGGTCGCCGGACGGAGCGCGCGCCGGCGCTTAATCGATGGGCCGCTCGGTCAGGCTGCGGAGAAGGCGCTCAACGGTATCCGACATGGCGATGGGAATGTCGTGGAGACGTTCTTCTCTTTGGTCGCGCGCGTACAGCTCCATGGTGTTTTCGTGGAACAGAAAGGAGACGACGGGCTGCTCGGGACGAACGCGCGGCCGGCGCGAGCGGGACACGATGAGCGAACCGATGGACTGACCGGCGCGAAGTTTCCTGTCGTAGCCGGCGCGGCGCAGTTCCGCGATAAAGGGAAGCACCAGAGTGCGAGGAGGGAAGCGCGAACCTTCGTAGACGCCTTCCATCTGATTCCAGCTCTCGATGAACTCGCCTTCGACGGGATTGCCCCTTTCGTAGAAGTCCCCGAGCAGACCGATGGCGAGCCAGGGAAATTCCCGGCGCAGCGCCGAGGGAGGCGCGTTGTCGGCGAGCCAGCGGGAGAGGACTCCGCCCAGCGGGGCATGATCTTTCGCCTCAAAGCGAAACAGCTCGCATTCGTCCCAGTAAAAGACGGCCTCGGGAGACGGATGGTGGGAGACAAAGTGGATGTGAGCCGAGCGGGTGTTGTTACGAAACCAAAGATGGGAGACGCCGGAGGGCGTGACGGTGAGCTCGTTGTGGGCAACGACTCCGAGAGAGGGGTGGGAGCGTAGTGCGTCTTCGCGGACGCCCATGAGGTTGCGCTTCTCCCAGTCGACAAACTCGAAGCGCTCGTACATCGCGGTGAGAGCGGCGCCGTCAAGCCAGGTCCAGATCGCGTCGATGGTATCGGGCTGCGAACTGGTGCGGCCGGTGGCGATTTTCTTGCCTTCCTCTTCAAAGAAGGTGAGGAATTCCGGGCCACCGACTTCGAAGCACCCGACCCAGCAGGAGCGGGAACCGCGCTGGGCGGAACACCGCCACTGGACGCCGCCCCCGGTCATTGCGATTTTGGCCTGTTCCGAGATTGAAGAAAAACGGGCGATCAGCCCGTCATAAAGGTCTTGCGCGTACCGTTGTTCGTTTCGTTCCATGGGTGTTTTTCCACAAGGGAGTTCAGTGTATCCAAAGTTATCTAATGTCAATCACGAAAGAGTGCTATGGGTGGGTACCTGTACCTACATGGTAACTGGGGTGGGTGTGACTGTTTCCGGATGGGCGATGTGAGGGACAGAGGGGATCAGGGGGAACTGGGACTGGGCGCCGGTGCAAGTTCGCAGGCGCGTTGACGATCAACAGCGAGGCTTGTTGTGAGGGCTCTATATTCTGGCGGCTGCCCGGAAAGGATCGGGGCAAAACACGCGAGAGACCAAGGCAGAGTGGCCCGAATGCCAGGTACCGCGACCTCCTGAGGAGCTGCTCGCGGGAGAGGCGATTGAGAGCTGCTCGCTCCTGATCGTCCCTCTTTTCCTGCTGAATGCTGATTCCGACTCTAACGAAGCGCTGGTGACCGTGGTATCCCACTTCTCGGGAGTGAGTATCCCCAAACCGGTTACCGGAGTTGTAGCTGGGGTGGGAGGAGAGTGCCGTCGGTGCAAGCGAAAAGGGCGAGGTCCCTTAAGGAATCTCGCCCTCTCCTGACCGAATTTCCGAAGACCCGGCATCGGCTACCGGATCAGACTCTGTACTCACGGGTACTCGGGAACTGCGGGGGTGAACCCACTGAACCGGACACCATCGAGCCCATCGCTGCAAAGCTTCGGTTCGCTAAGGGCCTCCGGTTTCCCGGAAGCCGATCGTCGTTGCCGACGATCTTTCAGCGGCCTGCTCTCTTCTTAAGGAAGATTTCTCTCCCCGTTGGTCAGAATTATGGCACGCGGGGCGTTGAGGTCGAGGGGAAAATTTGTGTGCAAATCGAGGGATTGGTGTGGAAATGGAGGGAGGTGAGACTGTGCTTTGACACTCTACTTTTCAAACCACGACAACGCGTCGATCTCGTTCGGCTCCTGCCATCGCAGGAAGATCGAGTCGTCTGGAGCAATGCCAAACCACAGTATCAATTCGGCATTACCACAGGGGATCAGTTGCGCACGAGAGTGTAGGTCCCGATTAGTCATTTTTTATCAGCTTTGACCGTTAGCTGAAGTATAGTGCTCGGTACGCTAGTTAGAAATAAGAGTGTCATTCCCCCACGACACCGGCGCATCGCGCGGACGATCCCGCGGGAATAAGTGCCAAAAACAAGGTGGGGGACCTCAAAATGCACAGGGCGCAGAGCCGATTTATCTGTATTTCACTGGCTGCCGCAATGTTCTCCGTTCCGATGCTTTGTCTGCTAACGGCAACGGCGTTGTCCGGGCAGACGGCGGAGGAAGTTTCATTCAGAGTTATCGAGGCGAATCGGCAGATTCAGGCCTTTCGAGAATTCGATTCGCCGGCGTTGCGTACTCTTCTGGAGTCGCGACTCCAGCTGGTCGAGGGTGTTATTCGCACCAATCCCGACGGAGTCCGGGCTCTTGCACTGGACGAGGCAACGGCGGCAGCCATCCGGCAATATCCGGATATGGCAGGCCTGTTGGAGTCGGAGCAGACTCTCACCGGCAGCATCGAGCCGGCGGTGGCCGACGACTTTGCCAACCACACCAGTTCTCCGCATTGGTTCCTGCACACTAAGGATGGCCTGATCGATCTGTCCTTCATTGTTGGGGTCAATGCCGCCTCACTGGCGCGCATGCCCGTGTCGCTTACCGGTATCGCGACTGCCCACGCCATGGCGGTCGAGTCCGCGGTTATCGTCAAACCCTCGGCAACAGCCGAATCGCTGCCTGCGGTTGCTGCGGCAGGAACTCCTTTGGTCTGCAGCACAACCGGCGCGCAGAACATCGCGGCCATCATCGTCAATTTCCCCGCCGGCGGCCCGACCTTTCCCACCGGCATGGGAGCGACTCCTTACTGGACCAGCCAGTACAGCGGGGGCGACCCTTCGCTCAACACTTACTGGCAGGAAGTGTCCAACGGACAGACCTCAGCGGCGGCTACTATCTTCGGACCCTACAACCTGAGCCAGACCTATAACTGCAATCAGACCTCCGCGCTGATGACGGCTGCGCTGCAGGCTGTCGCCAAAGATATCGACTTCAGCAAATACAACCGCTACACCGTTATCTTCCCCGTCAACAACACCTGCTGGTTCGGCGGCCTGGCAACGATCGGCTGCGGCGGCGCCGATTCCACGGTGCCTCAGCCCTATTCGAGCATGTGGGCCGCGATCTGGCCCGGATACTCGACGGGCCTCGACTTATCGGGGCTGCTCGATCACGAACACGGCCACAACCTCGGCCTGAATCACAGCAACTCGCTCGATTTCGGGTCGATCCCTCTGGGCGCCATCGACTACACCGCCACCAACCCCGGAACCATCAGTCCTAGCGCCCCGCCACCGTTCCTCGCTGCAGCCGCTCCCGTTGGATCGACTGCGGTGAACACCGAATATGGCGACCCGTTTTCCGTCATGGGGTCGGCTTATACCGACGGCCCTTATCACGCGTTCGAACGCTTCAATTACCTCAACTGGCTCCCGTCCAGCGCGACTCAGGTCGTAACCACTACGGGCACCTATACCATCGATCCAGTCGATGCCGGCAGCGGCCTGCGAGCCCTGCGTGTTCTCCGCGATCCCTTTACCGGCTCGTTCGTGTGGCTGGAGTACCGGCAGCCCACCGGATACTACGAGGCCAAACTCAGCGGCGAGTTCACCGGTACCGATCTCTATCAGGGCGCGCTCGTCCACTACGAGAATGGCTACGTTAACGAGAATTACGACCGCCATACGTTTCTGCTGGACTTCAATCCGGTGGCGGTGCCGAATAATTTCGATTCGCCTGACCTGACGCCTGGAGCAACATGGTCGGACCCCTACACGCTTCTCGATCTCACAGTGAACAGCGCGAACGCTTCGGGCCTGAGCGTGACCGCTACCTGGGAGCAGCCCTGCGCGACTCTGCAACTGTCGTCGAATGGGATTTATCCCTATGCCGGGGGATCGGGTACGCTGACCATCACGGCCCCCGGAGCCTGCAGCTGGCAGGTCAGCACAGCAGACTCCTGGATCACCCTCGGCGGCTTGTCCAGCGGCAGCGGCAACGCCAGCATTCCTTTTACCGTGGCCGCCAGCACTGCGGCCTCGCAGCAACAGGGCTTCATTACCGCCCAGCGCCAGAGCATCCCCGTCATTCAGGTTGGCCCTTCCGCGACTGTCACCAGCGTCGTTCCGGGTAATGGCGCGGGATCGGCGCAGTCCTTTGTGATCTCGATTCAGGACGCCCTGGGGCTCTCCGACTTCTTCGGCTCGAACTTCAGCGTTGGCAGCTGTCGGCTCTGGTTATCCGCCAACATCGCCGGCAATAACAACTGGCTGTATCTGCTGGATGACTCGGGCACCACTTATCTCGGGCCGATCGCCCTGGGCACCGCAAGTTCCATCTCGAACAGCAGCTGCACCCTCAATGGTCTGGGGAGCTCGCTGATTGCCACCGGCCAGCAAAGCGCCGTCCTGACGGTGGATCTCGCTTTTTCGCCGTCTTTCGCCGGGCTGCGCAAAATCATGGTGGGACCCAACAGCCTCGGTTCGTTTCCCTTCGGGCTGTACACGGTTAACACCAACTCGATCACGGCCACTCCGGCGATCTCGCCGGCCAGCGGCACGATTAGTGCAAGTCAGACCATCTCCATCACTGACTCGACGCCGAACGCGGCTATTTACTACACCACCGACGGTTCCGGCCCGACCACCGCTTCGCAAAAGTACTCGGTGCCCTTTGTCATCCCGCAACCGGTCACGACGGTTCGCGCGCTGGCCGTTGCGCCGGGATACTCACAGAGTCTGGTGGCGGCCTCCACGTTCAGCTTCCCAGCCGCTCCGGCGCCGACCATCACGCCTGCAGGAGGAACTTTCACTTCGCCCCAGACAGTCACGCTCACCGATTCCGCCGGCGGCGTTTCGTTTTACTACACCATGGATGGCTCGACTCCGACGACGAGTTCAACCCTCTATACGGTGCCCTTCACTGTTTCTGCAAGCGGATGGGTGCAGGCGATCGCGGCGGGCGGCAGCTACGGCCCCAGCCCTGTCGCTTCAGCTTTTTTCGCGATTCAATATCCAACAACGACCAATCTGACGGCAAGTGCCAAAACTGTCGCCGCGGGCGGCAGCGTCACGCTCACCGTTACGGTCGCACCGAAATCCGGCGGCGGTACGCCGACGGGCTACGTGGATTTCGATGACGGTATAAGCCTGCTTGCGGAGCTACCCCTAACGGCGGGTACTGCGTCGTATACGGGAACGCTGTCGACCCGTCGGTCCGAACAGCCTAACTGCCTTCTACTATGGCGATTTAAATTTCGCATATTCGACATCCTCCGCGGTTGTCGTCAACGTTGTGACCTTCCCCTGCACGAGTTCGAACCCGAATCCGAATCCGAATCCAGTGGCATTTGGCGCGCCGGGGGACTTCAACGGCGACTGCAGGAGCGACATTCTCTGGCGCAATACCTCCACCGGCGAGACCGATATGTGGCTCATGAACGGCACCGGGATCACCGGCGCCGCCAATCTCGGCACCATCGCCACCGCATGGACCCTTGCCGCCGCGGGTGATTTCAACGGTGACGGCAGGAGCGATATCCTGTGGCGCAACACCAGCACCGGAGAGGTCGACATCTGGCTCATGAACGGCGCCGGAATTACCAGCGCCGCCAGCCTCGGCGCCATTGCCACTAACTGGACCGTTGCTGCCGTTGGCGATTTCAATGACGACGGCAAAAGCGACATCCTGTGGCGCAACACCGGCACCGGAGAGGTCAACCTCTGGTTGATGAACGGCACCGGAATTACCAGCGCCGCCAGTCTCGGCACTATCGCCACCAACTGGAACATTGTAGGCACAGGCGATTTCAACGGGGACGGCAAAGCCGACATTCTGTGGCGCAATGCCAGCACCGGGGAGGTCAACCTCTGGATCATGAACGGTACTTCGATCGCCAGCGCCGCGAATCTCGGCGCCATCGCCACCAACTGGTCCATTGCCGGCATTGGCGACTTCAGTGGCGACGGCAAGAGCGACATTCTCTGGCGGAATAACTCCACCGGCGAAGTCGACATGTGGCTCATGAACGGCACCGCGATCACCGGCGCCGCGAATCTCGGCACCATTGCCACCAACTGGAGCATTGCAGGCGCAGGCGATTTCAATGGCGACGGCAAGAGCGACATTCTCTGGCGGAATAACTCCACTGGCGAAGTCGATATCTGGCTCATGAACGGCACCGGGATCACCAGCGCCGCCAGCCTCGGCACCATCGCCACCAACTGGCAGATTCCTGTCCTGTCTCCATAGGGCGAAGTCGGGAAGGCGGCCGCCAATGCCATTTGCGGCGGTCTCGATACCAGACAAGGATGTGGATTTGAAGAGAGGAATGGTAGGCAGGAGGAGACTCGAACTCAATATCGACAACTTACAGGAATCGGAAAGGAGTGCCGGGTAAGCTTTTTGTGGAAAGGCGCAATTCACTGGATCGCGGGTTGGATCACGGGTTGGCGGGAAGCCGCTTGAGGCAACGGCCCACTCAGAGCTGTTCTCGTTTATTCAACGTCGTTCATTTGCATCATGAAAATGGAGCAACCTTCCTGGTTCCCAATCCCGTAAGACAGAATTCGGCCGGTTTTTCCACGTCCAAGCCATAGCACGCGCAAACCAGAATTCGGCTGATCGGCTATTCGAATTACTTCTTCAAACTGCGAAGCCTTCGCCGCCTGGCTGATGGAGTCCAGGATGGCAGGAGGGACAGAGGCGGAGGCATTCTTGCCCTTGCAGGCCGCGGCCATATCGGTGAGGAAGCAGTCAGGGATCTCATTGTCCACTCCCCACAATTGGACTGGCGCGGGACATTCTCTTTCGCTCAGCCGTCTGTCGCTGAATTCAATCTGGAAAACCTCGCCCCCCGGAGACCCGGCAAATGCATAAGAAACATTCGAGTCAATACTCATGACCCTGAAGCGGACCAGAAAGGACTTTTTTTGAGAAATTGCCTTCTCTGCGCACGAGCGAGCAGCGGATGGATCGGCACGAACCGGAACGGTCCCGCAGTCCTCAGCATCATCGCCGGCAATCGTCCGCAATCGCTGGTCGAGCGCATCCCCATGTGCCTCCGGCGGGTTGGAAACAACCCGGACCGGGGCAGGCGAGACCGGATTCTCCCCCAGGATACGGAAGTTGACCTCAATGTTGATGCTGACCGGGACAGGAGTCTGCCCGTCTTTCAACGCCGGTTTGAATTTGTATTTGCGGACTGCCTTTAGAGCCTCTTCGTCAAGCCCCATGCCCAACGGCCGCACCACGCGCACGCTTTGTGGATTTCCCTGCGCGTCCACAATCAGGCCAACGACTACGACTCCCTGATATTTGGCTTTTTTGGCCTCGTCGCTGAAGTGTGGAGCCGGGGCATGCTTTATGACCGGATTCGAGATGTTTCCTCCCGAATGGTAGATCGGAGTTTCGAATGTCCCTCTATCTGAAGGATGGTAATCGCTTCCCAAACCGAATCCGACTGCCTTCGGCTCGGAAGGCGAATTGGCTGCAGTAGTCGTGGATCGTTCCGCTGCAGCATTCATACGATACGTGACCGTAAGAGTGTTCTGGAACCTACCGATGGGAAAGTAAGTGGTTTGGCGCTGCGCGCTGTTCCACATTACGAAGCTGAACCTGGCAGAAGGTCGATCGAAGCTCAGCTCCTTCTTTGGGAGAACGAGCACGTATTCGGTGCGCCCCTCTTCGTTTTTCTGATCCGTGAGATATGCGGCAGAACGAAACTGCCCGCAGGCGGTCGAGTGGGTTGCATCGATGAGGTATTGTGTGCACAGACTTCGGTCTCGCTGCGGCCGGTACGCGATGTCCACCAAGCGGTCGAATTGACCATTCTGATCCCGATCGACCTCCACGCTGACGAAGATGGGTTCCGGCGCGCGAACTCTCAGTTCCAGGGTATCGGGGGTTTCAACCGAGAAAGCCGTAACCCCGTTCTCATCGAGGAGGCTCACCGGCGGTGAACCTCCTTCGGCCGGATGGGCCGGAGCCGAGTCCTGTGGCCAAAGCCTTGCACCTGCACCCGTTCCAATAAAAACAATCCACACCGCGATCGCTGCTGGTCGGAACATGATTCATCCTGCTTTCATCCCGCCGCACGAGACCGTGGCGAAAGGAAGGAGGAAGCACAGCGCGCTCCCGGCGAATAAGAGAATGGACCCGATCGATAGCCGACGTGACATAGCCAGGGCCCTGTTCCTGTCTCCGGGCGCGTGTGCGCCCGGCCAGTATCTGGGGAGGGGTCCTCGATCTCTACTGAACGTCAGCCACTTTGCCGTCTTGAAAGACGATCTTCATATCTTTGTACTGGTAGATTTTCTTAGCGCCCAGGTCGATCATCGTCACGGGCGGCCCCAGCGCCCCCGTTACCTGTTCAATGCTCTGCCCCAGCGAGATGGTCACCGGCCCCGCATTCGGAGAGCTGGTCCCTGGGCTTTCCTGCTGCGCCTGGGCGGTCACCTCCTGCTCGGCCGCATCGGCCTGCTGTAGCTGCTGACTGACCTGCTGCGCTCCATCTGGTTCGGGAGGCGGCGCGGCCTGCGCGAAGGCAGTCTCCGCCGGCGGGGTGCGTGCCGACGCCGGAGCCGAGGGCAGGCCTTCACTTCCCTGCTTCGACTGCAGTTCCTGCATCCCCTGGTCGATGGTCTCGCGCATGTGGTTCTGCATTTCCTGCAGATCGGTAAAGGCCACCGTCACCGTGTCGGCCTTCCTGCATTCATTCCCGCCTTTGCTTGCCACCACTACCAGATTGGCAGCCTGAGCGTCGGCTGCCGGCGGAGTGGTCAGCGTCAGCACATCTCCGCCACTCAAGGCGCATTCGTTCCCGCCCGCATCGACGAGATCCAGATCTGCGCCGGCGACAAACGTGTGCGTGTGTCCGTCGCTCAGCAGCCGTCCAATGCCGCTCATGCCAGGATCGCTGTCCTGGGTCTGAGTGTTCTGCTGCGCTTCCTGGTTCTCCAGTGCGACCTGATACTTCACTTCATCGGCAATCTGCTGCTTCACGTCTGGCGTCAGTTGCGCAGCGCCATCCGAAGATTGGGTCGCACCCCCCTGGGTCTCTTGCTGTGCCTGGTAATTCGCCGCAAGGTCCTGAGAAATTATGTAGTCCGTGAGCCAGAATGCCGCGCTCGGATAAACCGGTGCCGGGGTGAAATAGAAGCCGTAATAACCGGCCCAGGCGGCGCCACCCCATCCCCACGGATAAGCTACCGGTGCATACCAGGGGTTATAGACCCATCCGTAGAAGCCGGGCCCATAGTAATGACCCGGCGCATAGACGTCAACAAAGACTCCATGATAACCGTAGGGGCGATAAAAGCGGTTATAGGCACGTCCGTTAAAGTAGTAAGCGCGGCGAGCGAAGTCATGACCCCGGAAGTTATACTCGCGCCGGATATATCCCGGCCGGCCGCGCTCGGCAAAGATGCGGGAGTGGTCGGGGCGCTCGAAGGAGACGCTGCGCCGGCCATTCAGCCCATTATGAATATCGAAGCCACGTCTGGCATCGTGTACGTCGCTGATTCTTCCGTCCGGGCGACGCTGGATCGCACTGCCGTTTCTGAGAGACCGTTGCTGCGAGCCATGGGGAGCTGGTCGTCCGGAGATACCGGCGTTCACAGTGCGGCCGCCACCGGTATTGATCGAACGGTTCGGACCTGAACGCCCGGATCGATCGCCAGTGGACGGTTGGCGTCCCGGTTCACGAGAGGTATTCGAATTTCTGTTCGACTGACTGTTCGCGGATGGGCGGTTCGGGCCCGAACCGGGGCCGGGGATGCGATTTGAACCTGCTCCATTCGCTGTCGGACCGGATGGATGATTGGCGGACGGTCCCGCAGAATGGTTCGCTGAGGGACGACTCGCGGACGGTCCACGACTGGGGCTCGACGACCGCGCAGCGCCTCCGGAGGACCGTGTGGATGCAGGCGCGGGTTTGGGTGCCGGAGCCGGTTTAGAATTGCTCTTCTTGTTCTGGCCGCTAAGAGGAATACTCAGAAATACTGAGATGGCCAGCACCGGCGTGCAGAAATTCAGAACCCGATTGAAACGCATAGCACGTTCTTCCTTTCGTAATCGTTTCCCGGATAACTCAGGCTCGGCATTGTGGAGATAGATAAGAGCCGCTATTGAACGTCAGCTACCTTGCCATTCACAAAGGTCACTTTTATGTCCGGGTAATAGTCGATTTCTTTCGCGCCGAGTTGCACGATTTTCTGCGGCTGGCCTAGGCTGGCGATCACCTGATCCTTCGTTTGTCCCAGGGCAATGCTCCTGGGCGGCGCGGAAGGAGCATCGGCGGCGGGCGGGGGTGGAGGCGGAGGAGCAGCGGCCTGTTGCGCCGGGGCGCTCTGGTCCGACGGTGGCCCGCCCTCCGCCGCATTGGCCGGCTCCGCTGTCACGACCTCCGAAATGTTCCTCAGGAGTTCATCAACCGAAGGGGGAGCCTTTTTATCGAACGGGAAGGCCAACTGCGCATAATAGCGAACGTCGCCATAGGCATCGCTGTAGACCTTAAGAATGACCGCGTTTTTCTCGACACCGATCGCGGTAATCCAGAACTTTTCGTCCGACACGAAAGTGCGCATGGGCACATTGGCGGTCGGCAAGCTGGGCTGGGCGAGCCCCATCGCCATTCCCCAGGCGAACTTGCCGGCCGACAGCTTACCCCCCTTATAGACATTTGTGAGGGGTATCTTAGCGTCGGTGCTGCACATCTGCAGCCCGTCCTTATGAAGGGTGACGGGTGAGCCGGCCTTTACGACATCGGTTCCGTCCGCAGTCATGCGGGTGAGAACGAACTGGTCGTTGAGCTTTCTGACCAGCACGTCCTTCGGGTCGCCGCCTTGCGCGTAGGCGCAGCTTGTTGCACTTATAATGAACATAGAGGCAGAAATAACTACGGTTTTAAGTAGCGGCACGAGGCATTCTCCTGATCTCGGACAGTCTGATTCCATTCGCTCTGGAAGCCAAACTGCCAGGACAGCCCATTGAATGCCGCCGCTCGGAAAATGTCTCTTGGCGATAGGTGACAAAAGGTGACAAATGTTGTCATGGAGGCGGCCGAAGCGTTCGCTGGCACGAATGCATGGCGGCGCCCTCTGGACCATAGGGTCCCTTTTCCCGCAGGCGTGAAGACGCCAGCACTGCCGACGGTACCGACGCTGGATGGGCTGACCGACCAATGTACGGTGGAGCGATGGCTTCCCGTTCCTGTCACAGCCGGGTTACAGGTCGAGGTGTGGTTCGTCAAGACAGAGTCTGGCGAGCATGAAACGGTAACGGACGTGATCGTCGGATTTGCCGGGGGAGTCGCTCCGCCATTGCTTCTCCCGCTCCCGCCCCCGCATCCTGTCACAAGCCGGCAAAGCACCGCCAGGGCGACGTAGTGTGCGCAAAGTAGTCGGTGGCGATTGATGCATGTTTTTCCCGTAGAAAGAGCACTAAACGACTGAAAATAAGGCCCACTTACCGACAGAGTCCGGCTGCAGCGGACGGCTGTTTACCCGCTCTGATCGAAATGCTTGCCCAGCAGGACACGCGGGGCTAAACTGCTGCCACCAGTTCTAGTTGTCAAATCATGACTATTAGTGACATGCGCTTCCGTATGTCGCCGATCCCCCGCCTGTAACACTGTCTCCTCGTCTGCTGAAGGGCGGAGAAATGCCGCAAGACGATCCCGCAACAGACAAGCTGGATTCCTGGAAGGAGATCGCCGCCTACGTTGGCCGGGACGTCCGCACGGTTATTCGGTGGGAACAGAATGGGGGTCTGCCGATCTACAGAGTCCCGGTCGGCCAACGCCAGGCCGTCTACGCTTACCGGCATGAAATCGACGAGTGGATGAAACGCGGCGCCAACGGGAGCGAAGCCCTCGCTTCACTCCTCGAAATAGCCGCTGCCCGGCCAGAGTGGAGCCGTGGCGTGACTTCAGTTCCAACGCCCGCCGGGCATTCTCAGGACGCTGCTCGTCCGCCTCGATTTTCTCTGCGTATCGCCATCCCATTTGCCCTTGTTACTCTCGCCTTCCTCGGTGGTTATCTACTGTTCTTGCGCTTCTCTCCACCTCGCATCGTCCTGGATGGAGAAATACAGATCACGGGCGACAACACCGTCAAGAGGAATCTGATCACCGATGGCAGGTATCTATACTTCGGCGAGACCCGCGAAGGTCGTATCGTCCTGTCCAGAGTCTCCGTCCATGGTGGCCCCTCAGAACGAATTGCCACCCCATTTGTGCAGGCGGAGCCGGTGGATGTCACGCGCGATGGTCACCAATTGCTCGTCCTGGCTGGTGAGGGCCAGGAGAGCGAACGTACACTTTGGATCGTCCGCACCGATAGCGGCAATTTTCACCGGGTTGGCAGTCTGCTCTGCCACACGGCGGCGTGGTCTCCGGACGGTAGAAGGATCGCCTGTGGATCAGGCAATTCTATCTACCTCACCGCTGATGAAGGAACCACCAGCAAGTTGATCCACAGGTTTGCTGTCATTCCGGATCTCCTTCGTTGGTCGCTCGATGGAAAGCGGCTTCTCATATTACTTCGCGACCCGGCGACCGACAGCTCCGTCGTCTGGGAGGTTCTCCTGAGCAGTCCCGATTACGCCGCCCTCGATTCGTTGGTTCCTGCGTTTTTGGTTCCCGGACGCTACGGCAGCGTCGCCATTGTCGACAGGGAGGACGACGCCTTCTTAGGCGACGGAGAAAGGATCGGGCTCCTGCGCAGAAGGCGATGGCCCTGGCAGAACGGATTCACCCTGACGCAACGGGCAGGCGAAGCGATCCAATCCGATGCCCTCGCCATCGACCCCGCTGCTCAGCGGCTCTACATGAGCAGAGGCTCGCCCGGAGACAATGAACTGGATTGGTATGACCGGAAGTCTCATCAGTTCCGGCCCTTTCTACCGGAGTTTCCGCTCGCGATGTCGACTTTTCGCGCGATGGACGCTGGATTGCCTGGGTGCGCGAACCGGGCAATACCCTGTGGGTCGGCGCAGCGGATGGCGATGCGGCGCGGCAAATCGTGACGCCGGGAACGATCGATGTCGAGTTGCCCCGATGGTCACCGGATGGGAAGCGAATTGCGTTCATGGCCAGGAAACCCGATGTGCCATTCAGAATTTACGTCACGGCAGTGACAGGCGGACCCCTTCTGGAAGCCTCATATGGAACCGACAACCAGGGAGCGCCCACCTGGTCCCCTGATGGCCGCCGTCTGATCTATGGTCGCGTCTTCTGCCAGGAGGAGAAGACCTGCGCGATTCAGGAGATCAGCCTCGATACCCGAGAAGAGACCATGGTGCCCGGATCCGAAGGACTATCGACCGCGCGCTGGTCGCCTGACGGTCGATACATCGGGGCCCTCCGGGCGGACAGGCACGAAGTCTACCTGCTGGATCGGCGGACGGGGAAGTGGCGGAAGCTGGCGGACGGTATCAACGGGAACGATCTTGCCTGGTCGCCGGATTCTCGGAATCTTTACGCCAGCAAGCCGAATGGCGATCGGCCGGAGGTGATCCGCATTTCGCCTGAAACGGGAAAGGTCGAGCCCGCCGTCGACCTCACCGATTTCAGCAAGCTGTCAGGGCGGATCGATACCTGGTTTGCCGTAACCCCCGACAACTCAATTCTGTTCCTGCATATCGCCAGTGGGCAGGAGATTTATGGGCTGCGATACAGCCAGTAAGCTTCAGCATCTCGATCGGACTGATGGTGGAGTGGAGCGAATCTCCGCTCAAAGCGAAAAGCCTGCAGGTCTAAATAGCGCAAGACCTGCAGGCCAGGGGCAGTCTGAAGTCGAAGGGGACCAGGCCGCGCTCCGCGAGCAGCGCCGCCAGGGACTATCTTCGGCCAGCGGCGGTTCACGCCGGCGTGATCGAAGAGGGATCCTCAAAGCGCTTTGGCTGGCATAATCTGCGGCACTCGCTGGCGACATTCCTTTCGGGGGAAGTGGATCTGACGGTGATCGCAAAGATGCTTCGTCACACGCAGGCGCGGGTTGGATCGCGGGTTGCAGGCGCGATTCTATAAGCCTCCAAAACACCCGCAAACAATTGAAAATGGAATGGCAGGCACGAGGAGACTCGAACTCCTGACCTCTACCGTGTCAAGTAGCGAAAACATAGCCGGTGTAACAAAATAAAGGGGTTAATAGTCGGCTGGATGGCTAAAAACCGGCTCTCCAGGCGCAAAATGCTACCAATTTTCTACCAAATTGCCGAACACAATCGGGTGGGTCACAAGGGCTGAAACCGTCGGGGGGATCGGCCCAATATTCCAACTCTTCAGCACACTGGCCGCCTTCCGGAATCCTCGCATGGTGAGGTTTCAGAAGTACAGATTTTGCGGGGAGCTCATTTTGCGGGGAGCTCATTTAGTTCACAGCGCCTGCATCGGATTGATCCTTCGATGCCGTCTGCGCCGAAATAAGGCAAGCCAGCGTTGCTGGAACGTGGGCTCGCCGCATCGATAACATTTCTGTCGAATCGAAGGAGCAGGGAATTGGCGAACCTTGTGATCAGGCAGGAAACTGCACGGTCTCGCGCTGGTAATCGCGCACTTCCCCGAAGCGGCTCGTCGCAGTCCAGTTGGGATGAGAGGGCAGGAAGACAGAGAAAACCGTACCGGTAAGCGGGGAGTTGACCCGGCTTTTTACACGGATGCTGCCTCCGTGTCTGCGGACGATTTCAGAGCTGACCCACAAGCCGAGGCCGGTCCCGGTATTTCCCTTGGTGCCGACAAAGGGCTCGAAGAGCGTGTTTCTGATCTCAGGGCGAATGCCGGATCCGGTATCGCCGACAGTCACGCGCACCCCAGGCCGCGATCCATTGTTGTGCTCGCGTGCACCGGCAATACGGATTTTGAGTGTGCCGCCGCGCCCGATGGCGTCCAGGGCATTGGCGATCAGGTTCTGGATCACCTGGCGCAGTTCGCCAGGACTGCCCAGAATCGGCGAGCATTCCCGGAAGTCTCGTTCAATCGAGATTTCCGCAGCGGCCAGCCTCGCCTGATAGAGATTGAGAGCCGCATTCACGACCTGGGTGATCTCGACAGTGACGGGGCTGATCGACTCCCTGTGAAACCTCAGATTCTGGGTGACCATTTCCGAAACCCGCGCCAACTCCCGCGCCGCAATCTCGGCGTACTTTCGTGACTCGTTCAGCGAAGACGAGACGCCTACGAGGTACAGCAGGTTGGTGACGGATTCAAGCGGATTGTTGATTTCATGAGAGAAACTGGCTGCCAGACGCGCAGCCACGGCAAGCTTTTCGGCTTTGCGAAGTGCTTCTTCGGCCACATGCCGCTCGGCCATCAAGTCTCTCACCTGGTATTGGCGGCGCCGGCTGCGCAGCGCTGCCTGGACGGCGCTGATTAAGGTATCGGGGCGAACGGGACGTTCGAGCAATACCTGATTTCCGAGAGGTTTCCTGGCTAATGCTTTCCTCCGGCTCTCCGCGCTGACAGCGCCAGCCATGGTGAGCAGGAGGAGAGGCAGATCGGACCACGAAGGCTGTTCGGAAATCTGTGCTGCCCATGCGGCGATGTCAGGTAAGGTTAGAATCTCTTCCGCCAGAAGGATGGCGCCTGCCCCTGCGTTCAATTCCGTTCGAGCCATTTCTGAGGTCGATAGTGAGGCGCAGGAGATGCCGTTGCTCGCAAGAAGATTGCAGATCAAGAGCCCATCTCGCCCCGTGGGCGCGACCACCAGGACCCGGAGCTCGTTTTCGCGGATCGTCATGGCGCAGTCTGTGGCTCTGTGTGCGTCCTGGACCGCTGCGAGGCTATCCATCGGCCGCGAAAGATCGGCGAGCCTGTGAGCACGCCATCGAATTCCGTCAGCACGTCTCCGACGGTGATCACGCCATTCCTCATGACCAGTTCACGGATGGTGCGCTCATGTTCTCCGCTGCGCTTCTTAATGACGGAAAGCGCCTGCCGCACTTCGCCCGCGGCTTCGAAGTAGCGAAACAGCAGGACGGTGTCGGCAAGGTAGCTCACATCCACGGGCGTATCGATATTCGTTCCCACGAAGCCGACCTGGGAAACGGTCATGACCGTCGTGACCCCCCTTTGGCTCAGGAACGCCAGCATCTCGTGGAGTTGCATGGCAAGAAAATGCTCGCCGGGCATGGCATTGAGAAATCCGTTGAGGCTGTCAATGATGAGGAGCTTCAGATCGTGTTTTTCGACCAGTTGACGGATTTCGTGGACAAACTGGCCGGGAGAGAGCTCCGCAGCGTCGACCTGGCGAAGCAGCAGCTTTCCGGAATCGACATGCTTCTTGATATCCATGCCCAGGCCTTTTGCCCGGATCACCAAAGTCGCCAGGGTTTCATCGAAGGTAAAGAGTGCCGCCCGGTTGCCGCGCTCAACCGCCGAAACCGCGTAACGGACTGCGATGGTGGATTTTCCACAACCGGCGGGTCCCAGAAGGAGCGTGCTGGTACCGCTGTCGACACCACCACCCAACAGGGTGTCGAGCGCGGGTATGCCGCTTTTCAGCTGGGTCGGATGAAAGGTCACCAGGTGCTCGGCAGCGATCAGGCGCGGATAGACTTCCACGCCACCGCGCTTAATGCAGTAGTCATGGAGTCCCTCGCGGAACTTTGAGCCGCGCAGCTTCTTGACCTCAAGACGGCGCCGCTTGATCCCGTATTCCCGCTCCGCGCTTTCCATCAGGATGACGCCATGCGCGATGCTCTGGAGTTGCTGATCGTGGTTTTCGCCGGTGCGATCATCCAAAAGGAGGACAGTACATTTGCGCCCGGAGAAATACTGTTTCAGGCCCAGAATCTGACGGCGATAACGGAGAGAGTCACGAGCCAGCAGACGCAGCTCAGAGAGAGAATCGAACACAACGCGGGCGGGCTGCAGACGCTCCACCTCTGCCATGACAGCGTTCGTGGTGTCGGACATTTCGATTTCGGAGGGGTTGAAGACGGTGTACTGGGCCTCGGGCTTGAGCTGCGTCTCATCGGGAACCAACTCAAATATTTCGATCCCATCGAGAGACCAGCCGTGCGAATCGGCAATTTCCAGCAGCTCTGCCTTCGATTCGGAGAGAGTGACGTAGAGGCCCTTCTGGCCGCATCGAACGCCCTCCATGAGAAATTGCATCGCGATCGTGGTCTTTCCCGTTCCCGGGTCGCCTTCGATCAGATACAGGTGATTGCGGGCGAGTCCGCCTCCCAGGATGTCGTCGAGGCCGGTAATCCCGATGGCAAATCGCTCCACGGGCGCAGATTTACCGTTGCTCTGGGTACTGATTCCATTTCCGGATTGCGAGGTGGAAGTTCCCGCCTGGAACGTTGAATCCACGATGACCCCTCCCGCTCTTGCTCAGGATGGCCCTGGCCGATTCCACCGTCCGCTGTGTTGACTCCGACGCACTCCCGGGGCTTCGAATTCTAAGGTGTTCGCACTTCTGAACCGATGTCGATGGAGGCTGCTGTATTCGCGCCTTCCGCTTGCGGGAGTTTCTTGAGGGGGACCGTCCAACGAGTATCCTGCTTGGGCCGCCGACCGATTCTGGTCAGTTTTATACACTTCCGGACTATTTCCTCGGAGCCTGAATATTCCAGGCAACCGGCGGTGCGTCGACTGTAGCCGTCGCGTTTGATCGCGCAATCGTCTAGTCAGCTGGTTGTTCACGGAACCCAGTCGCGGAGGTACCCCGATCAGGAATCGGTGGGCGGAGCAACCAGGATCGGCGGCTTGGCGGCGTTTCCATCCGGCAACTGATCGAGCAGAACCACATTCAGCAGCGATTTGTGAACCTCGATGCCGCCGTTGTAGTGGATAAAGCCGAGTTTGCGAAAGCGGTTCATGAAGAAGCTGACGCGGGATCGGGTGGTGCCGATCATTTCGGCCAGGGTCTCCTGGGAGATCTTGGGGATCATGGTGTCCGGATGCCCCGGCTTGCCGATCTCGGCCATCAGCAGCAGAATGCGGGCCAGGCGCTTTTCGCTGGAGTTGAAGAGCTGATCGACCAGATCGGACTGAATCCGCATGCTGCGAGCCAGCAGAAACGACAGGAAACGATCGGAGAAGGCATGTTCTTCATGCATCACCCGGATCATCTCCGCCCGCTCGATCTTCAGCGCGGTACAGCCGGTAATGGCAGTTGCGGTCGCCATCCTGAGCCCGGCCACCGCGGTGAGCGATTCCTCCCCCACGAAGTCCCCCGTGGAGAGGAGCGTGATCGTGGCTTCTTTTCCGGTCGTTGAAACCACCGTCAGCTTCGCGCGGCCCTTCTGCAGATAGAAGATGGATTCGGCGGGATTTCCCTGCGCAAAGAAAGTCTGCTTTGGCTTGAACTGAACAATTTTTCGTCCGAGCCCGGCACTGGCGAGAAAAGCCTCGGCGTCAAACCCGGACATCTTCGGTTCGGTCACTCGAAAATGCTCCTCCCCGTACGACCATTCCAATCGCAGATCATGCAGAGACCACGCCTGTGGCCGATCATACTCCCTCCTCCGGCTGCGCAACCTCTGGTTTCGACTCAGCAGTATTGGCCGGGCGCGGTACGATCCGAGAATCGCACCGCGCGCTATCGAGCCCTTCACATTGAAATGCTGACTGCAATGCCGACGCCTGGATAGCTTCGGTTGTAGAGGTAATAGCCGCCGTCGGAATAGTCGACGTAGACCTGATCGTTGTCATACCAGTCATTGCCCCATTGCTGTGGCCACGGGTCGACAACGCTCAGCCAGTATCCGTTGTACTGGAAGCGCGGAAATCCACCGACCACCATGAACGGAAGGCCGCGGATGAGGAAGGCGTGACCCGATCCAAAGTAGCCGCGATAACGAGCGTCCGGAACGCGATAGCCGTGATAGCCGCCGCGCTGCTGCCAGGTACGGTGATCCGACTGCCAATTGGACGCCCTGTGCTGTTGCCAGGCGCTCTGCTGGACTCCTCGACCCTGGTTCTGCTGCGGAGCCGCGGCGCCCCGCTGTTGCCGGGTGTGCTCCTGCTGCTTAGTGACGGTGGGAAGCTGCGCCTCCGGCGCCTGCCGTGGCTGTTGTTGAGCCCGCTGCGGTGACTCGTTCGGTCTCTGCTGCTGAGCTGGCCGTCGCTCCTGCGATTGAGCAGGCTGCCGCTGTTGTTGGCGGGCGGGCTGCTCCTGTCGGCTGGATGGCGGTTGCGCGTGTTGATCGGGCTTGGCCTGCTGCTGCTTGTTGTCCTGCTTCGGGCGGTCCTTGTCGTTCGATGGCCGGTCCTGTGCGGCGCTGGCAAGGGCTACAAATCCAACAGCCAGGGCCAGCGTGGCGATATGTACGATTCGAGACGTTTTCATAGGGAATGCCTTTCAGTTCCTGAACGCCTGCACTACCGCAGGCTGCTGGTCGTAGTGGGAGCCGGATTGCCGATAGCGTCACCGGACACCACGAGTTCGACTCTGCGGTTCTGCTGGCGCCCGCCTGCATCGCTGTTGGACGCGACCGGCGCCGAGTTGCCGTAACCGATCGCAGTGACCGCGGTGTTTGTAACTCCCTGCTGCACCAGGTAATCGCGGACGGCTCCAGCCCGGTTCTCCGACAGCGTTTGATTCATTGCATCGCTGCCGACATTGTCCGTGTAACCTCCAACCGCAATGGCCAGCCCCGGATAAGAGAGAAGAATGCCTGAGACCTTCGCAAGCTTTTCGCGTGCACCGGAGTTCAACGAATATTTCCCTGAGTTGAACAGTACGTCAGACATGCTGATGATCAGTCCACGAGCGCTGTCGCGTGTCTGCAGAACGGCATTCAACTGCTCGGTGAGTTGCGCGCGCATGGCGGCCTTATCGCTGTTGGCCTGCTGCACCTGCTGCTGTGCTGCCACATGGGCCTGGTCGGCATCGGCTTCTGCAACCGCGATGGCCGCCGACGAAGCAGCCTTGCTGTCCGCGGCATCCTGCTGGGCTTTCGCCGCAACGGCCTGCGCATTCGCATTGTCAACCTGCGCCTGGGCATTGGCTGATCGCGCTCTCGCTGCATCTGTCTGCGCATTCGCGTTGTCGGCCTCTGCCCTCGTGGTTTCCGACTGAGCATTTGCCGCAACCGCCTGCGCGTTCACATTAGCTGCCTGCGCTCGTCTATTGTCGGCCTGTGCTCTCGCATTGTCTGCCTGCGCCTGGTCATTCTGCGCGTTCGCTGCGTCGGCCTGCGCCTGCGACGCTGCCTGTGCGTCTTTGGAAGCCAGGCGCTCGCTGGCCAGATGTGCCTCATCGATTCTTTTCACTGCAACCGCCCGTGCATCTTCGGCTGTCTGGACGACTTCACGCGAGGTAGCAATGAGATCCTGCGTCGACGGATGACGCTCGACTGCCTCGCTGTTCGCAGTGTTCATCAGCTGCACTGCATGGCGATAGCTTGCTCCCGCGTATTGCTCGGCGCCTTCCGATTCCGCGATGCGCACCGCGTTGCGTGCCTCATAGAATTCCAAAGGCAGCTTCGGCATTGGCAACCACCGGGTCGAACTTGTAGCCGGTGGGGATATAGCCGCCGCGCTCGATCAGCTCATACCGGGCGTGAACGGTTTCCGCCGAACCCACGGTGTCGGCGCGCACGATATTTTCGAGCACAACGACATTGCTGGGCTGACGCACGGCGTAATAAGGCTCCGCCGTAACCACCAGCGCGAAAGCCTGCAGGTCGGTGGTCGCGTGCAACTTGCTGCGATGATTGCCACCCACCAGCACCTCTCCCAGATTGACCGCACGGCCCTCCGGCGAGATCGCCCACATGACGTAGGTGAGATATTCGCCGCCAAACGCAGTAGGTTTGTCCAGACTCCCAAATTCGGCGGTGACCGCCAGATTGCCTCTCTTGTTTTCCACCTGGGCCCAGCCGTTGGCTGCGGGCATGAGGGTCGTTCCCGCAAAGTCCACCTTTGTGGATTTGCCGCGATGCGCATAATTAACGGCTTCGACGGTGCGACTGGTCACGATCTCGTGGTACAAACCGGGCGAAGGAGCCGCATCGGCAACAGGAATGAACTGGGGAGAGGTCTGAGCGAAGGCGCTCGCCCCTAACAGGGCAGGAACTACAAACAGCATTTTCTTTTTCACAATTATTCCTTTATGGCAGAGAACTGCCATGGTGACTTAGGGCCAGGATGGGGGTTAGCGCAAGCCCGCGGTGGCGAGTTATCTCTTCTACCGTCTGACCCGGAGATGGGAGAACGCGTGGAGGTTGAAGATTCCAAACACACCCAGTAGCCACAGGACGACCACAATGACCACGACGCCGTTGAGAATCGACTTAATGTTGGACTGCATGGGGATGAAGCGGTTCACCAGCCACAGCAGGAATCCCACGATGACGAGCGTAATGACGACCTGAATCAGCATACGGAGTTCTCCTTACGGGGGGGCCTGCCTTGCCGGGGTCGTTCAGGACCCCGATCGGCAATGGTTGAGGGATTACTGCTGGCCAGGGGTCGATTCAGCAAGCGTGCCGGCGCGGCCGATCTCTCCGACAACTCGCATAAAGCTCAGCGTGGATTGCGGTGCGCGTACGCGGCCCGAAAGTATCGACCGGAAAGATGCATTGTGGCCGTAGATGGCGCGAGTGGAATCCACATCCTGCTCCACCACAGCTCCATCCAGAGTGATTCCCGCAAAGACCCCGTGCGAGCGCGAGTAGGTCAGCACTTCGGTAGTCATCTTCCAGTCGGTTCCCGCCGAAGCATGGCGGCCCACCGGGCCTGCGGAGGCCGATGCATCTCCGCTCAGCTGGAATTTGTCGCCGAGCAGATGCTGCAGGCCACGGTCGTTCATGACGACCATGACCAAATCGACGCCTTCTACGCCAATCTGCAGCCCCCAGCTTCCGCCTCCGATGGAAACGAACGCCGGCGCACTCCAGCCTTCAGCGGTGCGGCAGGACGCGATGCCGCGGCCATGCTCCCCGCCCACCACAAGTCCGCCCTTGACCAGGTGAGGAACCACAACGATGCACTTCGCATCCTTCACGACTTCATCCGGAATGCCTTTGTCCGGGGCGTCCATGATGGAGTGGAGTACTTCGGAAGACATTTGCAGACGCTCGATCGAATCCTGGCGTCCGGAGGCAGCCCAGAGGTTTCCGCTTGTCAGCGCAAAACCGCCGACCAGCAGCAGAGGCATAATTTTCATTGGTTTTCCTTATTCTGGGAGGAGAGCTAAGGAGAAACACATTTCAGATGGGCTGACTTAGCTCAGAACCAAGAGTGAGGAGATACAGAGAGACTCTGCTCCAAAATGATTGGAACAGAGACACAAAACAATAACTGAGCTAAATTGCTCAGTTACGAAAAGATGACACACCTGCCGAAATGCCAGCTGAAGTGGCTTTTACCTCTTAATTACACACCCGACTCAAATGGAAGAATTGAGCGAGATGGACAGGTTTCCGAGGTATACTGGCACAGTAGCTAAGAATTTCCCTCCTCGCCTTCAGCTCTCCTCGCTTCGCTCCAGACGAGCACCTTCCAGGTACGCAACAGGACGACTGGAGCTTCTATGAGCCTCATTAAGAAAGCCGATGTAAAAAGCCATCTTTCCACCGCCAGCACCTCCGTTTTTCCGTTCGGATTAAAGCGCTCAGAAGAAAAGCCCGCGGACGGTAAGGATCCCGGTGCGAATGCCGAAGCAGCCGACATCAGCATTAGTCCCAGCCATCCGATCTCTCCTGAAGCCGTGCCCAACGCCCAGGTCGGCGGCTCCGTCGGGATCCCGGTGAACGCGGCAAAATCCGGCAAAGGCTCTTGGTAAAACCGCCAGCGATTTTTCTTCGCGTTGCGTGCATGCTCCCGGATGGCCTTCATCTGAAACAGCAGTCTTTCGGCACGCAATGGATGTCCGTCGAAAACGCAGCGCCCGCGCAGCTGGATCTCGCGGTGCGCGAAGCCGGCTGGCACTTCATGTGGATCGAGTCCGCGTGTTCCCGCATCGGTTGGGGCTGGAGCGATGAAGCAGCGATCACGCGAGCCATTGTTCACGGCCTCATGCAGTGCCCGGACAGATTCAATGCGGCTGAACTCAGCTTTGTGCGCGTCTCCAGCTACATGGGTATTCACATCGCCAAAGTCACGCTGCATACCCGGCACATACAGCCGAGTGCCTCGGTCGGCCTGGTTAGTGACTCGCCCATCCATCAGCTCGTATAGAAACAGGGTTTCGGTCTCGCAACATCCGCCTGGCTAAAAAGCGGCGGCCGGTAAGCGGGAGATCCCCTCCCATCGCGGGCGACCGGGACCAACCAAAAGCAGGTGACTTATGACACTTTCGGAGATGCTTCGCATGGAAGGCATCGCGGGGTTTCCCGCTTCATCGCCTGTACCGGCGTCGGCGGGATGGAGCGGTTCGCCCCTGCCTTTGCCCACGCGCATTGCCGTGATCGGCAACTATCTGCCGCGGCAGTGCGGGATCGCGACGTTTACAACCGACCTCTGCACCGCGCTGGCAACGGAATATGGCAGCGCGCGGCTGTTCGCCATCCCCGTCAATGACCCGGACTCGAGCTACGAATATCCCGATCGTGTGCGCATGGAAATCGAGCAGGAAGATTGCGCCTCCTACGAGCGCGCGGCCGAATTTCTCAATTTCAACGGGAACGACCTGGTTTGTCTCCAGCATGAATACGGGATTTTTGGTGGACCGGCTGGTAGCCACATCCTGTCATTGCTGCGCCGGCTGAAGATGCCGCTGGTGACGACGCTTCACACCGTATTGCGTGAACCAGATCTGCATCAACGCACTGTGCTCGAAGAGATCGCACACCTTTCCGACCGGCTGATTGTTATGAGTGAACTGGCCTCGGCGTTATTGCAAAGTGTGTACGGCATCCCCTCGGAAAAGATCGATTTAATCCCTCATGGCGTTCCCGACTTCCCGTTTACCGACCCCAATTACTTCAAGGATCTGTTTAACACCCAGGGAAAGTCGGTGCTGCTCACCTTCGGCCTGCTGTCGCCGAACAAAGGGATCGAAAACGTGATTCGCGCGCTGCCGGCTATCCTGGCAAAACATAAGAATGTAACTTATATCGTTTCAGGGGCGACCCATCCTCACATCCGGCGGCGGGAAGGGGAGCGGTACAGGGAAGAACTTCAGAAGCTAGCCGTCGAATTGGGAGTTTCCTCCCAGGTTATCTTCAACAATCGCTTTGTGAGCGCGGAAGAACTGGTGGAACACGTAGGCGCCGCGGACATCTATATCACTCCGTACCGGCAGGAAGCTCAGATTGTCTCGGGGACCCTGGCGATCGCCCTGGGAGCCGGAAAAGCAATCATCTCCACACCCTATTGGCACGCCCAGGAATTGTTAGCCGATGGACGCGGCATCCTGGTTCCTTTCGACGATCCGGCTTCCATCGCAGAAGCGACAATTCGATTGCTGGATAACGATGCCGAGCGGCATACGATGCGCAAGCGCGCCTATCTGTATTCCCGCGGCACTACCTGGCCGCGGACGGCCCAGGCCTACATGGCGAGCTTTCAGCGGGCGCGTGCTGAACGCATCCTTCGGCCACGGCCGTCCCTGCAGGACATCCTCGCAGCCAGATCAACCGATGAGTTACCGGCTCTGGACCTGGCCCATCTAAGACACATGACAGACGACACGGGCATTTTGCAGCACGCCGTCTTTTCCGTGCCCAACTGCAAGGAAGGCTATACAACGGACGACAATGCCCGCGCCCTGATCGTGACGCTGTTGCTGCAGGAGTCTCGGGTATTCAACGGTAAATTTCCCGCGAATCTCTCTCGCCGCTACCTCGCGTTCCTCGAGTTCGCCTTCCACGATAAGGTCGGGCGGTTCAGAAACTTTCTTGGCTACGATCGCCAGTGGCAGGAAACTACCGGGTCGGAAGACAGCCATGGCCGGGCGTTGTGGGCGCTGGGGACCGTGCTTGGGCATTCTGCGGATCCCGGATTGCGAGGCGCAAGCGGTCAGTTGTTCGAGGCCGCGGTTCCGGCCACTCTCACCTTTACCAGTCCGCGCGCCTGGGCGTTCTCGGTTCTGGGCATGCAGGGATATCTTGACGGGTTCCCCGGAGACAGGATCATCCAGGGAACGCGCAACCTGCTGGCAAATAAACTGCTGGACCTCTATGAGCGTACCCATTCCATGGATTGGCGCTGGTTCGAAAAGAGCCTTGCGTACTCCAACGCACGCCTGTCACAGGCTCTCATTCTGGCTGGGTGGAATGGCAGCAACCAAAGGATGATCGATGTGGGGTGTGAGTCTCTGCAGTGGCTTGTCGCCGAGCAGCATCGAGAAGACGGCCACCTCTTTGTGCCAATCGGTTCCCGGGGATTCTTCGCCGAAGGAAAAGACAAGGCCCGCTTCGACCAGCAGCCGGTGGAAGCCTGCGCCACCATCGCTGCCTGCGTTCAGGCATATCGGGCTACCGGAGACCGCTCGTGGCTGGAAGAAGCATGGTCGGCCTTCCGCTGGTTCCTTGGGGAGAACGACCTGCAGGTTCCGCTGTACGATGCCGCGACCGGAGGCTGCAGGGACGGACTGCATCCGGACCGCGTAAACGAAAATCAGGGGGCGGAATCCACCCTCTCGTTTCTCATGGCTCTGCTCGAAATGCAAGCCGTCGAAACGTCCACCGCCCCACTGCCGAACCAGGAAATGAGTGTTTGCCTTTGACCCCCATTCTGCTTCCATCTGCGCAACAGGAACGCACTTCTGCAAATCGGCATTCCGGAGACAGCGATCCACTTCTCTCGCTGTTCACTCGTCATCCTGAGAATCCGATCCTCAGCCGGGATAACTGGCCCTACGCGGTTAACAGTGTCTTCAATGCGGGCGCTGTACGTCTGGCTGATGGCGAAACGCTGCTGCTGTGCCGCGTGGAAGACCGGCGCGGCCTCTCCCACCTGACCGTGGCCCGATCCGCAAACGGAGTCGACGGATGGCGCATCGACGCGACGCCGACGTTCCCGGCACAGCCTCGGGAGTATCCGGAAGAGATCTGGGGAATCGAGGATCCGCGCATCACCTGGGTGCCGGAACTGGATCAATACGCCATCGCCTATACCTCCTTCGCCCGCGGCGGCCCGGGCGTGTCGCTCGCACTGACCAGGGACTTCAGAAGCTTTGAGCGCTATGGCGTCATCATGCCGCCGGAGGATAAGGACGCCGCTCTGTTGCCGCGCAAGATCGGCGGATACTGGGCGTTGATCCACCGCCCGATGACCCGACTGGGCGCCCACATGTGGATCTCTTACTCGCCCGATCTGCGGCATTGGGGCCGTCACAAGATCATCCTCGAAGCGCGTCGCGGGGGATGGTGGGATGCAAACAAGATCGGTCTCTGTTCGCCCCCGATTGAAACGGCGAAGGGTTGGCTGACCCTCTACCACGGTGTCCGGCAGACGGCCTCCGGCAGTATTTATCGGATGGGTCTTGCTCTGTTCGATCTGGAGAATCCGGAGATTTGTCTGCAGCGCGGGGATTCCTGGATGTTCGGCCCCGAAGCCGCGTATGAACGCGGCGGAGATGTCAAAGACGTTGTTTTCCCGTGCGGGCAGACCGTTGGGCCGGATGGTGACACGATTCATCTCTACTACGGCGCAGGAGACTCGTGCGTCGCTCTTGCCACGGGCAGCGTCGGCGAACTCCTTCGTTGGCTGGATGCCAATTCCAGTCCGGGCGATGCAGCGAATTCGTAGCACAGGGAAGGATCGATCGGTATGAACAGCGCAAGGCTGAACTGGCCACCTGCAATTCCGCGATTACTTTGGCATAGGCGAAAGTGTCCTTTATGCAGCTCGATCGAGTTCAAGGCAGCCGAGCCGGAATGGCTCGACAGCCTGCTCGCTCTGTTCCGGCTGCGCGCCATCCGTTGCGTCAATTGCTGGCGCCGATATTACTCGTTTGCAAAGGCCAACTCGTATGAATGAAGACGCGTCCCCACTGGACGGCCTGTTGTTTCCCCCCGAGCATACTTCGAATGATTTGTTGTTCAGTCTGCAGCCGGAGAATCTCCGGAGGTCTCTGCATTATGAGATCGTCGCCCAAAGCTCCGATGGCTGCAGGGGATTGAGAATATGGTAGGCACGAGGAGACTCGAACTCCTGACCTCTACCGTGTCAAGGTAGCGCTCTAACCAACTGAGCTACGCGCCTACGCGAGGGCGGAATCGCCTTCGCTCATGATAGCAAAGTGCGGATGGTTGCGCGCCGTCCAGACAAGCCGGGCTTGAGGCGACGTGACGGCAATCGGGGGCGCGGCAGAGACAGGTTGTTTCGGCGTGGGCAATTGACAGCCGCTGCGATACTATGAATCCTTCCTCCACCGAGCCGTTGCTGCGCGAGGCGGAAGCGATTCGGCACGGCAAACCAACGATGCGATGAACGATCTCCGGGCGACTCCCAATCTGCTGACGTTTCTCCGGCTGTGTATGGTGCCGTTTCTGGTGCTGGCAGTTCTGGACCGGCGTTTTGAGCTGGCCTTTTTTCTGTTTGTCCTGGCCGGAACCACCGATGCGCTGGATGGATTGCTGGCGCGGTTGCTGCACCAGCGGACCTTGCTGGGGCAGTATCTGGATCCTGTGGTGGACAAGCTGCTGCTGAGCACGCTTTTCCTGGTGCTGCACCACGAGGCGCTCATCTCGCGGCGGGTGACGGTGCTGGTGTTCGCGCGGGATCTGGGGATTATGGTGGTGGCGGCGATTCTGTATGCGACCACGTCGATTCGCAGCTTTAAGCCCAGCATGCTCGGAAAAGTGAACACGATGGCGCAGATTCTTGCCGTCGCCGCCGTCATGCTGGCGGAGTTTTACCAGCCGGCGTGGGTGATGCATCTGCGTTCGTGGGCCCTCACCGCCACCGTCATTCTGACTTTGCTCACCGGCTTCCACTACGCGTGGCGCGTGGTGAGGCAAATTGGATCGCCGGGCGTTGCGAGGTAGCCAGGGATTTAGGTGGCCGGGGCAGACTCCTGTTTTGAGCAGCCGAGACGCTTGCTCTGCCCGGAGAGCTCGGCGGGGTCTGTGACGGAGCGGCCCGAGAATGAGCGCTGCAGGCGAGTGAGTTCGGGAAAGCTGTAATGGGTGCAGAGATTGATTTCCCAAACGTCGCCGGTGCGGCGGCTGATGGCATAACGGCGGAGGGTTTCGTCGGGCCCGGGCGAGGTGCTCTCGCGAATCAGGATGAAGCTGTAGAAGCCGGGGCTGAAGTCGCGGCCGAGGTCCATGCTGTTCAGTTCGATGTGCGTGTCGGAGAGATCGATGTCGTCGTGATGCGCGACGAGGACAGCGATCTGGTGTGCCTGGCGCGGCGTAATGGAATGTCTCGCTGACTGAGGTGAGGCCAGCCGCGGCGACAGGCCGGCGGCGCCGAGAACAACGATCGCGAGAAGCGGCAAAAAGCTGCGATGCATCCTTTTAGTGTGAGGGGTGCGGACGCCCGGGCGCAATACAACTCGCGGTGATCCACAGACGCAGCCCGGTAAAATGAGCGGGTGGCGAAGCAAGCGTATTTCGATGCCGAGGCGTTGCGGTTTCTGCGCGGCCTGAAGCGAAACAACAAGCGGGAGTGGTTCGAGGCGCGGCGCGCGGTCTACGAAGAGAAACTGAAGACGCCGATGCTGGCGCTGATCGAGCGGCTGACCGAGGGGATGGCGGACTATGCGCCGGCGCATATGCGGCCGGCGGGCAAGTGCATGTTTCGCATCTATCGGGACACGCGATTTTCTTCGGACAAATCGCCGTACAAGACTCATCTGGGGGCGTGGTGGGCGCGGAGTGGGCTGGAAAAAACTTCGGGCGGCGGCTACTACATGCATGTGGGCGCGACGGAATTTGTAATCGCGGCCGGTGTCTATATGCCGGAGAAAGACCAACTGCTGGCGATCCGCCGGCGTCTGCTGGAGCACCATGTGGAGTGGAAGAAACTGATCGAGGGCAAGAAACTGCTGCGCGCTTTTCAGGTACACGATCCCATGGCGCTGACGCGGCCTCCGAAAGGATTTCCGGCGGAGCATCCGGCGATGGAGTGGATCAGGTGGCGGCAGTGGGGCGTGACCGCGCATCTGCCTGCGGAGACAGCGCTGCAGGCAGGACTGGCGGAGGAGATCGAAAAGCGATTCCGGCTCGCGAGCGCGCTGGTGGATTTTTTGAACGCGCCGCTGGTGCGAGCGGAACGGCCGCGACCGGCGTGGCTGGGCGGACGGGTGCATGCATAAGGGAATGCGCATTGGCGTGTGCCGCGGGAAAGGAATAGACTCCACGGCGAGACCGCAAACGAGCGATGGAGTGAGACTGGGAGGCGCGCAAATCGCGGCCCGGAACGCTTCGGATCCGCAAAACCGGGCAAAATTCGGTCTTTTAGCGAGAAAAACCTGGAAAAACCGCAAAAAACCTGTGGAAACACGGGTTTTCCCATTGACAAACGCGTTTGAAAGCCGCAAGGTAAACGGCGGCAGGTTCTTTCGGAGCCGCATCAATACTGGCGTTCGCACAGGTTGGGAGCGAAGTTACTCCGGCGACCTCGAAGAAGAAAAAACAAGGAGGAAGACTCAATGGCAGCAACAATGACGAAGACCGCGCTGGTTCGCCAGATGGCGGAGAAGCTGGAACTCACGAATAAGCAATCGGCGGCGTTTCTGGATCTGCTGGCGGATACGGCGATCAAGGAGACAAAGAAGAGCGGAGTTTTTGTGATTCCCGGACTGGGCCGCCTGGTGAAGGCAGAACGGAAAGCGCGCATGGGCCGCAATCCGCAGACGGGCGAGGCGATCAAGATCAAGGCAAAGACGGTGGTGAAATTCCGCGTGGCGAAGTCGGCAAAAGATTCGATCGCACCGGCGAAGAAGTAGGGTCGCGTCCAACAAGTTTTCAATGGGCAAAGAGGGAGCAGAGCAGTCTGCTCCCTCTTGCTTTTTGGGGTGCGTTTTCCTGGGATCGGGCTCCTGTAGGATGGCGCTGTGGCGCTGCTGACGGTTGACAACCTGGCGATCCGGTTCGGCAGCACGCAGGCAGTGCGCGCTCTGTCGCTCGAGATTGCGCAGGGTGAGTCGCTGGGGCTGGTGGGCGAATCGGGCTCGGGCAAATCGGTCACGGCGCTCGCCATTCTGCGACTGTTGGACGCGGCCGCGACGGTTGAGGGACGCATCGCGTTCGAAGGGCGAGATCTGTTGACGCTCGATCCGGAAGTCATGCGGCAGCTGCGTGGTCGCGAGATCGCAATGATCTTTCAGGAACCGATGACGGCGCTGAATCCGGTGCTGCCCGTGGGAGAGCAGATTGCCGAGGCCGTGCGCGTGCATCAGCGCGGATTGTCGAGAAGGCAGGTACACGCGACGGTGCTGGAGGCAATGCACGCCGTGGCGCTGCCCGATCCAGCCGTGCGATATGGCGATTATCCGCATCAGTTTTCCGGTGGGCAGAGGCAACGCATCCTGATTGCGATGGCGATTGCGAACCGGCCGCGATTGCTGATTGCGGACGAACCGACGACGGCGCTGGATGTGACGGTGCAGGCGCAGATTCTGGAGCTGCTGGCCAGCCTGAGAGAGCGGTTTGGGCTGGCGATGCTCTTCATCTCGCACGATCTGGCGGTGGTTTCTCAGGTGGCGGATCGAGTGGCGGTGATGCGGCACGGGCTGATTCTGGAGCAGGCCTCGCGGGCGGCGATCTTCAGCGAACCGCTGCACGCCTACACGCGCAGCCTGCTGGGTGCGGTGCCGACGATGCGGACCGATCTCAATCAACGCCTCGCGCAGCTGACTCCCGGCGGGGAAAAAGACGCCCAGACAGCCGAAATTGCCCTGCGGGAAGCGGCTCCGGGCCACTGGGCGCGGGTGTAGCGGCAGCGATGGCCCAGCGAAAATGCGCGACAAGCGTGGGCGCCATCGAATAAAGTGGTAAACGGCCCTGTCCGCCGATGCTGCAGCGATGTATCGGATCCGTTCGGACGCGGCCGCGGAAACCGCTGGGATCGTTTATGCGCGCGCTGCTCCTTTCCGATATCCACGCCAACATCGAAGCTCTGGAAGCGGTCATGGCGGCTGCGCCTGCACACGATGTGGTGTGGAACCTGGGCGATGTGGTGGGTTATGGCGCGAATCCCAATGAAGTGATCGAGGAGACGCGGCGGCTGGGCAGTGTGTTCGTGCGCGGCAATCACGACCGCGTGTGCAGCGGGCTGGGCGGGATCGAGGACTTCAATCCTGTAGCGCAGCGGGCGGCGCGGTGGACCGAGTGCGTGCTGACGGGCGAGCATCGTGAATGGCTGCGGCACATGGCGGTGGGCCCCATTGCGCCGGACGGGCCGTACGTGCGGTGCGTGCACGGATCGCCCGTGGATGAGGATGACTACGTGCTGACGGTGCGCGATGCGTGGCCGGCCTTGCAGGCAACCGATGCGCGGATTACGTTCTTCGGGCACACCCATGTGCAGGGCGGATTCGCGACCAATGGCGATGAGTGGTTCCGCCTGACGCCGGGGTACGAGCTGCATCGCTCGCACCACGAAGCACAGGCCGCGGAGGACCAAGCCGATGCGTTCGAGCTGGACCTCCGAGAGGGCGCGCGTTACTTGCTGAATCCCGGCTCGGTGGGGCAGCCTCGGGATGGCGACTGGCGCGCAGCTTTTGCCTTATACGATGACCAGCGCATGGTCCTCACGTGGTATCGCGTTCCCTACAATCTGAAAGAAGCGCAGGAGCGAATCGTGCAGGCGGGTCTGCCGGACCGGCTGGCAGCGCGTCTCAAAGACGGACGCTAGTGTGGTGTCTCAGAAGTTCGTTAATGAATTGCTGTTTGGTTTTGTATCAGGGCACGACTTCAGTCGTGCCGCAAAGACTGCAAATCAGATGGGCTTTAGCCCCTGAGGCACTCGCTTCGGCCCACTTGGATTTGTTGAATTGTTCAAGGAACCTGTGAGACACCACACCAGGCGTGAATTAACTGCCCGCCAGGGTGGTGGCCTGCCAGCACAGTTGAATGCCAATGGCGAGCAACCACAGCGAAAGAGCCAGGCGCATGGTGCGGGTCGGAATCCTGGGAGCCAGGCTGCTGCCTGCGATCGCGCCGAGCACTCCGCCGGCAATGAGGTGAGTGAGGAGACCGGAGTCGAAGCCGCCGCTCGCCAGGTGAAGTCCGCCACCGATAAGAGAGAGGCACAGGCCAAAGGCGAGATCGGTGCCGACCACTTGCGCGGTCTCGAGCCGGGTAAGGCTGAGGAGCGCGATAGTTCCGAGGGCTCCGGCTCCCGATGAAGAGAAGCCGACCTCTGCGCCAACAGGAAGCATGGCGGCGGTGAGCCACGCCGGCCGCTCGCGGCGATGTTGATTGGCCTGCGCGGGGCGGAAGTGGCGATAGATATGCCACGCGGACGAGAAGGCGATCATGCTGCCGAGCGCCAGATACAGCCAGACCTTGTCGCTCTTCAGGTCAACCGCATGGCGGAACAGCAACGTGCCGAGCACGACTCCAGGAACGCCGGTGAGCAGCATCAGGCCGAGGGTGCGCCAGTCGACTCTGCCGCGCGCTATCTGCACCGGCACGACCAGAAGCTTGACTGCCGCGGAGTAGGCCAGCGCGGTGCCGACCGCGATGGGCACCGGCACGTGAAGAAACAGAATCAGCAGCGGAGCGGTCATGGTGCCGGCGCCCACGCCGGTGAGGGCGATCATGACTGCGATGACGAAGCCGAGCAGCAGGTCCATCGTCACGCGTCCTGCAGATGAATGCCGCATTCGAGCTTGCGTCCGGACCAGCGGCCCGAGCGCGGATCATTGGCATCGGACGGGAGGCTGGTGCAGGGCGCGCAGCCGATGCTGGTGTAGCCGAGGTCGTAGAGCGGCAAGAGTGGAATCGCCTGAGCCGCAGCGTATTCCCACACATCGCGCGTGGACCACTCGGCCAGCGGATTCAGCTTGCGAAGCGTGGCGCCGCCGGGGAGCTTGAAAGGTTCCTCGATCTGAAGATTGGCGCGCGATTTGGACTGCTGGCGGCGGAGGCCTGTGACCCAGACCTGGTACGCAGCCAGCGCGTCGAAGAGCGGGCCAACTTTGCGCAGGGCGCAGCAGCGGTCGGGAGCGGTTTGGTGGAGAATGCCAAACTGCGATTCCTGGTCCGGCACGCTTTGCGGAGGAACAATGTTGATCAGGTTCAGATCCCACGCGGCCGCGATGCGGTCGCGGTACTGCAGCGTCTCCGGGAAGTGATACCCGGTTTCAAGAAACAGAACCGGAACACGTGGCAGAAGCTCGCGCACCATGTGCAGCAGGACGACGTCCTCGGCCTGGAAGCTGCTGGTCACGCAAACCCCCTCGGCGCGCTCGAGCTGCTGGCGGAGAAACTGCTGTGCTTCCGCGGCGCGGCTCTCGATGGCGGCGGTCATGCGTGTTCTCCTGGGGGAAGCGTGGTGGCGTTGTCGAGGCGCTGGAGGATAGCGTCGGCATTTTCCGCGATGTCGTCGGCGAGCGTTTCGCCATTGCGTCCGATCAGCGCAATCGGGACATCGGATTCGTTTTCCTGAATGACCACAGCTCCAGCCAGCACCAGCGGCAGCAGGGCATCGCAGTCCGAGACACGCGTGCGGACGACGAGCGTGCCGCGCTCGAGGAGGCGGTCTTCAAGGTCGCGAGCAAGAGTAGCTCGATTGCCAACGGTGAGCAGCGCACCGGAATGAGCGGATCGCGAACCCGCTTCGAAATTGCGGATCATCCCGGCTCCGGCCGTGGCATTGTCGGCCGGGTCGATGAGGATGAAGCTGCCGGTGAAGCGGTTGTCGCGATAGAGATCGGCAATCAGCGGCCGATGCGTCTCGATCAACAATTTCGCCGATGGCGTTCAGGGGCAGGCTGTCGGCAGCGCGAGATTCGAGCTGCTCCACGTCGATGCGGGAACGAATCTCAGCGACGCGGGCGCGCACCGTCTGCGTGGTGTGCTTCAGGAGGTAAGTGGAGCCGGGACGCAGCGGTTTCGCGTGCATCCAGACCACCGTGGCGGAGAGGCGCGTCGTTCGCTGCGGCGGCGCCGATCGTGCTGCGATCATGTCGCCGCGGCTGATGTCGGCCTCGTCCTCCAGAGTGAGCACGACAGACTGGGGAGCGTGAGCTTCGGCGAGGTCACCATCCCAGGTGGCGATGGTGCGCACGCGGCTGCGAACACCGGAGGGCAGCGCGACGATCTCGTCTCCAGGGCGCACAGAGCCGGATGCGATCTGACCGGCGAAGCCGCGAAAATCCTGATCGGGGCGAATGACGCGCTGCACCGGAAGGCGGAAAGCAGTCTGCGAGCGCTCGGTCGCGAGCGGAACGGTTTCGAGGAGTTCCAGCAGGCTGGGTCCGCCATACCACGGCGTGCGAGTGCTGCGATGCACAACGTTGTCGCCCTCCAGGGCGCTGACCGGCACCGCGATCAGCTCAGGAATTTCGAGGGTTGCGGCGAGGGCGAGGAGTTCGCTCCGATGCAGCTCGAAGACGTCTTCGGAAAAGCCGACCAGGTCCATCTTGTTGATGGCGGCGATCACCGTCGGAATGCCGAGCAGCGCGGCGATGCACGCGTGGCGGCGGGTCTGGTCGAGGATGCCCTTGCGCGCATCGACCAGCACAACCGCAACGTCGGCGGTGGAGGCGCCGGTGGCCATATTGCGCGTGTACTGTTCGTGGCCGGGCGTGTCGGCGATGATGAATTTCCGCTTGCGCGTGGAGAAATAGCGATAGGCGACGTCGATGGTGATGCCCTGTTCGCGTTCGGCGCGCAGACCATCGGTGAGCTGCGCGAAGTCGATGGCGGAGCCGCGCGTGACGGAGGCGATGTGGTCGTCGTAGACGTTGTTGGAGTCGTAGAGCAGGCGTCCGATGAGCGTCGATTTCCCATCGTCGACACTGCCGGCGGTGCTGAAGCGCAGCAGCTCTTTACCGCGCTCGGCGGCCAGAAGCGCGTCGACATCCGCGTCCGCAGCGTCAGGCGCTGAGCGATGCTGCTCTTCATCAACGGCCCAGGCGATGTTGTGCAGAGCCATCAGAAGTAGCCCTCGCGCTTCTTCAGCTCCATGGAGCCGTCCTGGTCGTGGTCGATGACGCGGTTGGCGCGCTCCGAGTTCCGCATCGCCATGAGTTCGGCAATGATCCGCGGAACGGTGTCGGCGTCGGAGCGAATAGCGCCAGTGCACGGGCTGCAGCCGAGCGAGCGCAGACGGCAGCGCACCCACTGCTCTTCGCCGGGTAAGCCCCGCACAAAGTCCTGTTCGACGGGAATGAGGCTGTCGCCGCGCACCAGCATGCGGCGCTCTTTGGCGAAGTAGAGCGGGACGATGGGGATCTTTTCCAGGTGGATGTAGTGCCAGACATCGAGCTCGGTCCAGTTGGAGAGCGGGAAGACGCGGATGCTCTCGCCCGGATGAATATTGCCGTTGAAGAGGTTCCACAGTTCCGGCCGTTGGTTCTTCGGGTCCCACTGCCCGGCCGCGTCGCGGAAGGAAAAGATGCGTTCCTTTGCGCGGGATTTCTCTTCGTCGCGACGCGCTCCGCCGAACGCCGCATCGAAACCGTGCGTGCGCAGTCCGTCGAGCAGCGCCTGGGTTTTGAGCAATCCGCAGCAGCGGCGCGTGCCGAGCGCCACGGGGTTGGCGCCGTTGGTCAGCGCCTCCTCATTGCGCCACACGATAAGTTTCAGCCCGAGTTCGGCCGTGTAGCGATCGCGGAATTCCAGCATCTCGCGGAATTTGTAGCCGGTGTCGATGTGGAGCAGCGGGAAGGGAATCGGCGCGGGATAGAAAGCCTTCTGCGCCAGGCGCAGCATCACCGACGAATCCTTGCCGATGGAGTACAGCATCACCGGCTTCTGAAATTCCGATGCGACTTCGCGGATGATGTGGATGCTCTCCGCCTCGAGCTGACGGATATGGCTCAGCGGCGAGATCGTTGGGGCGGGTGCGGGCGCGTCGATGAGGGCGGTAGCCATAAATCTCCAGAGTTTTGGGGGAAAAGAGAAAGCCCGCGTCAGCAAAGGCTGAAGCGCGGGCTTATGGGTAGAAAAACGGCGAGGTTATTTCACCCACAAGTCCGGCGCAGCATGCAACAACATGCACACACGGTCGCCGGAGTGGGACACAACCTCATTGAAGCTACTATAGGGTGAAGCTGAACGCGGGTCAACTCACGCAGGTGGTTGGCGGCGCGGGTGGGGGGAGCGTGGGGACAGTAATTCCTTTGTCGGACGCGTCGCGCAGACCGCGATCCTGGCCTGGCGCGACGGTGCTGATCATCGTGGTCAACGCCTTCGTGTTCTTCCAGGAACTGGTGGGCGGCAACGCGTTCGTGGCGCGATGGGCCGCGGTTCCGGCGGCGATTTCGAGCGGCCACAACTGGGTGACGATCTTCACGGCGATGTTCATGCACGGCGGGTGGATGCACATCATCGGCAACATGGTCTTCCTGTGGGCGTTTGGGCCGGAGATGGAAGAAGCGATGGGCCACTTCCGGTACGTTGTTTTCTATCTGCTGGGCGGAGTGATCGCGATGCTGGCTCAGGTGGCGGCTGCCCCGCTGTCGACAGTGCCCTGCATCGGAGCCAGTGGCGCCATTGCGGCGGTGATGGGCGCGTTCATCGTTACCTATCCGCGGGACCGGATCAAATCGCTGCTGATCATTTTGATTTTTATCCGGGTGACGTTTATTCCGGCGGCGCTGCTGATTGGGATCTGGTTTCTGATCCAGCTGTTCAACGCCGGCGCGGTGGCGAATGTGCAGACGGGTGGCGTCGCCTACCTGGCACACGTGGGCGGATTCGTTTTCGGGGCGGCGACGGCGCGGCTATGGAGACGGAAACCGGCCTGGGAATGATGCAGCGTTCGGAAATTGAGAAGGCCCAGGTCTCAAAATTAAGCCCCGGGCCTTTCTCAGTTACTGCTCCGCGGCAGGCTTCTTGCCGGCGGGAATCGTTACCGCGGGGACGTTTTGATCGCGGACGAGCTTGTTGAAGTCGGCGATGCCGCTGGTTTCAAGTTTGTGCAGCTGGTCCAGCTGTGTTTGCAGCTGTCCTGAGAGCTGGTCGTACACCTCATAGGATTGCGCGGTGGGTGCGACGTCGGTGTCTTCGACGACGTTTTCAACTGCGGCAATTTTGTTGTTCAGCTTGATGGGGAAGTTGAGCGCATCCTCGCCCGCCTTCAGCTTGGTCTGGTAGATCGCCTCTTCAACCGTGCTGAGCTGGTCGGTGAGGTCCTTCGCGCTCTTCTTCACCGCGTCGTTGGAGCTGGTCAGATACGGCTTCAGCTGATCTTTGGCCGCACGGATATCGATCACGCTCTGGTTCGCTTCCGAAACGCGGTCGCGAATCTTGAGCGCGAAGTCGAGCTGCTTCTGGAAATCCTCCGGCGTACTGGGCGCGCGGGGATCTTTGACGACGGTGAAGTTCTGCGATTCGGTCTTGCCGTTGACGACCAGCTCGACCTTGTATTCGCCGGGGTTCGCGACGGGGCCGCGGAGCGAGCCATCCCACATCAGCAGCCCTGGGAAGCCGGTCGCGTCCTCGTAGCGAAGATTCCAGACGTAGCGGTTGAGACCGGCTTTGGCCGGCGCCGGCGGAGGCTTGCGCGGGCCGAAGTCCTCGTCTTCGACGCCACTATCCTTCGCAGGCTTACTGGAAATCTCGCGGACCAGCTTGCCATCGGCCGTGAGGATCCGAATCTTCAGCTCGCCGTCGGGCTTGTCTTTGAGGAAGTAGTAGATGACCGCGCCGCTGGCAGGATTCGCGCCCTCATCCGGCGCAGGCCGTCCAAACCCGCCTCCGCCCGCAATCCGGATCGCCTTCTTCACCGGGAAGAGAACCACGTCGGCGCTTTTCTGGAAGTGCGCGGGATTCAGAGCGCGGACCAGCGGCATGTCGTCCATGACATAGAAGCCGCGGCCCTGCGTGGCCAGCACCATGTCGTCCCATTCCTTCTGGAACGTGATGTCGGTGACCGGGACCGCAGCCAGGTTGAGCTGGAACGGCAGCCAGTGGTCGCCGTCGTCGTACGAAATATAGAGGTGCGACTCGGTGCCGGCAAACACGAGCCCCTTCTGGTTCGGATCCGGACGAATCGTACGCGTGAAGTCGTCGTCGGCGATGCCGTTGACGATCTTCGTCCAGGACTTGCCGTAGTCCGTCGTCTTGTAGAGGAACGGGTGGAAGTCGTCGGAGAGATACATCGTCGCTGCCACATACGCCGTGCCCGGATCGAACGGCGACGCCGCGATGCAGTTGATGCGGATCCACTCCGGCATGTCCTTCGGCGTGACGTTCTTCCAGGTTTTGCCGTCGTCCTGCGTGACGTTGATCAGCCCGTCGTCCGATCCAACCCAGATCACGCCCGCCTTCACCGGCGACTCATCGATGGTGAAGATGGTGTCGTAATACTCGACCGCGGTGTTGTCCTTCGTGATCGGCCCACCTGACGGCCCCTGCTTCGACTTATCGTTGCGCGTCAGGTCCGGGCTCATCACCGTCCAGTGCTGGCCTTCATCCGTCGTCGCCATCAGTACATTCGCGCCCGCATACAGCCGGTGCGGATTGTGCGGCGAGAACACCAGCGGGAAGCTCCACTGGAAGCGATACTTCATCGCCTCCACGCCCGAGCCCATCGGATTATCCGGCCACGCATTGATGTCGCGCTCCGAATCCGTCACCCGGTCGTAGCGCGTCAGCAGCCCGTCGTACGATCCGGCATACACATAGCGTGAGTTCGTAGGATCCGACACCACCCATCCGCTCTCGCCGCCGCCCACATCGTGCCAGTCGCTGGTGGTGATCGACCCCGAGTTGCCGCGGCTCAGTGTCGCGACGGTGGTGTTGTCCTGCTGCGCGCCGTAAATGTGGTACGGAAAATCATTGTCCACCGAGACCCGGTAGAACTGCCCCGTCGGCTGATTATCTTCCGTGCTCCAGCTCTTGCCGCCGTCGAAGCTGATCTGCGCGCCCCCGTCCGACGACTCGATAAACCGGTTCGGATCCTCCGGCGCAATCCACATGTCGTGATTGTCACCGTGCTGGTTACGAATCGTGCTGAACGTCTTCCCCCCATCGGTGGACCGGAACAGCGAAGTGTTCACCGCATACACCGTGTTCGCATCCTTCGGATCGGCAAAGACCTGGGAGTAGTACCAGGCCCGCTGCTTGATCGAGTTCTCCCCGTTCTCCTTGTGCCAGGTCTTGCCCGCGTCGTCCGAGCGATAAATCCCGCCCTCCTGCGCCTCAATCAGCGCCCACACCCGATCCGAATTGGCCGGCGAAACGGTGAGGCCGATGCGCCCCAGCACGCCCTTCGGCAGTCCTTCATTCTTCGTGATGTCGGTCCACGTGTCGCCACCGTCGGTGGACTTCCAGATGCCGCTGTCCGGGCCGCCGCTCTCGAACGTCCACGGGTGCCGCACCACCTGCCAGAAGCTGGCATAGAGCACGCGCGAGTTGCTCGGATCCATCGCCAGATCGATCGCCCCAGCCTTGTCCGACTTGAAGAGCACCTTCTGCCACGTCTTGCCTCCGTCCTTCGAGCGGAAGACGCCGCGTTCCGCATTCGGCCCGGCCATGTGCCCCAGCGCCGCCACATACACCAGGTTCGGATCCCGCGGATCGATGCGGATCATACCAATCTGCTGCGTGTCTTCCAGGCCCACATGCGTCCAGGTCTGCCCCGCATCCGTCGATTTGTAAACGCCATCGCCGTGCGAAGCATTCCCGCGGATCGCACTCTCGCCCGTGCCCACATAGATCACGTTATGGTCCGAGTCGGCGACGGCAATCGACCCAATCGACCCGAAGTCGATCTTGCCGTCGGTGATTGGATGCCAGGTGTGCCCGCCATCCGTCGTCTTGAACACGCCGCCGCCGGTCCCGCCGAAGTAGTAGACCAGCGGCTCGCCCGGCACGCCGCAAACCGCGTCGACGCGGCCGCCGCGGAACGGACCCACCTGGCGCAGGGTGAGCGCCTCGAATCCTGCAGCGGGGCCGCTGTCCTGGAACTTCGCCAGCGGCGCAGACGGCTGCTGGGCGGAGAGGGCTGGCGCAAGGAGCAGCAGTGTTGCGGCAAGAGGGGCGGAACATCGAACAGCGGGGGCGCATTTGCGGAGCAACGTGAACACGAGATCAGAACTCCCTTCGGAAGTGAAGTGCGAATGTACTGGATCTGGGAACTTCGGGGGACCTTATTCAATAAAACGGAGTGGGGCGCAAACAAGTCTCAAACTGCTGAACAAAACGAACAGGGAAGAATACATGAGCGGCCCGGCCGGCGCATCTCCAGGCGGCAGACGGCGTGCTAGAGTGATGCGGTTGGCATGATGGGGCTTACGTTACTCGATCTGTGCGCTTACCTGGGCCTTGGCGCCGTCGGCTTCGCGTCGGTCAACCTGCTCCTCGGGATGCTGATGGCCCTGCGCTACAGCCCGGTGCGCCACTGGCCCCACCGGCACATCAACGTCTTCGCGCTGCATCAGTGGACGGCGTACCTCGCGATCGCCCTCACCATCACGCATCCTCTGGTCCTGCTCTTCGTCCAGACCCCGCACTTCCGCCTCTACGACATCGCCTGGCCGGTCGCCTCGCCCCTGCAGCCGCTGGTGAACCTCACCGGAGCGGTGGCGCTCTACACGCTGGTGCTGGTCTTCGTCTCGTCGCTGTTGCGGACGCGCATCGGCCGCCCACTCTGGCGCAACCTGCACTACCTGGTCTTCCCGGCGGCGGTGCTGATCTTCATCCACAGCATCCTCACCGATCCGAACCTCAAGGACGGCCATCCGGACCTGCTGGACGGGGGCAAAGTCTTCGTCGAGATCGCGACCCTGGTCAGCGTGGTGGCGGTGGCGGTGCGGACCTGGATGCGGGGGCGCGGGTTGCGGCAGAACCGCGTCGGAGGGGGGTAGAGGGGGTGGCGGCGCGTATGTATTTCATTTCATTAAGGCGAAGGTTTTTGGATGGCGTGTATGTATTTGATTCTAAGATTAGTTGCAAGTACCTATTTTGGAATCATATTCGTACGCTCAGAATCTGCAGGGTTTCCGTGCAGCCTGGAGATTCGTCCGTGAGTGAACGGTTTGGTGACTGACAATGAGGCGGGCAAAGCGGAAGTTGTTTGACGAAATGGTGGAAGGGGTTCGCGCGATGCGGGAGCACGGCGAGGGCAAGATCACGCTGCGCACCTGGCGCCGTGAGCCTGTCCCGCTGCCCGCGCTCGATTCGGCATTCATTCGCGAGACGCGGGAACGGCTGCGGTGCTCACGCGCGGTGTTTGCGCGGAAGTTGCGCATCAACGAGCGCACGTTGGAGAAGTGGGAGCAGGGCCGGGCGAAACCGAATCCACAGGCGATTGCGCTGTTGCTGCTGGTGCGGAGCTATCCGGACACGCTGCAGCGGCTCGAAAGGGTCGCTGGGCCATAGCGATCTGGTGGCATTTCCTCGCGGGCGAGGAAACGCCAGGGCGTGAGGGTGGGCAGCCGGGTCCCGGCGAAACGACGTTTCGCTGGGGTGGCCATAAAGACGCAAACGACGGACCGCTCGATCCGGGAGAGATCTCGATCAGTGAGATATAACGGTGGGTTCGCGCGGTCTCGCGCAAAGTTCGCATTCACTCGCTCACGTTGGAGAATGGGGAGCAATCAAACCCAATAGGAGTTTCACCGCAATCTGTGCAACTTTCGGGATTACTCCAAATTTATTGTTTTGGCAACCATCGTTGAAAATAGAGGCATTTCCGCGCAGATCTGACCCGCCTTTTCCACACCTCAGCACCGATTATCCTCGCTGCGATTTGCCCTACACTAGGTGCAAGCGAAAAGGCCGGGTTCCAAACCCGGCCTCGTCACCCTGGGTGGCTAGCCCGCGCTCCTTCGGAGTCCACGCAGTCGAGCCGTCCAAAACTCTTCTGCGCCGAAGGAGCGTCACTCCTTGCCACTATTGTTTCGCGTCTTGCGGAAGTCGGCAACAGCTTACTGTGGACCGCCGATTTCTACAACTGAAAGCGGCGGCGGTCCACGCCGGTCTCATGGAACCGCTCGGAGTCTCAAAGATGAAGATATTCCTTAGCTGGTCAGGTGAGAGAAGTCAAAGGATCGCCCAGACCCTCAGAGATTCCCTACCACTCCTAATGAGTGCCGCCGAGCCGTGGCTCTCCGAGTCCGATATCGAAAAAGGTGCTCGTTGGAATTCGGTCCTGGCTGGCATCTTGGACAGCGCGAAGGTCGGAATCTTCTGCTTAACACCTGTCAATGTATCGAGGCCCGCTCTGTTGTTCGAAAGCGGCGCCATTTCCAAGAGCGTTTCGGAAGCACGAGTTTGTGTACTGCTCGATGGGATGGAACCGAAAGACGTAGCGTGGCCGTGGTCCCAGTTCCAGTGCACCAGGCTCCATGAGCGCCGTGATATGTACAAGATGCTGACGGACATAAACAATTGGATCGCGGAGTCGCATGAGCGCGCCTTACCAAAGGAACGATTCCCAGATGCTTTGGAGATGTGGTGGCCAGTCTTTGAGCGAGAACTAACTTCACTTCCAAATGACAACGGAGCGCCGGTACCTGAACGCCCGGACCGGGAAATCTTGATCGAGTTGTTGGAACTACAGCGAGGCCAACAGCGCGCTCTGGCAACGATGGAGGAAGAATGGGGAAGATATCGCACCCGCTCTGAAGCACCTGATGCATTGCACCCACTGCTACGTGTCTTTGCTGAAGCCCTCGATAAAGCTGGCCATCACACGGCTGCTATTCTGATCAAAGCAGGAACAATGGGTATGGACAGAATGGGCAATTGCACTGTGCGGGTGCCGGCGAGAAAGACGTTGACAGAGCTCGTTTTCAGCGAAGAAGCTCTGCGTTTGATGCACAAGGCGGGTAAAGAAGAGGATTTTCGATTGGGACGCTTAGGGAAAGTCTGCGCAACCCGTCACTATGAAGCGGTCACAGGCTGACTGGAGCCGCAAGTGGGCAGAGTCCAACCAGCGGGTGCTTTTGGGGGGTCCGGCTGGCTTGCAACCCGCTGTTTTCGCGGGTTCCGGCGACACTACGCCCCGAGAGGGGCCAGCCGTCTGCGGTGCAGGTACAGATTCGCCAGGGCGAAGTTTACGCACAGCCGCTGATGGTTCTTGCGGAGCCCGCGGTATCGGGTCTTCTCGAATCCGAAGATGCGCTTCACGATACGGAAGGGATGCTCCACCTTGGCTCTTACTCGGGCCTTGACCCGGTTCTTCGCCCTCTGTAACTGGTTGACATAGTCTTTGTATCGGGTCCGGCGGCTGGTCATATCCTGGGCGTGCGGCGCAGCCTGGCGGATCGTCTGGCTCTGCCCCTGATACCCGCCGTCGCCCCACACCTTGCGCTCGTCTCCATGCAGCAACTCCGGCAACATGTGCGCGTCGGCCACCGAGGCCGCCGTGGTGCACACCGAATGCACGATGCCCGACCTGGAATCCACCCCGATGTGCGCCTTCATCCCGAAGTACCACTGGTTGCCCTTGCGCGTCTGGTGCATCTCCGGGTCGCGCTCGCCCCTGGCGTTCTTCGTCGAAGAGGGTGCATGAATAATGGTCGCGTCCACAATGGTGCCGTTCGCGATGCGGATGCCGCGGCTGTCCAGATAATGGTTCACCGTATCCAGCATGGCGCCGCCCAGATCGTGCTTCTCCAGCAGGTGCCGGAACTGCAGGATGGTGGTCTCGTCCGGCGCCGGAGCCCGCCCCAGATCCACGCCCGCGAAGCGCCGCAGCACCGGTGAGTCGTACAGCGCCTCCTCGGCCGCAGGATCGCTCAGGTTGAACCACTGCTGCAGAAAGTGAATTCGCAGCATGATGCCGAGGCCCATCGGCGGACGCCCGTTCTCTCCCCTGGGATAGTGCGGCCGTACCAGCGCTTCTAACTCGGCCCACGGCACCACCCGCTCCATCTCTTCCAGAAACTGTTCCCGCCGTGTCTTCTTCCCGTATCTCTCAAACCCGCTCTGCGCCGCCAGACTCTGCTGTCTCACTCGTCCTCTGCCTCCACGACCCAGGTTAACCCCATGGGCTGTGGACCGGCGAGTACTTCAGAGGTTGCTTAGAGGTAATCCCAGACGAAGTCTCCATCGGAGAAAGGGATCAGGTTAGCTGAGCCGGCCAGATGCGCGGCGAAGTCGATCTACCGCTCGCGTTCTCGGCCGCTCAGGTGGCGCGGTGTTCTGATTTAGCGGGTGGCGACTTTGCCGATGCGGATGATTTCTCCCTGAATGAAGGGGAACTCAGCCTGCGGCGATTCGGTGCGGATGTGGACGTCGATCTCCTGCGCGGCGTTCGCTCGGCTGCGCCGTTCCTTTTCCATCGCGCGGAGCGCAACCGACCGCAAAAGGAGCGCCGCTGCTACGAACCCTGCAATTCCGATGCCCAGGTTGATCATGGTCTGCGCCTTTCGATGCTGACACCCACCGCGAAGATGAAGATCGCAACTGCAATTGTAGCGACAACTGCCAGCCCGACCCAATACCATTTCCAGCCGACGCCTCGGTACGCTTCGAGCGGAACAAAGACCAGCGTCAGGACGGCGATCTCCCGGACAAATTCCCCGATCATCTCGGAGACAGAGCGCTTATCGAACTCGGGCAACGGCGGAGCCTCAGCGAGCGGAGCAGTTGCAGTCTAGCTCCGCTGAAGTCCCTATGGCTATGGTACTTTGGGCATCTCTGCCTGCCGGAAGTACTTGCATCCGCTTCCGGCTGGAACTGGTGGGATCACTGCGGCTGGTCCTCCCCATCTGGTTTGTACCAGGGTTCTTTGCGCTGGGGGAACATCACCTCACTGGTCCGCATCAGGCGGGCGAGGACGCGGCCCGCCAGATGCGCTGCGAACTCGATCTCCTGTTCGAGTTCTCTGCCGCTGAGGCGCGGGTCGGCGTACGCCGCCCACTTCGCCGTCCGGATGGCCACGATGAGGCAGGTGGCGATGAGGAGCGAGGGCCCGAGTTTGGGCCAGTCCGGTTGATCCGTCGCGCCGCCGATCTCAAGGCCCATGCCGCCAGTATAGCGAAGAAAAGGCGAAAAGAAAGCTGGGAGCCTGGAGCTGGGAGCTGGGAGAGAGAGCCTGCAGCCGGTGGCGGTTGGCCTGCGAGCTAGTTACCAATTCGATAATGGGATGCGGACCGGGGTGCGATCGTGTGGAACCAACAACTTCGGGAGGGATCCATCCCCCCGCCGCCCGAATGCCACCGGCTGCGGCGCTCCGCTCCCCGCTCCACGCTCCCGGCTCCCGGCTGGGTTCGGTAAGATGCTGGGCGGAGGGTCGTATGCCGACGTTGAGGACCGAGGCAAGGCGGAAGGAGTTGGTAGAACGGCTGGCGCGGGTGACGCCGGAGTCGAAGGCGCAGTGGGGCCGGTTCGACGCGCCGCGGATGATGTGCCACCTGGGCGATGCGCTGGAAGAGGCGCTGGGGCGCAGGATTGTCCCGCGCCAGGGGCCGGCGATGCTGCGGCATTTTCCGGTGAAGCACCTGGCAATCTATGTGGTGCCGATGCCGAAGGGTGCGAAGGCTCCGCGAGAGCTGCTGGCCGAGGCGCCGGGGGACTTCGAGGCGAACCGGCGGCGGGTGACCCAGGGGATCGCGGAGATAGCGGCGTTGCCGCCGGGCAAGGCTCCGGATCACTTCCTGCTGGGGAGCATGACCGACGCCCACTGGAACGCGCTGACCTGGAAGCACATCGATCATCACCTGCGGCAGTTCGGGAGCTAGCCGGGAGCTGGAGCGGTCACGCTCGGGGTGGGATGTAGGTGGGAGGCTGCGCGACGGGGACGACCTTCCAGTCGGTGAAGGCCAGCACGTAGAGCATGACGATGTTGACCAGGGGCAGGACCAGCAGGAGGCAGAGCCAGGGGGAGAAGCCGGCCTTCTTGAAGATGAACCAGAAGGGGATGATGTAGATCGCAGTGCCGATGAAGGCGATGACGCCAATCACGCTCATCATGCCCATCATCATGTTCATCGTGTGCTGGTCCATCAGGGAACACCTCGAGTGAAAGATAGCGGCTGGGCGCCAGCTTAGCCGAGAGCGTGGGGCGAGGCAAGGGCAGACGGCAGCGGTTAGCGGTTAGCGGTCAGCGGATAGCCAAAGAGATCCAAAGAAAACTGAACAGTCAACGCAGCCGGGGCGTCTTTGCGGATGAAGGCGAGGAGCCACGGCGGGTGCGACCGGAGGACGAGGCGGAGTTCGCAGGTCTGGTCGAACGGCAGTGGAGATTCGCCTATGGGGTGGCGTGGGCGGTGCTGCGGAATGCACACGATGCGGAAGACGCGGCGCAGGAGGCGTTCCTGAAGATGTGGCGGGCGCGGGCGTGGCGTGGCTTGCGGGATGAGAAGGCGTATGTGGCGCGGGCCGTATGGCGGGCAGCAGTGGATCGACTGCGGGACTCGCCGTCCAGGCGGACGCCGCTTCGCGGCCCGGAGGGTGTGAATGGCGGCGTCGAGGATGTTGCGGATTCGGCTTTGAGTCCGGAGGAGAGGGTGGCGGCGGGAGACTGGGAGGCGGCGGTGCATCGGCTGATCGACAGTTTGCCGGAGGAGTTGCGGCAGGTGCTGGCGCTGTCGGTGGAGATGAACTCGCGGGAGATCGCGGCGGCGATGGGGATGGCAGAGGGGACGGTGCGGACGCGGCTGATGCGGGCTCGGGCGATGCTGAGGGAGAAGATGGCAGCGATGGAGGAGCGGCGATATGCGCGGGGATGAGGGACGGATCGGTTCGATGCGATGATCGACCGCGCGCTGCGGAGCTATGCGGAGCCGGGGCAGGTTCCGGAGACGCGGGTCGTGTTGGCGCGAGTGATGGAGAGGGCACGAGCGTCGGAATCCCGGAGCAGGGGTTGGTGGATGTGGGGTGCTGTTGCGGCGGCGGGATTGGCGGTTGTGGTGTTGGTCGGGGTTCTGGTTTTGCGAGGATCGCGCATGCACGAAATTGCGGGGGTGGCGAAGGTGCCGGGGGCGGTGGAGAACATCCCTCAGCGGCTGAAGCCGGAGTCATCGGGGCAAGTTCATTGCACGGCTGAAGCCGTGCCCCTTCAAAGCGAGCGCCAGGGGGAGCGGGCGGTGGTCGGCACGGCTGAAGGTGTTCCCCTTCAAAGCCGAGGAAGGACTCGGCGAGAATCGCGGGCCGAGGCGAAGAGTCCGCCGAAGCTCGAGGTATTTCCAACGCCGCGGCCGTTGACGGCAGAGGAACAGGCGCTGGTTGCGTTTGTGAGGCGAGCGCCGCCGGCAGTGAAGAAGGCGGTCGTTGAGGATCAACAGCATTGGGACGACCCGATCATCGTCGCCGACTTGCGAGACCCATCGCTGCAATCCGGCAGTCATCAGGATCAATAACAAAAACAGGAGCCTACTATGAGGACGATCGCTAGTTTCGTTGCCGTGTTCACGCTGTCTCTGCTCCCGGTTGCCATGCGGGCACAGAATCCTCCGGAGGCGGCGGCCGCGTCGCCGCAGCACTTCTACCGCGTGCAGTTTGCAGTGGCTGAACTCGATGCGGCCGGCAAGGCCACCAACACCCGCAGCTATGAGGAAACGATTGCTACCACGGGCAGCGGGCATGTTGTCGGAGATCAGCAGATTAAGACGGGATCGCGGGTACCGATTGCGACAGGATCTTTCGGAGCCAATGCGAATCCGCCGAACACGCAGTTTCAGTACATCGATCTCGGCGTGAACCTGGATATACACGATGCAACCGAGCATGGCGAAAAGCTGGGTTTCCGTCTATCAGACCCCAACGGTAGTCGGCCGAGCTATTTGTTTGCTACCGGCACCGCGCTTATTAGGTCCGATTTAGTTTAAGATCAGTTAACTAAAATGAATTTCCGAAGACTTGCGGGGCATCGGGCGGCTTCACGCGCGACGAGAATATCCCGAATTGCACGCCTGCAACCTTGCCGTGTCGTTTGCACGGGCCGCAATGCGCGCGACTTAACTTGGATCAAGCCGGCTGATAGCGGGACCGATGCCGGGCTCTGCCCGAGGCCGGGAAATTCCCAGATGCCGGCGCCGGCCGGATTGATGTCAGCGGCGATATCGACATCGATCAGATAGGGCTTGTTGGCCGCGATGCCCTTGCGCACGGCCTCGGCGAGATCGGCGGCGCGGTCGACGCGCACGCCCTCGACGCCGGCGGAGCGCGCCATCGCCGCGAAGTCCGGATTGTAACGCTGGCCGGTCTTCGGATCGTGGAAGTCGGTCGCAAGCTCGCGGCCTTCGAGATAGCCGCGCTGCAGACCGCGGATCGAGGCATAGGCATAGTTGTTCCACACCACCCAGACCACCGGCAGATCGTACTCCACCGCGGTGCCGAGCACGTTGGCGTGCATGAAAAAGGCGCCGTCGCCGCACACCGACACGCAAGGCCGGTCGGGCGCGGCGAATTTCGCGCCCAGCACGCCGGCGACGCCGAAACCCATCGGGCCGAAGCCCATCGAGCCGATCAGCAAATCCGGACGCCGCGGCTTGGTATAGCCGAGCAGCCAGTTGTGATGCACGCCGATGTCGCTGACCAGGATCGCGTCCTCCGGCAGCCCTTGTCGATCTCGAGCGCGGCGCGCTGCGGATTGATCGGCGTGGTGTCGTCGGTAAATCCGGGCGCGACGAATTTGTCCCATTCCTTGCGATAGCTGTCGATCTGCCGCAGCCATTTTTTTCGGGCGTCGGCACTTTCCGGTCGAGTCGGCGCGGCGGTCGAGTTCGGCATGCACCTGGCGCAGGAAGGTGCGCACGTCCGCCATCAGGCCGAGCGCGACCGGATAGTTGCGGCCGATCTCCTCGGGGTCGATGTCGACATGGATGAGTTTCGTCGGCGGAATGGTGAAGGAGTAGCCGGTATCCACGAGCTCGAGGTACGGTCGTCGAAGCGCACGCCGATCGCCAGCAGCACGTCGGCCTGGCGCGTGGCGTGATTCGCCTGGTAGTGACCGCCGCGCGCGACCAGGCCGAGCGCCAGCGGATGATTGGTGTCGATCGCGCCGAGGCCGCTCGCCGAGGACGCCACCGGAATCTGCAGCCGCTCGGCGAGCTTGCGCAGCTCCGTCGCGGCGCCGCCATAGCGCACGCCCTGGCCGACGATCATCACCGGCCGCTCGGCGGCAAGCAGCATGTCGACCGCCTTGACGACGCCTTCCGGATCGGCGCCGCAGCGGCTCGAGATATTGCGCGCTCCATTCCTGCGCGTTCGGCGCCTCCTCGGCGGCCGACTCCATGAACACGTCGAACGGCACATCGAGCACCACCGGCCCGGGACGCCCGCGTCACATGGTCTTCCAGGCCTGCCGGACCGCAAGCGGCACCATCTCGCCGCGCGTCGGCTGAAACACCTTCTTGCACATAGGAGCGCACGGTGGAGGGAAAGTCGGCCTGGTAGTGCCGGTACATTTCCTGGAACGCGCCGCGGTTGAACTGGCTGGTCGGCACGTTGCCGGTCACCGCCATGAACGGCACCGAGTTGAGAAAGGCATTGCCGAGCGAGATCGGCAAATTCGCCGAGCCCGGCCCGCACGACGTGAAGGTCGCGGTCGGCCGCCCGATACGCGATAATAGACGTCGGCCATGAAGCCCGCGACGCTCTCGTGGTGCACCGAGATGGTCTTGATGTCTGCTGGCGCTCGTACAGCGCGTCGATGAACTGGATGTTGCCGTGACCGCACAGGCCGAACACCTGCGGCACCTTTTCCTGGATCAGATAATCGACGATGACCTGGGCACCGTTGAGCTTGTTGCGCGACATCGGATCACTCTCCTGTGACCAGTCCCCGAAAGATCGGCGGCCGCGCGGCTTGAGGTGCCGCGTCTCATGAGGCGCGGCGACCCTATTTCTCATAATACTGTACGTCAATTGATATTGTGGTATAGTTCGAAACTGCGGACGAAAGGCCGGCGCTGTTGCAACCGTTCGACCGCCCGATACAGTTCCGCATTATCGCGCCTGGAGGCTTGATCCCGTGAGACCCCGAACCAAAGCAAAGACCAGCGAGAAGCCGACAGCCGCGCAAGACCGCCATCGCCAGGCTGGTGCAGCCGCCGCAGGGCGATATCGACGACGACGCCGAAGACCGGCAGCGCGTCGGCGTCCAGTCGCTCGGCCGCGCTTTCGCGATCCTCGAAGAGGTCGCGCGGCACCGCGAAGGCATTGGGCTCGCGGATCTCAGCAACTGGTCGGCCTGCACAATTCCACCACGTTCCATCTCGCCAAGACCATGGTGTCGCTGGGCTATCTGCGCCAGGAAAAGGATTTCAAGCGCTATCGCGTCGGCCGCCGCTGTTTGCGCTCGCCGCCGGCGCGCTCGACGAAATCGAGATGGTCAATGTCGCGACGCCGGTGCTGGAAGAGCTGTCGCGCGAAACCGGCGAAAGCGGCCATTTTGCCGTGCGCATGGGCGACGCGGTCGTCGTCATCGCCCGCACCAGCGGCCCCGGCGCGTTTCAACTGACCGACCGCGTCGGCGTGGTACGGCCGGCGCATTGCACGGCGCTCGGCAAGATCATCCTCGCCTCGCTGCGTCCCGATCAATTGAAGCGCTTTCTCGAACGCATCGAGCTGAAGCCGTCGACCGAGAAATCGATCACCAGCATGCCAGCGCTGCTGCGGGAAATCGCCGAGATCAAGCGCACCGGCATCGCCTTCGACGACGGCGAATTCAATCCGGAAGTGCGGTGCATCGCGGTGCCGGTGATGGATTTTACCGGCCAGGTGATCGGCGCGCTCGGCATTTCCGGCCCGATCTGGCGGCTTTCCAATCAGGCGCTGCAGGGCCACGCCAGGACGGTACGGGCCGCGGCCAATCGCCTCTCGGTCGAATTCGGCGCCAAGACTTGGGTGTCGCGAAATCCTCTTAAGGCGGAGGCCGGACGGCGCATTTGGCGTTGACAGCGGCCACCGCCTTCGGAAATATCATCCAACAATAGAAAAACGTCTCTCACATTCTCGCATAGGCGAAATTGGAGGGGGACATCGCGACCGCGCCTTGCCGGCCCTTGGGAGGAGACCAACGATGACCCGCTACAGCCGACGAACCCTGTTGAAGGCCGGCGCCGCCTTTGCCGGCGCTTCCGCGATCGGATTTCCCTCCATCGTCAGCGGCCAGACCGAGAAGATCAAGATCGGTCATCTGACGCCGCTGACCGGTTTTCTCGGCGCGCTCGGCGCCTATGCCAAGCTCGGCATCCGCACTGGCCGAGGAGGAAATCAACCAGGCCGGCGGCGTCATGGGCCGGCAGCTCGACGTCACGTCGGAAGATTTGGTCAATCCGGCCACCGCCGCGACCAAGGCCCAGCGCATGCTAGAGCAGGATGGCGCGCGGTGCTGATGGGCGAGATCAATTCGGCCTCCGCGCTGACCATCATGCAGGTGGCGGAGCGCAACAAGCGCCTGTTCATGCAGACCGGCGCGCGCTCCGACGCGCTGCGCGGCAAGAACTGCAACCGATATACCTTCCACACCGACATCCCGAACACGGTGATGGTGAACGCGGTCGGCAAGGCGCTGCTGCGCGACAACATGGTGAAGGACAAGAAGTTCTACACCCTGACCGCCGACTACATTTTCGGCCATGATCTCGCTGCGCGCGGCCAAACGTTCTTCAGCGCCAATGAGGGCAACCTGATCGGCGACGAACTGATCGCAACCGATGTCACCGACTTCAGCCCCTATCTGCTGAAGATCCGCCAGGCCAAGCCCGACGTGGTCTGCTCCAACCTTGCCGGCAACCAGGTCACGACCCTGATCAAGCAATATGCCGAATTCGGCCTGCCCTATCCGATCGTCGGCTTCAATCTCAACACCGCGGACGCCTGGGCCGCCGGCGACGGCAATCTGAGCGGCACCTGGCCGACGGTCTGGTATCACACGCTGGATGTTCCGGCTTCCAAGACCTTCGTGGCGAACTTCATCAAGAAGAACGGCAAGCCGCCGGAGAACCATGCCTGGATCGAATATGTCTCGCTGAAGATGATGGCGCAGGCGATGAACGAGACCAAGTCGACCGACACCGACAAGCTGATCGGCTATTTCGAGAAGGAAACCCAGTTCGACATCCTGAAGGCCGCGCAAGGGCTATTTCAGGACCTGGGATCACCAGCTGATGCAGGAAGCCTATCCGTTCACGGTGAAGCCAAAGGGCAAAGCCAAGGACAATGGGATTCGCATCGAGCTTGGTGCGGCGAGTCCCGGGGGCGAACGAGCCGCTGGAAATCCTTGCGCCGACGCAAAGAGCAGAATCCCTGCTCGTTGTAACCGCGCGCCACCGTGCGGCGCGCACCGTGTGGGCGCGCCGGGAGGTTGCGCCTGACGGCGCTGTGCGCACGCTGACATCAAAGCTCTGGAGCGAGAATGCAGTTCGAGTTCTTGCTGGAGCAGGTGGTGAATGGCCTCGTGCTCGGAGGCTATTATTTGCTGATCGCGCTCGGCCTGTCGCTGATCTTCAGCGTCGGCGGCATCGTCAATCTGGCGCATGGCGCGTTTTACGCGCTCGGCGCCTATGCTTCCGTCGAAATTACCCGATATCTCGGCTTTGGCCCGGCGGTCGTGCTGTCGCCGATGGCGGTCGCCCTGCTCGGCATCCTGTTCGAGCGATTCATCCTGCGCCGGTTCTACACCGCCGATCCGATCCTGAGCCTGCTGGTGACCTTCGGCCTCGCCATGGTCGCCGAGCAGGCGATCCGCATCATCTGGGGCTCGGCGCCTCTGTCGGCCTCGATCCCGCCGGCGTTTCGCGGCTCGGTCATCGTCGGCGACTTCCTGTTTTCGCGCTATCGCCTGCTCGATTCTGGCCGTGGTCGCCGCGGTCCTGCTCGGAATCTGGCTGTTGCTGCACAAGACCTCGTTCGGCCGCGTGGTGCGCGCCGGCATCCAGCGGCCGGATATGGTCGCCGCCCTTGGCATCCGGCTGCAGCCCTACATGACCGCGATCGTCATGCTCGGCGTCGGCATGGCCGCGCTCGGCGGCGCGTTCTTCGCGCCGATCACCATCGTGCATCCGGCGATGGGCGCCGAGATCATCACCATCGCCTTTGTCGTGGTCGGTGATCGGCGGCCTCGGCAGCTTCTGGGGCGTGGTGATCGCGGCACTTCTGGTCGGCGTGGTGCGCGGCATCACCATCCATTTCGCGCCCGCCGCGGGCGAAGCCTCGATCTACATCCTGATGTTCGGGGTGCTGCTGGTCCGCCCGCGCGGGCTGCTCGGCGAGCGCATCGAGAAATTCGAATGATCGCCTCGCCGCCACAAAATACCGCCCGCTATTGCTCGCGACCCTCGCGCTGATCGTGCTGCCGTTCGCCCTGCAGGCGCTTGGTCTCTCGCTTGAACACCGGCATCATGGTGGTGGCGCTTGCGATCGCGGCGATGGGACGCAATCTCTGCATCGGCTATACCGGCCTGGTATCGTTCGGCCATAGCACCTGGTTCGGAATCGGCGCCTATGCCGCCGGCCTGATCCAGCTGCACTGGTTCCCCGGTGAAATCTGGCTGCCGCTGATGCTGGCGATGGTCGTGGTCGCGGTACCTCGACATTTGTCGGAATCATCATCCTGCGCCGGCGCGGCGTCTATTCTCGCTGCTGACATTGGCGCTCGCGGCCCTGACCTACACCACCGCGTTCCGCTGGAGCGAGGTGACCGGCGGCGAGGATGGCCTCGGCGGCCTGAAGCGCGGCAGCATCGGCCCGTCAATCTCGACGGCACGCTCAACTATTACATCGTCGTCGCGCTGATCGGCCTTGTCGTGCTCTATCTGCTGCTGCGGCTGGTGCGCTCCCCGTTCGGCCATGTGCTGATGGCAATCCGGGAAAACCGTTGCGCGCGACCTTCCAGGGCTATCCGATCGAGCGCTACAAGCTCGCGGTTTTCGTGATCTCCGCCTGGTGACGGGTTTGCCGGCGGCTTGATCGCGTTTCAGAATTATCTGGTTTCGCGGAAGCGGTCTCGGTGCCCTTTTCCGGCGAACTGCTGGCTATCGTCGTGATCGGCGGATGCGCAACATGCTCGGGCCCGCGCTCGGCGCGCTGTTCTTTGTCCTGTTCCGGGAACTGCTCTCGATCTGGACGCCGAACTGGCTGTTGTGGTTCGGGCTGATCTTCATCGCCTTTGTGCTGTACTCGCCCGGCGGCCTGATCGGCATCTGGTCCACCGCTGAGCAAGCGCTGGTGGCCCTCGCGGAAGAAGCCGCGGCGATGAGCAAACGCAAGATCTACGACGGCCTGCCGCTGCCGGCTTTCTGACGCCGAAGGGCTTTACGGCACCGTGCTGGAAGTGGCCGGCGCTTCGAAAGACCTTCGGCGGCATCCGCGCGGTCCGAATGCCAGCCTCCACGTCGGCGCCGGCGAGATCCACGCCTTGATCGGCCCGAACGGCGCCGGCAAGACCACGCTGTTCAACCTGATATCCGGCCTGTTCCCGACCGACAACGGCACCATCCGCCTCAACGGCCGCGAGATCCAGGGTGTATCGTCCGACGCATCTGCCGTCAGGGGCTGGCGCGTTCGTTCCAGATCACCAATCTGTTCCGCGGCCTTTCGATCTACGAGAACCTGCGGCTATCGCTGCAGGCGCGCAGCCGATGCGGTTCAATCTCTGGCGCGACATCGACAGCTACCCGAGATCCACGCCGAGACCGCGGAGCTGATCAATTTCCGCGGCCTCGAAGGCATCGAACAATCGAAGGCGGCGAACTGTCCTACGGCGGGCAGCGGCCGGTCGATCTCGGCATCGCGCTCGGTCTCCAAGCCGCAGGTGCTGCTGCTCGACGAGCCCTTGGCGGGGCTTGCCGCGGCCGAGCGCGAGCGCGTCTCGAACCTGATCAAGACATCGCCGTCAACATTCCGGTCCTGATCGTCGAGCACGACATCGACCGCGTGCTCGGCTTTTCGCAACCGTCACCGTGATGAACCAGGGCGAAGTGCTGATGACCGGCTCGCCCGAGGCGGTGCGCGCGGACCGGCGAGTGCAGGAAATCTATACCGGCACGGGTATTCCCGAGATCGTGCATCGCCGCACCGACGGGCGCAAGAGGACGCCGCGCATCCTGCGCTTCGAGGGTGTCAACACCTTCTATGGCAAGAGCCATATCCTCCACGACGCCACCCTCGACGTGCGCGAAGGCGAGATCGTCGCGCTGCTCGGCCGCAATGGCGCCGGCAAGTCGACGCTTCTCAAAACCTTGGCCGGGCTGGTTCCGCGGCCTCCGGCAACATCGAATATGAGGGCCGCGATATCGCCGGACCTTCGACGCCGGACATCGCGCGTCTGGGCATCGGCTACGTGCCGCAAGGGCGCGGCCTGTTCGCGGGCATGACGGTCCGGGAAATGTCGCGCTCGGTCGCCTCGCCCGCAAGATCGATGGAAGCAACGGCATGGTCTGGGACGAAGAGAGGATCCTGGAATATTTTCCGCGGCTTAAGGAACGCATGGACGTCGCGGCGGATTATCTGTCCGGCGGCGAACAGCAGATGGCCGCGGTCGCGCGCGCTATGTCGGGCAATGTCAGGCTATTGCTGCTGGACGAACCGTTCGAGGGCCTGGCACCGGCCGTGATCGCTCGAACTGTTCGAGGTGTTCGACCTGTTGCGCCGGGGACACCTCGATCGTCATCGTCGAGCACAATCTCGATCTGGTGCTGGCGCTGGCCGACCGCGTCTTTGCGCTGGAGCGCGGTCTTCCAGCCCAGGGTCCGGCAGCGCCATTGCTGACCGACCTCGATTACCGGAAGAAAATCCTGCTGGCTACGACCCTGGTGCATTCAGCACAAATCCTGCCCAATGGGCAGGATTTGTCCAAGGCAGTCGGCAACCCTAAACGGCTTCACCCGGAGCCGACTGTGCCGGCGCCTACATACGCTTCTACCTCGGCTCACTTCTCCAGCCCGAAAGGATCGTCGACCGAATGGGCCGGCTGGGTGAACCAGCGCGCACCGGTCTCGGTGATCAGCATATGGTCCTCGAGCCGCACGCCGAATTCGCCATAGATGCAGATGGTCGGCTCGTTCGAGAACGTCATGCCGGGCCGCAGCACGGTCTTGTCGCCCTTCACCAGATAAGGCCATTCGTGCACGTCGAGGCCGATGCCGTGGCCGGTGCGGTGCGGCAGGCCGGGCGTGCATAGCCCGGTCCGAAGCCCGCACCGTTGATGACGCCGCGCGCCGCGGTGTCGATATCCTCGCAGCGGTTGCCGGGTTTTGCCGCCGCGAAGCCCGCCGCCTGTGCCTGCATCTCCAGGTCCCAGACGTCGCGCTGGCGCCGCGTCGGCTTGCCGAAGACGTAGGAGCGCGTGATGTCCGAGAGATAGCCGTCGACCGGCGCGCCGGTATCGATCAGGATCATGTCGCCGTCATTCAGCGTCTGCGGATAGGGCACGCCGTGCGGATAGGCGGTCGCCTCGCCGAACAGGACGGCGTTGAACGGCGGCGGGCCTTGCGAGCCGAGCTTCTTGTGGGCGGCGACCAGAAAGGCCTGCACCTCGGTCGTCGTGATGCCCTCGCGCATGATGCGTGCCGCCGCCTTGTGCGCCACAAGCGTGATGTTCTTCGCGGTCTGCATCAACGCGACCTCGTGCTCCGACTTGATCATGCGGCAGCCGGCGGTGACATCGACCGCGTTGATGAACGTGTAGCTGTTGCCGGCCCGGCGCAGCCCGTCGAAGGTGAAGAACGGCGTCGCCTCGTCGACCGCGATGATGCCGCGTGGGAACCCGAGCGCGCGTACCGTCTCGGTTACGGTGGCGGTCGGATCCTCGTCCTCCTCCCAAGCGGCGATCTTGTCGCCGAATGACGTCATGGTCTTGAGCTTCTCGACCTCGAAGGCGGGCGAGACGTAGACGATATCGCCTTGCGCCGGAAGCACCGCGCTAGTGCATGCGCTCGGTGCGGCGGAAATTGAGTCCGGTGAAATAGGTCATGCTCGAGGAGACATCGAGATAGAGCGCGTCGATGCCCTTCTCGCGCATGATCGCCTGCGCGCGGGCGATGCGCCGCAACCGCTCCTCGACGCCGATCGGCGGCACGTCGCCGCGCATGTCTTCATGGCGGCGAGCTCCGCCTCCGCGCTCGATCCGCCGACGCCAACCGTCATGAAAACGTCCCTTTCGTATTGTCATCGCCGAAACCGGCGCTGTACCAGGATATTTGCCGTCGCCGTCAAACCCAGCGTTGCGGTCATCAGGACGAACGCGACGGCTGCGCCGAACGGCCAGTTGTTGAGCTGAAACTCGCCGAACACCAACGGCCCCATCATCTTGAATTTGGGGCCTCCGAGCAGGACCGGCGTCGCATAGGCGTTCATGCCGAGGATGAAGGTCAGGATGGTGCCGGCGAGGATGCCCGGCAGCGACAGCGGCAGCAGCACGCGGCGAAACATCGTCATCGGGCCTGCGCCGAGGCTGAAGGCGGCCTCCTCGACATTGCGGTTGATGCCTTCGATCACGCTCTGCAGCGTCAGCACCATGTAGGGCAGATTGACGGCAATGATGCCGGCCACCACCGCGCCCTCGGTATACATGAGTTGCAGCGGCTCGTTGATGACGCCGAACCGCATCAAGGTCACGTTGAGAAAGCCCTTGGCGCCGAACAGGACCATCCAGCCTGCCGCGCGCACGGCGTTGCCGACGAACAGCGGCAACACCACCAGCATGATCAGCACGTTCTTGAACCGCGACTGGGTGCGCGCCAGCACATAAGCGAGCGGCAACCCCATGACGAGGCAGGCCAGCGTGCAAAGCGCGGCCACCCGCAACGTCGTCCACAGCACGCCGGTATAGTAGGGATCGGCGAAGAACTTGACGTAGTTGTCGAGCGAGAACGCCTCCACCATCATGCGCCGCGGATCGAAACGATTGAAGCTGTAGCGCAACAGGATCAGAAGCGGCCCCAACAGACCGGCGGCCACGAACACCGTCGCCGGCCCGACCAGCATCGTGGCCGAAAGCAACGGCGTACGTGTCTCGTCGGACTGGAATTGGGTCGGGCCGGTCGCGGCCATTGGTTGTCGGACGCCCGCTTCAGCTCTTCAGCACCTTGTCCCACCATTCCTTGAAATCGACGTCGTTCTTGTTCATGTAGTCGTAGTCGAGATCGACGAGTTTCTTGACCTCGTTGGGGGTGAAGCCGATGCGTTGTTGAGATCGGGCGCGACCACCGGCGTTGGAGACGGTGGGGTTGTAGCCCATGTCGACGGCAAAGGCTTCCTGCGCGCTCTTGTCGAGCATGGCGTCGAGATAGGCGTAGCCGCCTTCCTTGTTGGGCGCGTTCTTCGGGATGACGAAGCCCGAGACGTAGGCAAGCGTGCCTTCGCGTGGGGGCAACGGCGGTTCACGGGAATGCCGGCGTTCTGCCATTGCACGACGCGCGCCTTCCACATCACGCCGATGCCGAGTTCCTCCGACTTCAGGCCCTGGGCGAACGCCTCGTTGGTCGGATAAATCCGCATCCCGGCATTCTTGCATTCCAGCAGCAGCTTCTTGCCGGGCTCGATGTCGTTGACCTTGCCGCCGGCGGCGAGCGCCGCGCAGACCAGCGTGTATTGGTACTGGATGTCGATGATGCCGAGCTTGTTGCCGTGCTTGGGATCGAACACGTCCTTGTAGCTGGTCGGCGCCGTCGTGATCAGCTTCGGATTGTAGACGCCGACCTTGCCCGAATAGATATGGCCGACGCCGTAGGGATATTTCATCGACGGCAGCAGATTGCCGGCATTCTTGAGCTTGCCGTAGTCGATCTGCAACACCACGCCGGCGTCATGCATCTGGAACATGTTGAGCGCCGAAAGTCCCTGCACATCCGACGTGCCGCGCGGCAGCCGCTGCTCGGCGAGCATTTTCGAGCGCCGTTCGGGATCGCCGGCCTGATCCTGCACCACCTCCCAGCCGTCCTTGATCAGGATCGGCACCTCGATGTTCTTGTTGAGCAGGCGGGCGTAGTCGCCGCCCCAGGTGCCGACGACGATGCGGCCCTTGCCTGCCGCCGATGCGGTGCGCGGCAAGCGGCCGTGCCGGCCAGCGCGGCTGCGCCGAGCAGGACTTCGCGGCGGGATTTCGATCTGGTCATGGTGGCGTCTCCGGGCGTTGACGGGTTGGCAGTGAGATTATGACGGGAATACGCGGCCTGTCGACTTGCTCCAGCCGATATGGACCTGTTCTCCGATCACCGGCAGCGGCTGTTCCGGCCGGTTCTGGATCTGCACGATGACCGTTCCTTGGCGACAGGCGGACGTGCAGGTCGACCTGCGATCCCAGGATAGGAGATGAATTCCACGCTCCGGAGAAGCTGTTGTCCATCGCCGGCGCCGCCGTCGTGATCAGCGCCAGCCGTTCCGGGCGCAGCGCGAGCGAGGCGTTGCCGGCGCGAACCTCGCAGGCGACGACGAGGCCGCCAGCCGAGACGAAGCGCCCGGAGCCATCCATCGGCCGTCGATGAAGGTGGAGCGGCCGACGAAATCGGCGACGAATTTTTCCGAAGGGCGTTCGTAGAGATCCTGCTGCGACCCGATCTGGCGAATCTGGCCCTCGCTCATGACCACGAGCCGGTCGGCCATGGTCAGGGCTTCCTCCTGGTCGTGGGTGACCATCACGGTGGTCAGGCCGAGCTTGCGCTGCAGTTCGCGGATCTCGACGCGGACTCCTGGCGCAGCTTGGCGTCGAGATTGGACATGGGTTCGTCGAGCAGCAGCACTTCGGGCTGGAACACCAGGCGCGGGCCAGCGCCACGCGCTGCTGCTGGCCACCCGACAACTGCTCGCGGCAGCCGGTCGCCAGATGTCGAGCCGCACGAGCCGCAAGCGCCTCGGCGATCTTCGGCCTCGATCTCCGCTTTCGGCATGCTTGCGCATCTTGAGACCGAACGCGACGTTCTCGGCCACGGTCATATGCGGAAACAGCGCATAGCTCTGGAACACCAGGCCGGCGTTGCGCTTCCAGGGCGGCAGCGCGGTGATATCGCGCTCACCGAGTGGACGCTGCCGGATGTCGGCTCGATAAAGCCGGCGACGATGCGCAGGGTCGTGGTCTTGCCGCAGCCGGAAGGGCCGAGCAGCACCAGGAACTCGCCGTCGGCGACGTCGAGCGACACGTCATCGACGGCCCTGAAGTCGCCATAGCGCTTGGTGATGCCGGTCAACTGCAGGCGCGCCATCGTCAGACCACGCGGCCGATTTTGACGAAGCGATCGGTCAGCAGCATGGCCGCCGCCGATGAACAGGATCTGCAGCACCGACACCGCGGCGATCGTCGGGTCGATCTTCCATTCGAGATATTGCAGGATCGCGATCGGCAGCGTCGTGCGGCCGGGACCGACCAGGAACAGGCTCATTTCCAGATTGCCGAACGAGGCGATGAAGCCGAACAAGGCTGCCGCGACAATGCCCGGCAAGATCGCGGGTAGCGTGACGCGCCGGAACGTGGTCAGGCGGTCGGCGCCGAGGCTTTGGGCGGCTTCCTCGACCGCGCGATCCATGCCGACGAGGCTCGCCGTGATCAGGCGCACCGTCCAGGGGATGGCGATCAGGACGTGGCCGGCGACCAGACCGGCGAGCGAACCGAGGATCGGCCAGCCGGTCGCGATCTCGGCTTCGACCTGGAAGACATAGAGCGCGATGCCGAGCACGATGCCCGGCACGATCAGCGGCAGCAGCAGCAGATTGTTCACCGCCTCACGTCCGGTGAAGCGGCCGCGCGCGAGGCAGATCGCGGCGGGAACGCCGAGGTGAGGCCGATCGCGGTTGCGACCACCGCGACCTCGAGGCTGAGCAGAAATCCCGAGACGAACCTGTCGTTGCCGGGAATGGCGCGGAACCATTTCAGCGAATAGCCTTCCGGGGGGAACGAGGAATTTCCTGGGCGAAGAACGCCAGCCAAATCACGAAGAACATCGGCAGCAGGATATAGGCCAGCGACACGCCGGCCGCGGTTCGAAGCGCCACGCGGCCGACGAAACGCGATGAGGTCCATCCGGGTATGACGGTCAAGATCGTCTCTCTAGCGGGCCGTTCCGATCAATTCAGCCGGTTCTTGTGCAAGACGCCGGCCTTCATGATCAGGGAGAGATGTTTGCCCTGATCGCCAGCAGCGCAAGGTCTTTCAGCGGATTGCCGTCGACCAGGATGGCGTCGGAAAAGGCGCCCGGCTGCAATGTGCCGACCTTGCCGGCATCCGCAGCACCTCGGCGCCGATCGTGGTCGCCGAACGGATGATCTCGATCGGCGAGACCACCTCCTGGCGGATGGTGAACTCTTTCGACTGGTCCCAATGCAACTCGCCGAGCAGGTCGCTGCCATAGGCGACGGGAATGCCGTGGCGCTTGCAGATCTCCAGCGACTTCAGCCCGCCCTGCAGCACGATTTCGTTCTTGGCGAGGCTTTCGCCGATCATGCCGAACTGCGCGGCACGGTCTTTCATGGCATAATAAGTGACGAGGTTCGCACCAGGTACATGCCCTTTTCGGCCATCAGCTTTGGCCGACGCATCGTCGATCAGATTGCCGTGCTCGATGGTGCGGACGCCGAGCCGCGCGGCGCGGGTGATCGCCTCCGCCGAATAGGCATGGGCGCAGACATAGCGGCCGAAGGCGGTTGCCTCTTCCACCGCCGCACTGACTTCGCCGTCGGAGAATTGCAGGCTGTCGAGCGGATCGTAGGGCGAGGCGACGCCGCCGGACATCATGATCTTCACATGGTCGGCGCCCTGGCGCATCTGCTCGCGGGCGCGATTTGCGGACCTCATCGACGCCGTCGGCGATGGCGGATTTGAATTGCAGGCCGTTGCAGCAGACGCATTCGCCGCCGCGGTTGGTACGGCGGCGCGAATCCGAATGGCCGCCGGTCGGGCCGATCGACTGGCCGGCGATATAAAGCCGTGGACCTGTGATATGTCCGGTTTCGATCGCGGTCTTGATGCCCCAGTCGGCCCCGCCGGTGTCGCGCACGGTGGTAAAGCCGCGTCGAGCATGGCGCGCAACCGCGTCGCCGCGCGCGCCGTGACCAGCGTCAGCGGCAGCGTCTCCATGAAGCGAACATTGACCTCGCTGTGGATGGCATGGACGTGGCAGTCGATCAGTCCCGGCATCAAGGTGCGCTTGCCGCAGTCGATCACGCGTTGCTTCCGGCGCGTTGACCGGCGTCTCGCTGAGTTCCCTGACCGTGTCGCCTTCGACCAGCAACTGATATCCGCCACGCAGTTCGCCGAACGAAGGCTCGAGCAGTTCGAAATTCCTGAACAGGATTTGCTGTGACATCAGGAACTCAATGCAGCCGGTTCTTGTGGAAGCGCCCGGCCTTCATGATGACCGAAAGATGCCGGCCCTGTTCCGGAAACAGCTTCAGGTCCTTCAGCGGATTGCCGTCGACGACGAGCAGATCGGCAAACGCGCCGGGCTTCAGGCAGCCGAGCTTGCCTTCCATGCGCACCACCTGGGCGCCGATCGTGGTGGCCGAGCGGATGATCTCGGCCGGCGACAGCACCTCGGCGCGCAGCGTGAATTTCTCGACTGCGCCACTTGCAATTGGCCGAGCAGATCGGTGCCGTAGGCGACCGGGATGCCGTGACGCTTGCAGATTTCGAGCGACTTCAAGGCGCCGTCGATGACGAGGTCGTTCTTGGCCAGCATGTCCGAGTTCATGCCGTATTCGGCGGCATGCTTCTTCATCTCGAAATAGGTGACGAGATTGGCGACCAGGAACATGCCCTTTTCGGCCATCAGCTTGGCCGATGCATCGTCGATGAGATTGCCGTGCTCGATGGTGCGTACCCCGGCATTCGCCGCGCGCGTAATCGCTTGCGGCGTATAGGCGTGGGCGCAGACATAGCGGCCGAAGGCCTGCGCCTCCTCGACGGCCGCCTTCACCTCGTCCACCGAGAACTGCAGGCTATCGAGCGGATCGTAGGGCGAGGCGACGCCGCCGGACATCATGATCTTCACCTGGTCGCAACCCTGGCGCATTTCCTCGCGCACCGCGCGGCGCACTTCGGAAACGCCATCCGCGACGCCCATCGCGAACGACATGGCGTTGCAGCAATGGCAGCGCATACCGAAATCGGTGCGGCGGCGGCTGTCGCTATGGCCGCCGGTCGGGCCGATCGCGCGTCCGGCGATAAACAGCCGCGGTCCCGGCAGCAGCCATTTCTCGGTCGCTTCCTTCAGCCCCCAATCGGCGCCGCCGGTGTCGCGCACGCTGGTGAAGCCGCGATCGAGCATCCCGCGCATCAATTCGGCGGCGCGCGCGGTCATCAGCGTCAACGGCACGCTTTCCAAATTGCGGATCGCGACTTCCGACAACACCACATGGACATGGCTGTCGATCAGGCCGGGCATCAGCGTGCGGCCGCCGCAATCGACCACATTGGCCTCCGCAAGCCTGATCGGTTTGTCCGAGACTTCCCGGATTTTGTCGCCTTCGACGATCAGTTCGTGGCCGCCGCGCAATTCGCCGGCTTCGGGATCGAACATTTCGAAATTCTTGAAATGGGAAACGTCCATGCCGGATCCCCATCGCTTGCGTTGAGGATCTTCTGCGCGGCCAGGCTTCGTCACGCCGCCGCTTGAACGGCGCCACGTCGATGCCCGGATCCTTCAACGCCTTGCGCAATCCCCGCGCGATATCGACCGCGCCGGGCGTATCGCCGTGAATGCAGACCGTGTCGGTGCGCATCTTGATGACCTTGCCGGTCACCGAGACCACGGCGCCGTCCTGCACCATCCGCACCACGCGCTCGGCGATTTTGTCGGCATCATGCAGCACCGCGCCGGGCTTGCGGCGCGACACCAGCGAGCCGTCGTCCTCATAGGCGCGGTCGGCGAACACTTCGTGCACCATCGGCAGGTTGGCGGCTTCGCCAGCCTGCACCAGCCGCGAATTGGCCAGCACCACGAAGATCAGATTGGGATCGACCGCCTTGATGGCGACGGCGATCGCGCGCGCGGTCATTTCGTCCTCGCAGGCGACGTTGGACAGCGCGCCATGCGCCTTGACGTGGGTGACCTTGTGGCCGGCCGCGGTCGCGATCGCCTGCAAGGCGCCGATCTGGTAGGCGACGAGGTTTTCGATCTCGGAAGCCTTCATGCCGGGAAACGGCCGGCGGCCGAAACCGTGCAGGTCGCGGTACCCGGGATGGGCGCCGATGCTGACGCCGCGGGCCTTCGCCAGCTCACCGTCTGGCGCATGATGTCGGCATCGCCGGCGTGAAAGCCGCAGGCGACGTTGACCGAGGTGGCGAGCTCGATCATGGCGGCGTCATTGCCCATTTCCCAGGCGCCGAAACTTTCGCCGAGATCGCAATTGAGATCGATTGTGGTCATGGTTTTGTCCGCTTGCGTGAGTGGTCTCTGATAGTCCTGCGCCAGCGTATCTGCAGGCGACGGAATCTGCCATGTCCCGGCGTCGACGGCGCTGACGGCGGCGCCGGCGACATTGGCATCTTGCAGCGCCTCGATGTTGAGATCAAAATTCTCGATGGCGCGGAGCGCGATCGGGCAGGGCGCGCAGCAATTCCGCGAACTTGCGCGCCTCAGCCTGCGCCTCCGCCATACTGACGGCCTTGAAGCGGAAACCGCGGCCGGCCGGATCTGCGCGAACCGCCCGAAATCGGCCGATATCACGGTAGCGATCTTGGGATAGCCGCCGCTGGTGCCGCGGTCCGGCATCAGCACGATGGGCGCGCCGTTGCCGGGCACCTGGATGCTGCCGTTCACGGTGCCGTCGGAGACGATGTTGTGACCGTGCAGATGTTTGATGACCGGACCTTCAAGCCGGTAACCCATGCGGTCGCTGGTCGCCGATATCTTCCACTCGCTGTCCAGAAACAAGCTTTTTGGTCCTCGGCGAATTCGTCGTCCTGCGGACCCATCACCACGCGGATCGGCGCTTCGAGCGGCGGCGGGAAGATCGATCCGGCGCTCGGCCGCACCGCTTGCGGTCGCGATCTGCAATTCATCCCCGGCCTGCAGCGGACGCGGATAGGGGCTGCCGAGCCCCGCGCGCGCATTGACGGCCAGGCTGCCGAACATCGGTTCGCCCGCAATTCCGCCTTCGATCGCGAGATAACTGAACGAGCCGCCGCGGGCGAAGCCCAGCTTCAACGTCTCACCGTCCGCCAGCGTCATCGATGTATCGGAGGCAACCGCACGTCCGGCGATATCGGCGTTGCGCGAGGCGCTCCGGCGAGCGCGACGCGAACCGCGCCCTCGCGCGCGGTGAACGCGGCGCCGAACGGGCCGATCTCGATTGCGGCAGCGAAGTCTGCGTTGCCGACCAGAGCAATTGGCCGCGGCAAGCCCCAACCGATCCATCGCGCCGCTCGGCGTCAGACCATAGCGCTGGGCGCCGTGGCGGCCGCCGTCCTGGACCGAACTCGCAGGGCCGATGGCTGAAATGACGAGCTTGCTCATGCGGCGATCAATTCGGCGACGATCTCGCCGGCTTCGGCGGCGCGATCCTGCTCCGCAAACGTCTTGGCATCGACCGCGGAAAACGTCACGCGATCGCCGGGCTCCAGCAGGAAGATCGGATCGCGATGCAACTGGTAGGTTCTGACCGGCGGTTCGCCCCAGCAAATGCCAGCCGCTCGGCCCGGCGAGACATTGCACGCCGGTCTGCACGCCGCCGATCGAGATCGTGCCGGCCGGCGTCAGCAGCCGCGGATTTTGCCGCCGCGACATGTGCAGCGAATGCTCGAGGCCGCTGAGATAGGACCATCCTGGCGTAAAGCCGATCATGGCGACGCGGTAGTCGCCGGCGATATGCCGCGCCACGATATCATCGGGCGTGGTATTCAGCGTCTTGGCGACATCCTCCAGATCGATGCCGTGCTCGCCGCCATAGGCCACCGGAATGCGCCAGCGCCGCGTTTTGTCGCCGGCGGCACCGGCAGTTGCGCCAGCGCGGCAGCTTCTCGCTCAGCGTCGTCGAAATCGATCAGCACGGGATCGTAATGCACCAGCAGCGACCGATAGGTCGGCACCGTCTCGGTCACGCCCGCGACCGGCTCGCGCGCGAGCGCGCGATCGAGCGCCAGCACCCGCCGATTGGCGGCGTCATCGATATTGCGGCCGAATTCCACCGTGATGGCGCTGTCACCACTCGGCAAAAGGCGGGGCGGGGAGAGTGTCGCGGCCATGGCCTCATAACTCTTGATCACTGCTCAAGCTCTAGCGCGTTTTGCGGCGAAGTGGAATTCGCTTCGCGCGAATTGGCTTGCAAATTCAATAAATTAATCCGCATAACGGCGATAAGATGTGGTGATCGCGCGATGCACCATCGGCAGGCCCAGCGGCACGCCCTTGACGCGACGCCCGCGCCCCGCAAGATGCGCCCGCCGATCAATCCCCTACCCGGAGTTCTGTTTCGATGTCCCTGACCCCCGAAGCCATCGCGACCCTTTCCCGCGTCTCCACCGCCACCATCACCACGGTTCTGCTCAAGAAGGGCCTGCGAAACGTCTGGATGCGCGGCTCGCGTCCGCTGCGGCCCGGGCAGCAGCGGCTGGTCGGGCCGGCCTTTACGCTGCGTTTCGTGCCGGCGCGGGAGGATCTGGCGACGCCGGAATCCTGGTCGTCGCCGATTTCCACCCGGACCGCGATCGAAGCCATGCCGGAGGGCTGCATCGCCGTGGTCGACGCCATGGGCATTACCGATGCCGGCATCTTCGGCGATATCCTGTGCGCCCGCATGGTCAAGCGCGGGGTAGCCGCGCTGGTCACCGATGGCGTGGTGCGCGATCTCGAAGGCGTGCTCGGTACCGGTTTGCCGGTCTGGTGCGACGGCTATGCCGCGCCGCCCTCGGTCGCCGGCCTGACCTTCGTCGGCTGGGGCGAGCCGATCGGCTGCGGCGGGGTTGCGATCTTTCCGAACGACATCATGGTCGCCGACCAGGACGGCGCGGTCGTGATCCCGCAGGCGTTGCTCGATCTCGTCCTGGCGGAGGGGCCCGAGCAGGAACGGATGGAAGCCTGGATCGTCGATGAGGTGAATGGCGGCGCGGCGCTGCCGGGTCTTTATCCGATGAATGCCGAGACCAAGGCGCGCTACGCGGCTTCGAAGAAGTAACCAACCAACAATCTCATAAGCAAAGGGAGACAACCCATGGACATCTATCTCGCCGGCTCGCGCCCGACGCGGCGCGCCCCGTCTGAAAGTGAGGTTGTCGAACACCGGCGCGAGCGAGTCGCGCCCGTGCAGCTCCTGCGTCGGCTCCGGGTCGCGCGCGTCCATGAACACGACGAAGCGTGTATCCGGCGTGAACAGGGCCATCTGGCCCTGCGCGTCACGCTGGTCGGCGCAGTGGGCGTAGGCGTCGATAAGCTCGCGGATCGCCAGCCGGTCGGCAGCTTCCTGGGGTGAGATCGTCGCATGGGGAGCCATGGGAGTCCCCCTCGTAGACTATTTGACACTTGTATAAAAGCAGACCGTCGTGGGAGAGTTCAAGCGTGATGGCTGGCCGTACCGATCCGCGCATCACCCGGCCCGCCCCCTGTCTACAATGGCGGAGATAGACTATTTGTGGTAAAGAAACCGCGTTCACCCGCGTGAATCCGCGGAAAAGAAGTTCACGAGGCGCACATGACTACCGCAATCCGCACTAATCCTCTTTCTTACCTGACCGAGCAACTAAACGAACTCAAGGCGAAAGGCACGCACTTCAAGCTGCGCGTGCTTGAGGACGAGCAGGCGGCCGTCTGCACGTTCGATGGCAAGAAAGTCATCAATCTCGCCTCGAACAATTACCTCGGCTTGACCACGCATCCCAAGCTACGCGAGGCCGCGCTCGAAGCTACGCGGAAGTTCGGCGTCGGGTCAGGCGCGGTTCGCACCATCGCGGGCACGATGAAGATCCACATGGAATTGGAATAAAGATCGCACGCTTCAAGAATGTCGAGGCATGCGTCGTCTTTCAGTCGGGATTTGCAGCGAATGCCGGAACGGTTTCGGCTGTGCTGGGGAAAGAGGATTTCATCATCTCCGACGCGCTCAACCATGCATCCATCATCGACGGCGCGCGGCTTTCAAAGGCGAAGATTCTGGTCTTCCGTCATAAAGACATGGCGCACGCGGAGGAGCAACTTGCCAGCATAAAAAACGAAGCAGGGCAAGAAGTTGCTTATCACCGATGGCGTCTTCTCGATGGACGGCGACATCGGCCCGCTGCCCGCGCTCTGCGATCTCGCTGAAAAGTATGGTGCCATCATGATGGTCGATGACGCGCATGCTTCCGGCGTTCTGGGCCGCGCCGGCCGAGGCACAATCGATCACTTCGGCATGCACGGGCGAGTCGACATTCAGGTGGGCACCCTGTCGAAGGCGATTGGAGCGCTCGGCGGATACGTCTGCGGCACTCGCGACTTGATCGATTTCCTCTATCACCGCGCGCGGCCGTTCTTGTTTTCGACTTCGCATCCGCCGTCCGTTGCCGCGACTTGCATTGCCGCCTTTGATGTTCTGGAAAACGAGCCCGAGCGTATGGAAAGGCTCTGGGAAAACACGCGCTTCTGGAAGAGAGAACTGGGACTGCTGGGTTTCGATATCGGCGGTAAAGCCACTCCGGCAAGTGAAACTCCAATCACTCCCATCATCATTGGCGACGGCAAGTTGACCATGGACTTCTCCCGCGAACTGTTCAAAGAAGGTGTGCTGGGCACAGGCATCGCGTTCCCGACCGTACCTGAAGGCAAAGCGCGCATCCGCACCATCATGACCGCGACGCACACACGGGAAGAACTACAGCAGGCGCTGAGCGTGCTTAAGAACGTCGGGAAACGGATGGGAATATTAAGTTAGCGGGAAGTTGACTGGTAGCAATTCAGCGAATGAAATGATCGCGGAGCCGGGTAAGGCACGGAGTGTCAGTCGATTCGGGTAGACAATTTTTTTGCCCACAATCGTCGTGACCACCTTCCCGGTAAACTGCCAGCCGTCGAATGGAGTATTGCGGGACAGGGAGCGAGACTTCGCCGCCTCAAACGTCCAGCGTTTTTTGGGATTTTATGCGGCGACCAGTTCGGGCGTGATCGCCTCGTCGACGGTAAATGAGCTGCCGGCGTCGGCTGCCGAAAGCTTCAAAGCGTTGCGGAGGACAGGGTCGCGCGAGAACTGCGCGAGCGGATTCGTGGATTTCGACATAGCATTCTCCTTGAAAGTTGGATTTCGGGCGACAGCGCGCCCAGGTTTCGGGGGCTATGGCGGCAGGATCGTTGCCCGCCGCCGCTTCGGTCAGGCCGAGGGCGAGCCGGTGGCGGCCTTGATCCAAATGACGGTCGAGATGATGACCTTCTCGAACGCGCTGTAGCGCGCGCCGAGCAGTTCCTCACGGCCTTGGCATCGATCCGGCCCGAAATCTGTTCGGACGCCGTCACCGTGAAATCGTCACCCGCGACTTCCGAAAGGCCGCGCGCCTTGAATTCATTCTTGAGCGTCGCGAGTTCGGCCTCGGCGCCCTTCACGAAGGCGTCGGCCCGACCGATCGCATCGGCGAGGGCTTCGTCGCTATGATCGAACCTCTGTCGTTCGGTTGCGGTTAGGGCGGGTAAGAGGGTTAGGAGCCTCTTGCTCGCCCGGCTTAATTGTCGTAAGACGAAAATATGCCCATGTCAATACCCGTCTTACGAAAAAAGCGAGGGCGTCCCGCAACAGGGATGGACCCGATGCTCAATTTCCGTTCGCCGCCCACACTGACCGCCGCCCTCGACGCCTGGATTGCCGCCCAGCCCGAACCGCGCCCGTCGCGCTCGGAAGCCATCCGCCGCTTGCTCGCGCAGGCGCTTGGGCATCCCACGGCGGAGCCGGCGATGTCTGACGAGACCATCGCCGCGAAGACGCCAAGCGCGTACAGGGCAATCCGAGTCGCCAGCGGCCGCGCTGTAGACGAGTGGCAAGGACGCGCGCCAGACGACGAGTCAGCGGCGCATCGATTGGGCCAACACCTCAAGACCAAGCTCGATCAGAAAGTGGCCGGCTACGGTCCCGATGATTTGGTCACGCTGACGCGCCCTGATGGAGAGATCGTGACGGTTGCGCATATCCGTGAAATGATTGAGCGGCTAAAAGGATGGAAGACCTCGCCTAGCGCCGATCACGACATAGCCGCCGACGAATGACCCTGAAAGGATAGTGCGCCGCCCCTGATATTCGCCGGCGCACTTGCTCAATTGTCGAGCATCTTTGTCGCGGAACTGCGAGGCTGAGGAACCGATCGGCGACGGGAGAGAGGGTGACGATCGCTGTAGATTTCGACTTCGACCTCGACGAGATAGTCCGCTTCGGCAACCGCGATGTCTCTCTGCGCAGGGCGCTTACGTGAGTACATCGAAACCAAAAAGCAGCTCATGGGCGGCGTAATCGGCCCGCCGATGCGTGATCGGGGCAAAAAGCCGGGCTCTTTTAACGCCAGCCACATGGATGCGCTCGGAGGCTCGATCGCAGCGGAAGATCTCAAGCGCGGCGGCGTCGAGTTCATCCCCGAGAACGGCGAGGGGCCTGGCGTCAGGTTGAGGAAACACAAGGGTCGCGCTGACGGAGCCAGTGCCCTAACGTAACTTTAACTTCCAGCCGTCTATACTGTAGCATGGAGGACGTGCCGATGCTCATTTGGATCGGGATCGCCATGGCTTGGGTCGCGTGCCTCGCTATAGTGGTCGTACTGGCGGCTCGTGCGCCGATAATGGACGAAGACCCGGATTTGTAGGAACGAGCGGAACGGATTGCTGAGAGCGAAGCGGCGCGGTTAAAATGGCGCAAGCGAGCGGGGGGCCCCCGGGGGCACGGCAACAGCAACAATTGATGGGTTGCGCAGGGCGCAGAAGGAAACTGTTGGTCTGAATGTAGGGACACGAGGAAGCCCAATCAAGTGAGCGGGGGTTGACGAAAAACCCACGCTTGCGGAACAAGGCATCGACAAGAATCTTGCGCATCAGGCCCGCACCCTTGGGGCGCGCGGGGAAAAGCGTTAGCTTCCGGAAAATTTTCCGGACCCTTGCGCCTTCCTCCCCGCGCACGGGGAGGAAGGCCACGAAATGACCGGGGAGCAATGCCGCGAGGCTCGCGAGCGTCTGAATTGGACCCGCTTCGACCTCGCGACGGCGGCGGACGTTCCCGTTTCGTTTATTGTGGCCTTCGAGCATGGCAAGGCGACGCCGGACTCGGTCATCTCGTGGGGCCTAAATAGCGGGGCCGCGCGCCCTGCGTAGCTGTTTCGGGAATGTTCAAACAAGAATATGGCCCATCATGGGCGGTAGCCGAAGCTATGTCATCTGCGTTCACCGCTTGCCCCCGTTTTTGCCTGGAACCTCGTGAAACCTGCTCGGCGTCGCCGGCGGCGCCTTGCGGCGGCGTCGCTTCGCTCGCTTCGCTTCCGACGCGTGGAGTTGGGCTGCTGTCGCGCAACGGGACCTGCGCGCGCGGCGAAGTCTCGGTGTTGCATCGGAACAACGGCCCCTGGCAAGACGCGATGGAACGCCTGATGGTTGCGGCCGAGGACCCCTCCGAAGAACGACTAGACCGAGCGGCGCGGCAATTCTCGATCGCCCTTCGCGCGGAAGGCCTGACGCCGTTCCGCCCGCCCGGCAAGCCGCGCAGAGGTAGCAAGTGACGAGTTGCGCCCTCAGAATTGACGTACTGCGGGCCCCAGCCCACGCGGGCTTGGCCCACCGCGTAGAAATCCGGCCCAAGAGGCTTGTCGCTTTTCCTCGGCTGGGGGCTTGAACCCGACGGCGGGGCGGGCGCGCTCAATTCTCCCCGCCTATCCGCCTGACCGCACGGCTGTTGAAAGAGCGCGATTTTCGCTCGGTGGGTCCGCTGGGGCTCCGCAGCATCCGAGCGGGCAAGGCGCCGCAAGAGGGATTCGAACCCCCGACCCCCTCATTTTGAATAAGGCGCCCCACTGCTATGCGAGCTTCACCGCAAGATCTGGCTCAGGAAAGCCTTCGTCCGCTCGTGCTTGGGCGCGCCGAAAAACTCCGCGGGGGCGTTGATCTCGACGATCTCGCCCTGGTCCATGAAGACGACTCGATCGGCGACCTGGCGGGCGAAGCCCATCTCGTGGGTGACGACGATCATCGTCATGCCGTCCTGCGCGAGCGAGGTCATCGTATCCAGCACTTCCTTGACCATTTCGGGATCGAGCGAAGAGGTCGGCTCGTCGAACAGCATGATCTTCGGGCTCATGCAGAGGGCGCGCGCGATCGCGACGCGCTGTTGCTGACCGCCGGAGAGCTGGCCCGGGTATTTGTGCGCCTGCTCGGGGATTTTCACTCTGCCGAGGAACTTCATCGCGACCTCCTCGGCCTGGCGCTTGGGCATCTTGCGCACCCAGATCGGCGCCAGCGTGCAATTCTCGAGGATCGTCAGGTGCGGGAACAGGTTGAACTGCTGGAACACCATGCCGACCTCGCGTCGGACCTCGTCGATGCGCTTCACGTCGGCCGTCAGTTCGATGCCGTCGACGCGGATCGTGCCGCGCTGATGCTCCTCCAGCCGGTTGACGCAACGGATCAGGGTCGACTTGCCGGAGCCGGACGGGCCGCAGACGACGATCCGCTCGCCGGGCCGCACCTCGAGGTCGATGTTGCGCAGCACGTGGAACGATCCGAACCATTTGTGCACGCCGACAAATTCGATCGCGTTCATCCCGTCGTCCCAGCCCCCTTCAACGCCGACGCGCTTGTCGCAGCCGCCGCTCCATGCTCGCCGAATAGCGTGACATCGCATAACAGAACACGAAATAGAACAACGCCGCGAAGGCATAGCCAGTCGGCTGGATCGTCGGGCCGCTCCAGATCGTATCCTTTGTCGCATTGTCCATCGTCGCGAGGAAGTCGTTGATCCCGACGATCGCCACCAGGGTCGTATCCTTGAACAGGCCGATGAAATTGTTGACGATGCCGGGAATGACGAGCACCAGCGCCTGCGGCAGCACGACGAGGCGCATCATGTTGCGATAGTGCAGCCCCAGCGCCATCGCACCTTCGTATTGCCCTCCGGGGAGCGATTGCAGGCCGCCGCGCACCTCCTCCGCCATATAGGCGGCCGAGAACAACGCGATGCCGACGAGCGGGCGCATGAAACGGTCGGGCTCCCAACCCGCCGGTAGGAACAGAGGCAGCATGTTGTTGGCCATGAACAGCACCGTGATGAACGGCACGCCGCGCACGAATTCGATGAAGATCACGCTGGCGAGCCGCACGACTGGCAGATGCGAGCGTCGCCCCAGCGCCAGCAAAACCCCGAGCGGCAGCGAGAACACGATGCCGACCAGCGCGGTGACGAGCGTGACGAACACGCCGCCCCAGAGCAGCGTGTCGACGTGGGGGAGCCCGAGGCTCTCCCAGCCGTCGAGCAGGACGAACGCCACGATCGGGAAGACGAGGAAAAACAGTCCGGCGCCGATGTCGCGATGCCGGGCGCCGGGCCAGAGCAGCCAGACCGTCAGCGCGGCGCCCAGAATTTCGGTGAGACCGACGCGCCAGCGCTCAGTGACGGGATAGGAGCCGTAGCGGAGGTAATTGATCTTCTGGGCGATGAAAGCCCAGCAGGCGCCGTCCTGATGCGCGCGGCACGCGGCGCCGTCGGGCGCCGACCAGATCGCCTTCACGGTCGCCCACTCGATCAGCGGCGGCGCGCACCAGAGCGCCAGCGCGAGCATCAGAATTGTCAGCAGCGACGAGGAGAGCGAGGAAAACAGGTTGGCGCGCGCCCAGGCGAAGGCGCCGCGAGAGAACAGCGGCGGCGGCAGCCGGGGCTCGGACTGCGTGCGGACCCAGGCCGCGGAATTCGTCGATCCGGGCATCATCGCTCCTTCAGCGCGGCGCGTGCGTTGAAGACGTTGAGCGCGAGCGCGATGACGAGCGAGATCGCGAGATAGACGGCCATCGTGATCGCCATCACCTGCACCGCCGCATGGGTCTGGTTGAGCACGGTGCCGGCGAAGATCAGCACGAGATCGGGATAGCCGACGAATACCGCCAGCGACGAGTTCTTGACGATGTTGAGGTATTGGCTCGTCAGCGGCGGTATGACGAGGCGCAACGCCTGCGGCACGACGACGAGTTTCATCAGCTGGCCGCGGGAGAGCCCCAGCGCCGAGGCGGCCTCGGTCTGGCCGTGCGAAACCGCCAGCACCCCGGCTCGCACGATCTCGGCGATGAACCCCGCGGTGTAGGTCACGAGCCCGAACACCAGCGCCGCGAATTCCGGATGGAGCTGCAGTCCGCCCGCCAGATTGAAGCCTTGCAGCCGCGCGAGGCTGAAATCCACCGGACGGCCTGTGGCGAAATAGGCGGCGGCGGCCGGAACAAGGATCGCCCCGACAGCGAACCAAGCGACCGGCGCACGCTCGCCGGTGAAGTTCTGGCGGCGCCGGGCATGGGCGGCGTAGGCGAGCGCGGCGACGACGCCCGCCGCGAGCGCAGGAGCGATTGCCCACGCGCCCTCCCCGAACTCGGGCCTGGGGAGATAGAGGCCGCGATTGTTGGCGAGGACGAGGCCGCCCCAATCCAGCGATTGGCGCGGCCCGGGCAGCGACTTCAGGACGGCATTGTACCAGAACAGCAGTTGCAGCAACAGCGGAGTGTTGCGCATCACCTCGACATAGAGCAGCGCGATCTTCGCGAGAATCCAGTTGTGCGAGAGCCTGGCGACCCCGACCGCGAACCCCAGCGGCGTCGCCAGCGCGATCGATATCGCGGACACCAGCAGCGTGTTGCAGAGCCCGACCCAAAACGCGCGGCCGTAGGTCGAAAGCGCGGAATAGTCGATCAGCGACTGGTTGATGGCGAAGCCGGCGGTCTCGTCCCAGAAGCCGAAGCCCATGGGAATGCCGCGCGCCTCCATGTTGACGACGGCGTTGCGCCAGCCGGCGCCGATCAGCGCCGCGAGCGCCCCGATCAGCAGCGCCTGATAGAACAGCCCCCTCGCGCGCTCATTGTTGATCAGCGACGTCGCCACCCCCATCCCGCCTCGAGCCTCGCCCCGGCCCCGCGGCCGTCTCGGGCCGATATCGCAAGCGCCGCCCTCGCGCGCAAGGATCGGCGCCGGGGTCTGCCCCGACGCCGTCGGGGCGCTTTTACTCAGATCGGATTTGTAGTCCGCGGATTTGAACGACGATATCAAGTCCGTGCCTCGAGGGCGCCGACAAATCCAGCTATTTGCCCGGAGCGTCAGGGCGCGCCGGGCCGCGACGATCCGTGCTTCGCCTCGACGACGACGCCGACGAGCAGTGACGAAATCCGAACCATCGGAGCAGGGCGTCTGGCGTCGAGCGTCCGAACGTGGTTAACCATGTCGGCTTTTCTTTCACGTTTGCCGAGAGGTTATATTCGCCACCTCGAGAGGATGGTGTATCAGCGCTACTTCAGGGCGGCGGCGCGCAGAATGGGCGCCGAGTCGGCTCTTGGTGAAGCGTTTCTCCTGATGGATTTGGGACTTTCGTGATGAATAGGGAGACGCCGTCATTTCCAGACCGCGCGGCCGAGAAGCATTTGCGCGTCGCTCTCGGGGCCGAGCGGTTTGCGTTGCTGCCGTTCCGCTTTCCTCGTCTGTCGATCATCGTAGCGGTCATTTTGGCGATTGTCGCGGTCCTGGGGATCCAGAGGATCAAGATCGACGATGCGCTGGGCCAATTGTTCCGCTCGGACACGCCCGAGTTCAAGCTATACCAGCAGGTTACGCACGAATTTCCGTCCAGCGAGTACGACGTGCTGGTCGTGGTCGAAGGCAAGTCGCTGCTCGAGCGCGACTCGGTCGAGAAGTTGCGCCAGCTCGTCATCGATCTACAGCTCGTGGACGGCGCGCGCGGCATTATTTCGCTGTTTTCCGCACGCGAGCCGCCTCCGCCGAGCGGCGGCCTGCCGCCGCCGCTGTTTCCTGAGGTCTTGCCCGAGGGAGCGGGGTACCAGAGCTTGATCCAGCGGGTGATGAGCAACGACATCATTCGCGGCAAGCTGCTTTCGGAAGATGGGACCCTGGCTCTCATCGTTCTCTCGCTCGATCCGAAGGTCGTCGAGAGCGGAGAGCTGTCCAAGGCGGTGGAAGACATCCGTCAGACGGCGAAGGAGGACATGCAGGGCGCGAACCTTTCGGTGCAATTGTCGGGCGTGCCCGTGATGCAACTGGAAATACGCAACGCCTTGGAGCGCGACAGGCTCGTCTACAACACGATCGGCTTCCTCGCGGGGTGCGGGATCGCGATCCTGTTTTTCCGGCGCGTGTCCTTCATGATCGTGGCGGCCGGCCCGCCGCTGCTGGCGATCGCGTTCGCGCTCGGCGCCCTCGGATGGCTGGGTTTTCAATTGAATATATTTCTCAACGTGATGACCCCGCTCATCATGGTGATCAGTTTTTCCGACAGCATGCAGTTGACGTTCGCGGCGCGCGACCGACTCATGGCCGGCGACGACCCCCGGACGGCGTTCCGCACCGCAATCGAGGTCGTGGGGCCGGCTTGCGTACTCACCCATGCGACCGCGGGCCTCTCCTTCCTGGGCCTTCTCTTCTCGGATTCGGAAACGATCCGCTCGTTCGGCGAAGCGGGCTTCATTTCTGTCATGGTCGCGCTGGTGACGGTGCTCTCGCTCGTCCCCGTGTTGGGGGTGACTCTGCTGCGCAAGGAGAGCGCTCTCGCCTCGATGCCCGCGGGCTCGGACACGGGCGTCGAGGCGCTGCGCCGCTTTTGCGACTGGGTCGCCTTGCGCATGGTGCGTCGACCCGGCCTCAACACGGCGATCGGCCTCGTCGTCGTCGTCGGCCTCGGCGCCGCCTATTTCGGATTGCATCCCAGTTGGCGACTGGCGGACCAGGTCCCCGACCAGGAGCAGGCTGTGCGGGCGAGCGGGCGGCTCGACGCCAAGCTCACGGGCGCCAACCCGATCGACGTGTATATCAAGTTCCCGCCCGGCGTCAGCCTCTACGCGCCGCAGACGCTGGACACGATCGCCGAAGTGCACCAGGCGCTCGAGGATCAGGCGGGCGTCGGCAACGTATGGTCGGTCGAGACATTGCGGCGGTGGCTCGCTCAGAAGCTGGGGAAGAGCGACGTCGACACGCTGAAAGAATATGTCGACGCGCTGCCGAAATATCTGGTGCGACGCTTCGTCAACGAAAAACAGGATGCGGTGATCGTCTCCGGCCGGGTTCCCGACAAGGACGCGTCGGGGCTCGTGCCGATCGTCGCGCAACTGAACGCAAAGCTCGATGCGGTGCGCGCGAAGCACCCTGGCTACATCATCGAGCCGACCGGCCTCTCGGTCATCGCCGCGCACAGCAGCGCCGCCATGATCAACAAGCTCAGTCGCGGGCTGACGGTCGAATTCGTCTTCCTCGCCAGTTTCATCGGCCTCGCGTTCCGGTCGCTTCCGGTGATGTTGGCGAGCCTGTTGCCCGGCATATTTCCCATCGCGGCGGCGGGCGCCTTGCTGCGGCTGCTGGGCGACGGCCTTCAATTCTCCAGCGTCATCGCGTTGACCGTTTCGTTCGGGCTGGGTCTGAGCGCGACGATCCACTTCCTGAACCGCATGTGGCGCGAAGATCGACCCGACGCCGACCCGGCTATCGCGGTCGAGCGCGCGACGGTTCTTATCGGGCCCGCGCTGATCCTGACCTCCGTCGTGCTATCCTGCGGCTTGGCGGCGCTCGCGTTTTCGAACCTGCCTACCTTGCGTCAGTTCGGCTGGCTCAGCGCATTCGCCATGCTGGCGGCGGTGACCGCCGATCTCTTGATCTTGCGTCCGGCGATCACGTTTTTGATGCGCCTTCAGCGGCGACGTCAGCCGATCGACTCCCCTCTTCGTCGTGGTCACGCGCCATGATGGGATCGCTTCTTCAACGGAGAAATTCGATGTTCAATTCCATGAGCTCACAGTCGCGTCGCGGCTCTCGCGCGCGTTCGCTGATGGCGCTCGGTATCGCCAGCGCCATACTGCTTTGGCCGGGGATCGGCATGAGCGAAGCGGGGGGTCCGTTCGCCGCTTTCCTTGGCAGTTGGCGCGGCTCCGGGCAGGCCACGATCAAAGACGGCCACCGCGAACGGATCAGTTGCCGCGCAAAATATTCGGGTTCCGACAGCGGCCAATCGCTCACGATATCGCTCGTCTGCGCCAGCGACAGTTATCGCTTCAACGTCGAGAGTTACGTCGAAGCCCAAGGACAGAACATCCACGGCCATTGGGAGGAGACGACCCGCAAAGTCCAGGGCGATTTGAGCGGCCGCGTCGAGGGTGGACAGTTCAAGGGAACCGTGACTGGAGGGCTATTTTCCGTGGATATGTCGATTCGCGCAACCGAGCGCGCGCAGGCGGTGTCGATGGTGCCGCACGGGGCGGATGTCACCGATCTGGAGGTCGTGCTGAACCGTCAATGACGAGCGAAGCGTCGGGTTGTTTCATTTTCGATGGATTCGAACGTCGCTACACAGAAGGTCGCTTCACAGAAGGAACCTAGGACAGATCGGGGCGAGGCGGGGCGGGCGCTCCTTCAGCGGCCTCGAAGGCTCGCCCTAACCGCAAAGCAGGCGAAGAGCCCCACCCGGGCCCCTCGAGAACCCGTGAGAACGGGGAGGGGAGACGCCCGATCGACACACGTGTAAGATATGCGCTCTTCCAGCAAAAAGGGGAGGCTGCGCTGAAACCACTCGAGGGGCTGAAAGTCGTCGAACTCGCGCGCATTCTCGCGGGTCCGTGGGCCGGCCAGATTCTGGCGGACCTCGGCGCCGACGTGGTGAAGGTCGAGCGCCCGGGCGGCGGCGACGATACGCGCGTCTGGGGCCCGCCCTTCCTCGAGGGCGAAAACGGCGAGCAGCTCGACTCCGCCTACTTCCATTCCTGCAATCGCGGCAAGCGCTCTCTCGCGGTGGATTTCGAGAACGTGGAGGGCCGAGAGATCATCCGCAAGCTGGCCGCCGGCGCGGACGTGCTGATCGAGAATTTCAAGACCGGAGGTCTCGCCAAATATGGCCTCGACTACTCGAGCCTGAAGGCGGTCAACCCGAAGCTGGTCTATTGCTCGATCACCGGCTTCGGACATGACGGGCCCTATGCCGCTCGCCCCGGCTACGACTTCATCGTGCAGGGCATGGGCGGCATGATGGATCTGACCGGCGAACCGGATGGCGAACCGCAGAAGGCGGGCGTCGCAGTGGCCGACATTTTCACCGGGCTCTACGCCGTCGTCGCGATCCAGGCCGCGCTGGCGCGACGCGCGATCACGGGGCTCGGGGGCGAGATCGACATGGCGCTGCTCGATGCCCAGGTCGGCGTCCTCGCCCACATGGCGCTCAATTATTTCGTCTCCGGACGCTCCCCGCGCCGGATGGGCAACGCCCACCCCAATCTCGTGCCCTATCAGGTTTTTCGGGCCGCCGACGGGCCGCTGATCATCGCCACCGGCAACAACCGGCAGTCGCGCGACCTCTGCCGAATTCTCGGACTGGAGGAACTCGCCGACGATCCGCGCTACGCCGCGAACGAGGATCGCGTGCGCAACCGCGGGGCCTTCATCGCCGTGCTCCAGACGGCGATCGAAAGGAGGGAGCGCGCCGGGCTGCTCGCCGCGCTCGAGGCCGCGAACGTGCCGGCCGGGCCGATCTACACGATCGGCGAATCCTTCGCGGACCCGCAGGTCGTTGCACGAAAGATGCGGCTCGATCTGCCGGCGACCGGCGCCCGCGGCGGAACCGCCCCCGCCGTCCGTTCGCCGATCATACTGGACGGCGAAGCGTTCGCCACCGCGACCGCCGCGCCGCGCCTCGGCGAACATACAGAGCAGGTTCTGAGCGAACTCGGGCTCGGAGCGACCGAGATCGCGGCGCTGCGGACGCGGGGAATCGTGGGCTGAAGGCGAGTTCCGCGGGTAGTAATCCTTCCCCGGAGCAAGCTCATGTCGAGACGCGTCTACAGGTTGCAGACGATCTCATGTGCCGCTCCGTGACGATCGTCGTCACGATCGGCGACATTCTCTCAGTTGCCGGGCTAAACCAGCAATTTTGTCATGACCGACGGACGAGGTTGGGCGATGGCTTTCGCAGCTTTGCGACGGCTCTGAGGGCGTGGGTGCAGCACTTCGGCTGGACTGGCGCGCCCGCGAAGCCGCGCTGTTCGGGCTTGTGGCATCCGAGATTTCGACCTGACGAATTCGCCTAGGCGACATCAACTCCGGCTGGACGCTGCGCTCGATCGACGCGCGCTCGGCTGTCCTGGAGGGCAACGGCCGCATGGTGACGCTGCCGGCCCGGGAACTATTGTAATATTGGGGCCGATAGCGAGTGCTGCCTAGCGGTCGGCGACGGGCTGACGGATCCGCCCGCCGCCGGCGTCGGCCGACTAGGGGGTTACATCGCTGGCCGCAATGCGGCTGAACGAACTGGGTTGGATTGATCGGCAGCGAGCCGTAGACGATGTTGTCGGAATTCGGGGTCATGTTTAGTCCGGCGTCCGCGCGCATGCGTATAGGCGATCGCGTGATCCGCGCACGATGTGTCGCCCGAGACGCCCAGGCCGCCGATCACCTTGCCATTTTGGTAGAGCGCGACGCCGCCGCCGAAAGTGATGATGCCGCCGGGCACGAACCCAATCCCGGAGTTCTGAGGATTGAGCCATGGATTGAACGGATTGGAATTGTTCAGGCCGTAGAGCGAACCGCCGGGTTGCGTCGGCCCATACAGGTTGGCGGTCGACAGCGCCAATGCTGAGTTGCTGAAGCCGTTGGCGGTCGTCGCCTTCGCGATTGCGATGTCGCGACTGCCTGGCCAGGGGTCGTTGTTGCTGTTGATGACCGAGCACAGCACCCCTGACGGTCGACGATCGCCGACCACATCCTGTTTGGAGCAAACAGGCCGCCATTGTGGTCAGGCAGCTTGATAACGATCGCCAATTTGCTCTGCACGGAATTGATAACCCCCTGAGAGAGCGCGCATTACTTTGCCCGCCCCAATTTTGGTCGGCTAGTGCTCCCCCCGCGCCCGTGAAGGAAATCGCGGCGGCAATCCAGAAAGCTTTCATGTTCCCTACCCCATAAGTTTTGATGGATACGCCTTAACTAGGTAGTTCTACCACATCGATCGGCGCCGAACGAGGCCTGCGCACGGCTTGTGGCAAATTTTGTTTTCACTTGCCATAATTCTGATATGACGAAAACCCTTGGGAACTGGCCGTAGCGAAAACAGCCGGGCTGCCTGAGCCGGCGCAGGAGCGGATTGGCGCTCGGCCGGCCGTCCGGCCGAAGTCGGTTATACGAGGTCGATATCGGCCAATACTTTGTCTCACGTGCCTTTCGATCTCGTGACGCAGGCGCCATAGGGGTGCGATGCTCGTTGGTGTTCAGCACGCCTAGCCGCTCGAGCGTGTATTTCACCGGGATCGGGCTGCTTTCCAAGGCTACTCCGCGAAAAAGGGGATAAAGCTTCAGATTTAACGCCATGGCCCCCTCGACATCGCCCCGGCAAAAGTAGCTTGGAAAAGGCTTGGAGGGTGCCTCTATTCCGCCACCGTTGGCTCCTGCCGCCAGCAGCCTCCGATCGCGCTGGCTCGTCATTGCAAGGAGCGAAGTTGCGACGAGCGAAGTTGCGAAGCAACCCAGGGGTAGGGAAAAGGAGAAGTAATGCAGCCGTTCGCCCGCGAAAGGCGGCCTGAGTGTATGGAAAAGCGGATGGCCCGTTTCATCCAAAGAGACCGGGCCGGAGGCCGGTGCGGAACTCGCAATGCGGTGTGACCCTGCTCTAGGTCGATGACTCCGCTGCGGCGGCCTTTGCCCGCCTGAGCCCGGCGACATCGGCCACCAGCAGGACGGGGAACAGCGCCTCCAGCCCGCGAATGTCGACCTCGTCGACAGCGAGCCCCTCCAGCGAAAGTCCGGCTGCGATCGCGCATTCGCGCGAAACGGCGAGTGCGACGTTTCTCACCTTCGCCAGGCTCTCGAGCCTGCTCGCGATGTTGACCGCCGGCCCGATGACCGTCGGCAGCGCCGCCGCGCCCCAGCCGATCCGCCCGATCACCAGGCGGCCGCCGTGCAGTCCCATCGCGAGCCGGAGCGGCTCGGCGATTTCGTCCGCCGAGCTGGCGATCGACCCTCCCACGGCATCGTCGATGGCGACGACCGCCTCGACCGAGGCGCGGGCCGCGCCGGGCAGGCCGCTCGGATGTTCGAACACGGCCATCAGCCCGTCGCCGATATCTTTGTCGACGCGGCCGCCCGCCGCCTCGATCGCCTGCCCCACGCCCGCGAAAAAACTGTTGAGAATGTGGACGATGTCATAGGCGAGCTTGGCCTGACTGAGTCGCGTGAAACCCCTGATGTCGACGAACAGCACCGCCGCCTCGCGGTCGACGCCGGCCGCCTCGAAGCCGCTCGCCAGCGACGGCGTCAGGAATTCCGCCGTGGGCTTCAGCAGCAGCGCGACCATCAACGGTCCGTTCGGGCGAATCTGGCAGGCGAGCCGCACGTCCGGCGGCGCGCCAATCCGCCTCAGCAGGCGCTGTTCCGCTTCGGCGGGCGGCGCGAGCCCTTCGCCGCGCTCCACGATCCTCACGCGGCAGGTAGAGCATCGCGCCTTGCCGCCGCAGACCGAAGATGCGGCACGCGGTTGGTTCGGCTGATCTCTAGCAGCGTCGGACCGACGGCCGACCGCACCGTCGGGCCACCCGTGTAGACGACCGGAAATTCGGCCGGCGCCGGACTTCGAAAAGCCGCAAGGCGAGGATGGCGAGCGTCAGCGCGACGAGGCCGTAGAACGCAACCTTGGCATCGGCCGCGTGGGCCTCCATCGCCTGCGCGCGTCGCGGCCGAGAGCCCCGCCCCCGACTTCAATCGCAGCGCGCCCGGTCGGGTCCGCCGCGGCCAGCCTCGCCGCCTCGCGCCCGGCGACCACGAAACCGGCGAGCGCGGCCGCGGGGATCAGCGCCGCGAGCGCCGCCAGCACGTGCGAGGCGGCGCGATACCCCTTCTCCCGCGCAGCCAATAGTGCAGGCCGAGACATCCGTGCAGCCAGACCACGATGATCAGCAGCGTCTGTCCGCTCAACTTTGCCGGCCACAGCAGGGCAGGATCGCGGGATACGCCGCTGCAACGCCCAGCGAGCGC
>CAVPCB010000111.1:0-5526 GCA_963702285.1 uncultured Acidobacteriaceae bacterium | reverse complement strand
CCTCTTGCACTCCTGCCCCTGTGTCGGCCGCTGCCGAAAGCAGCATCTCTATGCTCTGGACCTGGTACAGTATTCGTATTCCACCGAATGATCCATGGGTTTTGGTCTTTAGCTATAGCGGCGGAAATCGGGCACGGAATGTGGCGTGTGCGGTTGCAGTTCAGGCCGTTTACTGGGCCGTCTTCGCATTTGCCTCTTATCGTCTGACTCGCAATCTTCTGTAGGCGATCCGTGGGTTCCGGGCTACGGGCGCGGCAGATCGAGCGCTCTGAAGCTGCAAAGACTTAAATTTTCCACAGGTTCGCCTTGACAGGGTAAGATAGCTTGGCTAAGGTACATACCAACTGGTGGGTATGCACATGACAGCGACACAAATGCAACACGAATCCAAACGGAAGCTGCTCGATGCTGCTATGCATGTCATTCGTTCCAAAGGCTATACGGCCACGCGGGTGGAGGATGTGTGTGAGGAGGCGGGGCTGACCAAGGGCAGCTTCTTCCACCATTTCAAGAGCAAGGAAGAGCTGGCCGTGGCGGCGGCGGAGTACTGGAGCCTGAGGACGGGGCAGCTGTTTGGGACGCGGAATATCACGCGCCGGCCGATCCGGTGGACCGGCTCCTGGCTTACGTGGATTTTCGCAAGGCGCTGATGAAGGGCGAGCTGCCGGAGTTCACCTGCCTGGTGGGGACGATGGTGCAGGAGGTGTATGAGACGTATCCGCAACTGCGCGAGGCGTGCGAGGCGAGCATTTGGGGACACGCGGCGACGCTGGAGCCGGACATCGCGGAGGCGATTCGGATCCACGGCGTGCACGGGAACTGGACGGCGCGAAGCCTGGCGCTGCACACCCAGGCTGTGATCCAGGGCTCGTTCATTCTGGCGAAAGCGCACGGCGGGGCGGAGGTGGCAGCGGAGAGCCTCGATCATCTGCGGCGGTATCTGGAAGGGCTGTTTGGGAGAACGAAATAGCGAGGGAAAGCGGGAAGCAAGGAGCAAAAACAATTCAGGAGAAGAATATGGCGACTGCAACGATGACGAACACTTCGCAGGACACGATCCGGAAAGACAAGGCAGAGGTTCTGGAGCTGATTGCCGGGATGGCGAAGGCCCGGTACGAGAAGAGCGCGGAAGCGATCGCTGCGCCGTACGCGAATGACGCGGCGATCTACAATCTGGCGCCACCGCTGGCGCATTGGGGCATCGATCTTGCGGAGACCCAGGCGTGGCTGGCCACGTGGGCCGGCCCAATCGCGATTGAGCCGAGGGACTTCGAGGTAAGGATTGCGGGGGACACGGCATTCGCTTACGGGTTCATGCGAATGCAGGGCCGCAAGAAGGGCGCGGAGCACGACGTGAATTTCTGGATGCGGGAGACGCTGTGTCTGGAGCGCGACGGGGACGGGTGGAAGATCGTGCACGAGCACACGTCGGTGCCGTTCTATATGGATGGGAGCAATCGGCCGGCATTCGATCTGGAGCCGTAGTGTCTCTGCATCAGAGCGCGAATATCTGCTTACAGCTGTTGACCAGAAGATCCGCTTTGCCGGCGATATCGGCCAGCGAGGCAATGCGATTTGCAATGTCGTCGAGCTGATCTTTGAGGTCGGAGAGATCCTTCACCGCGGACGTGAGTGTCGCTGCCGGCGGCCTGCATTTGACCGGTGCGGGAGGCCATGTCCTCCTGGTTGAGCGCGGTGAGAATGGTATCGACGGCGAACATGGCATCGCTGACCGTCTCGCTGTCCGCGGCGTTGGTTGTGCGCGCGGCTTTCAGCTGATTGTGGAGGGCCTGCGCGGCCTCATGAGCTTGTTGCCATGTTGTTTGCGGATTCGTTGCCATGCCTCCCTCCTCTATTTCTTCGCGGTCACGGCGGCGTAGACGGAATTGAGCTGCTGACTCTGGGTAAATAATTGCGAAACCAGGGAACGGAAAGCGGGAGCCTCCTTGCTGTTTCTGGTCTGAACCAGCGCGTCGTGCGCAGCGGCCAGTTGCCGGAGGGCGTCCTTTGTTTGCTCCAGAGCGGCGTCGGCCTGCCTGGCGTCGGTGACCAGCTTCGGCAGCATGGCAATTTGGTCCCGCTTCTCCCCGGCGGTCATTTTTCCTTCGTTTTGAAAGATGAAGGTGGTCTGAAATTTGATCAGCTCGTCGTAGTCGTTGCTCAGCTGATTACGGAGGCCGCTCTTTTCGGGATCGCCGATATCCTCCTGAAGAAGCTGGCAAATCTGATCGATAGGCTTCTGCATTTTTTCCAGCACCGTGGGCAGTTCTTTGGCTCGTTTTCTTTCGATCAGCGCGCGGCCGAGGGCGTCGACGGCCGTCGCAACCAGGCCTGCGTCCATGGAAGTGTTTTGGGTCAGGGCCTTCAGACTGGCATCGGTGCTGAGTGCCTGCAGCTGAGTTCCAAGCGCTTCGGATTGCGTATCCACGGCGGCGATGGGGTCATCGCCGCTGACTTCGGCAAGAAGGGTCGCGTACTGCTGCAGGCCGGCCAGCAGTTCGTTGCGGACTTTCATGTCAGCAGGCCGCATAAAGGGCTGGATTTGAGAAGCATCGAAACCCTGTTTGTCGAAGGTGATCGCCAGGTGTGCGGCCTGGGCGTCGTAGTAAGACTGCTCCACAACCTGATAGCCATTCCTGACCTGCAGGATCGTCGCGCAGGCGGCCGTTGAAAAAGTGGTTGCCCGCTGCGAAAGCGGCGACAGGGTGCAACCGGCGAGGATGGGGAGAAACAGCGAGATCGCCCACAGCCGAAAAGCTGCTTTGTGTTTGTGCATCCGCCCTCGCAGTTTTCCGTAATGATACAGAAGGAATACAAGGCAGCGACAGCGCCGGCGTAGTCTCTATTACTGAGAACCGATCACTGGGGTGATATGGCACATATTCCGACGTCGAAGGAGCGGCGGGCGCTGGGGCAGGCGCGGCGAAAACAGGTGCCCCGGCAGGATCATGGACGCTGGGATGCGAAGCTGCGGCAGCACGATGCGGCGGCGCTGGTGGCCGAGTCGATGCGCGGCCGGGTGCCGGGGCTGGTGGCGCTGAAGTACGAGCGGATGCTGGCGTCGCCGTTCGGATACTTTCGCGGTGCGGTGCCGGTGATGGCGGCGGACCTGGCCCGCTCCGCACACGGGAATCGTGAACCAGATTTGCGGCGATGCGCACGTACGGAACCTTGGCGTGTTTGCGGCGCCGGATGGGCGGCTGCTGTTCGACATCACGATTTGATGAGACGATTCGCGGGCCCTTTGAGTGGGATCTGAAGCGGTTGGCGACGAGCCGGTGCTGGCAGCGCGGGAGACCTGCGCGCCGAACGAAAAGGTCAAAGATGGAGCGAAGGCGGTGCTGCAGTTTGTGGCGAGCTATCGCAAGCTCGTCCACACGCTGGCGCGGATGCCGGTGATCGAGGTGGCGCGGTACCAGGTCACCGGCTGCAGCGGATTTCCCGATATCCGAGCGCTGCTGAAGGCGGAGCGCGCGACCCCGCTGCACACCCTGGAGGCGCTGACGGTAGAGACGAAGAAGGGGCGCGTGTTCAAAAGCGAGCCACCGACTCTGAAGAGGCTGACACCGAGCAGGCGCGGCCGGTGCTGGCGTCGCTGAAGACCCTATCGGGAGAGCTTGCTGCCGGAGCGGCACATTTTCTGGGGCAGTATCGGCCGATGGATGTGGCGTTCAAAGTGGTGGGGACGGGAGCGTGGGGCTGCGCGATTATCTGATTTATCTCGAGGGGAATGGGACGCGGGATCCGCTGTTTCTGCAGATGAAAGGGAGCCGGGGTCGGCGTACGCGCCGTATTTGCCGGAGCGATCGGGACGACAGGACATCAGGGGAAGCGCACGGCGGACGGCAGCGGGCGATGCAGTTCCAGTCGGATCCGTTTCTGGGATGGACGACGATTGCGAACCGGGATTATCTGGTGCGGCAGCTCAACGATCACAAGGGGTCGATCGCGATTGAGGATCTGGCGGGACGGGGGCGATCGACTACGCGAATGTGCGGAGAATTGCTGGCGCGGGACACGCGCGGTCGGGCGACGCGTGTCTGATCGCGGGGTATCTGGGGAGCGGGACGAAGTTTGGCGCGGCGCTGGTGGAGTTTGCCGAGGCGTATGCGGATCAGACCGAGCGGGACTGGAAGGAACTGAAGCGCAGCCGGTAGGCGGTAGGCTGTAGCTGGTTGCTCCGTGCGAGAATCGGTGCATGAATGAACTGGCACTCACATTCATTGGGGACAGCGCGCACACGCCGCCGTCGCACATCCTGGAAAATCTGAGTGAGGAGCTGGCGCACCACAAGATTGCGGGCGCACCGCATAGCATCTATGCCGAGGTGTGGCATGCGGCGTACTGGCAGGATGTGATGCTGGGCCGGGTACAGGGGCGGGCGACGCCGTCTCCGGAACACAACGCGACGAGTTTTCCGGATGAAGCTGCTGTGCGGGCCGAGCCGTGGGCGGACTTGTGCGGACGGTTCCTCAGCGGCGCAGCTGAAGCGGCCGCGATGGCAAATGGGGATGCGCAGAAGCTCGAAAGCGTGGTGCTTTGTCCTTCACCGTCGAATCCGGCGCGGAGGATGGCGGTTCGCGAGCAGCTGGAGAGCTTCGCGGCGCACAACGCGTATCACCTTGGACGCGTGGTGCTGCTGCGGCAGTTGATGGGGAGCTGGCCGCCGCCATCGGGCGGCCTCACGTGGTAAGGACTGGCCGCCGCGGGAACTGGCCGATCAAGCGGATTATCTTTGAGCAAAGGAGAGGTTGAACATGTCAGTGAGGCGGAGAGATTTCCTGAAGTCGGGACTGGCGGCGTCTGCCGCGATGATGGCGGAGCGAGCGGCTCGTCCAGAGGTAGCGGCCGGTGCCGGTGGCATTGGAAAGAGCCGGCAGTATTACGAGCTGCGGAAGTATCTGCTGCGGCGGGATGCGCAGGTGCAGGCGACGACGAAGTATTTGTCGGATGCGCTGGTGCCGGCGCTGAATCGGATGGGGATCGGGCCGGTGGGCGCGTTCTCGGTGGACATTGGACCGGAGACGCCGACGGTCTACTTGCTGTTGCCGTCAGAAGATCTGGAGACGCTGGTGGGTGCGGGGCTGCGGCTGCGCGAGGATGCGACTTTCCTGGCGGCGGCGGAACCATTCTGGAATGCGCCGGACACGAACCCGCCGTTTCAGCGCGTAGAGAGTACGCTGCTGATCGCCTTCGCGGGATGGCCGCAATTGGCGGTGCCGCCTCCCACAGCAACGAAGGGAAAGCGGATGTACCAGCTGCGCAGCTACGAGAGCGCGAGCGACAAGGATCATGTGCGCAAAGTCGAGATGTTCCAGTCGGGAGAGTTTGAGGCGTTGGAGAGAGCCGGATTTTGGCGGGTGTTCTTTGGCGACGCGTTGATCGGGGAGCGGCTGCCGCACCTGACGTATATGCTGAGTTTCCCGGATCTAAACCAGATGAATGCGATGTGGGACGCGTTCCGCAACGATGCGGGGTGGAAAAAGCTGCAGGCCGATCCTCGGTTCAGCTATGACCAGCTTGTCG
>CAVPCB010000110.1:0-14090 GCA_963702285.1 uncultured Acidobacteriaceae bacterium | reverse complement strand
GCCCTGCCCCATATCAATCTGCATCCGGTCCACCACGTCCTCGTGCGGATTTTTCGAGGCGCGCAGCACCAGCTTTTCTTTCTCGAGCACGTAGATGAAGCACGAATCGCAGCGCACCGCTGCCGTGACCATGTCGAGCACGCGCTGCAGCACCTCATGGAAGGGGTCGGCGGCTGCCATGCGGCTGCCGATATCGTGAAGCAAGTCGATATCGCTGGTTTCTTCGGCCGTGCGCACCGGTTCGTCCACGTTCTTTCCCTCCTGAGAAAGACTGCCGCGCGCCGACCCCAGGGGTCTGCGATGCTTCGCATGAGATTCGAGACGGGCTGACAACCTTATAGTGGCACAAGACGGGGCCGAGCGCGGCCTTGCGGCGGTTGCGCGCCGCCTGTCTTTGGACGGCTCCTACTTTCCGCGCACTTTGTGCCACAGCTGCGAGACCATGTTCCCGGTAGCCGGTTTGGCCGCCGAGGGCTTCGCGATGGGCGCCGGCTTCGTTGCACTCTGCGGCGCCTGCGATCCAGCCGGCCGCCCGGTTTCCTGCCCCTTATCGTCCGGCGCCGGCTTTGATGCCGGATCGGATGAGGCGGCGGCGGGCGCCGGCTTTACCCCTTCGCTTCCCGGAGCCGGAACGGCGATCGGCGGCTTTCCTGCTTCCCCTTTCACGACCGCGGCGGGTCCCGCGGACGGCGGCGGCGTCCCGCTTGCCGGAATCGGGGGAGGATCGACCGTCAGATATTGCACGATCATCGAAATTCTCCGGTTCGAAGGATCCAGCGGATTCTCGGGCACGCGCAGTTTCTGATCGGCATAGCCGCGCACCTGCGATACCTGGTTCGCGCGCAGTCCAGAGCTCTGCATCACCCGGCGCGCCGCATTCGCCCGATCCGAGGAAAGCTCCCAGTTGCCGTATCCATTCGCCTTCGCATAGGGCGCCGCGTCGGTGTGGCCTTCGATCGAAATTCGATTCGGCAAACCTCCCAGCTGCCCGGCCAGCATCTGCAGGAGCTCCTGTCCGTTCTTGTTCAGGGTCGCGCTGCCCGAATTGAAGAAGGTTCCGTCTTTGGTTTCCAGCAGCTCGATGCGCAGGCCCTCGGGGGTGATCGTGATCTGAATCTGGTTCTGCAGCGCCTTCAGGTCATTCATTTTGCGAATGGCCTCTTCGATTTTCTTTTTGAGCTCGGGAATATTCTTCTCGGTCAGAGCCAGGTTATCGCTGGTTCCGGACTGGTCGGTCCCGGTCAGCGTCGACTTGCCGCGCGGGTCATTGAAATATCCGGCGACGGCCTGGCGCACCTTCTCGCTGGTGTTCATCAGCCACAGGACAATAAACAACGACATCATCGCCGTCACAAAGTCGGCGTAGGCCACCTTCCACGCGCCCCCGTTGTGACCGCCGCCGTGACCGCTCTTCTTTTTGACGACAATGATGGGTCTTCCCGCCATGCTCTCCTCTTATGCGACGGCTTCGGTGGCAGCGGCTGCGGCGGGCTGATTGCGGCACGCCTCTTCCACCTCGACAAATGAAGGGCGCACGTGCGACGGAATGGCTCTGCGCCCCATTTCGATAGCCACTACCGGCGGCTGGCCGCGGATGAACGCCAGCATCAGCACGCGCAGCACGTAGAGATAGGCATGCTCTTCGGCCATGGTCTTGGCCATGTTCTGGGCCACCGGGCCCAACCAGCCCGTAGCACAGCAGAATTCCGAGGAAGGTCCCCACCAGGGCCGCGGCCACCTTGTGACCGATCTCTTCGGCCGGTCCGCCCAGCGCGCCCATGGTGATGACCACGCCCAGCACCGCGGCCACAATGCCCAGCCCGGGCAGCGAATCGGCCATGGTCGAAAGCGCGGCCACCGGCTCCTCTTCGCCGTGGTGCTGCACTTCCATGTCGAGGTCCATCATCTGGTCCATGTCGAAGGCATCCACGCCGCCGGTGATCACCATGCGCATGGTGTCGCACACGAACTCGCGCAGATGGTGGTCCTTCAGGAAATCCGGATAGGCCTGGAAGATGGGGCTCTCCTCCGGCTTCTCCACGTCGCCTTCGATGGTGAGCATGCCGCCGCGCCGGGCCTTCTGCAGCAGCTCGTACATCATGCGCAGGGTGGAGAGGTAGCGAGGCTTGCCGAATTTCGAGGAGCCGAAGATGGCCATGGCGCCGGCGGCAATTTTTTTCAGAATGCGCACCGGGTTGGCGATCAGCAGCGTGCCCGCTCCGGCGCCGCCGATGATCAGCAGCTCGGCCGGCTGCAACAGCACCGCCAGATGCCCGTGCTCCATCAGATAGCCGGCCGCCACCGCGCCAAACACCACAAGAATGCCGATGATTGCAAACATGCTGCCTGAGGATCCTCCCCGCCCGCGCGGCCTTGTGCGTTGGCCGCACGCGCCGCCTCGACGCTATCCGCTGTGGGCTTTCCACTCCCCTCATCGGCGAAATTCCCCGGGCCAACAGGCATGCTGTTGTGTTGAAAACTCTTGCGGCCCCGGGCGGCCGCGACTGTCCTTATCCGGACACCTTCTCCCCGTTCCGGACACTCCCTCCGTTCCACAGCCGCGCCAGCGCCCGTGGAACCAGCACTTTCGCGGCTTCGTATCTGGAATCCAGCGTGCTTTCTAAAGTCCATTCCCCGGCTGTCCGCGACGCACAGCCCTGCCAGGAGATTCTTCGTGTTCCGTGATCTGAAGATCGCCGTTCGTCATCTTTCCAAATCGCCCGGCTTCTCTCTCACCGCCGTTCTGATGCTGGCGCTGGGCATCGGCGCGACCACGGCGATCTTTTCTATCGTCGAAGGGGTCCTGCTGCGCCCGCTTCCCTTCCCGCATTCCGAGCAACTGGTTGCGCTCTCGGACACCATCCAGGGGGCCGATGTTGGCGGCAACAACGAAGCCGGGGTGACCGGCCCGGACATCGTGAACTACACGCGCGACACGCACAGCTTCGTGGCGCTGGGCGGCTACACGTTCGCCGCCTATGAACTCTCCGGGATGGGCGACCCGGCTCAGGTCAATGCCGGCCGCATGTCGCCCGGCGCCTTCGCAGCGCTTGCCGCTGAGCCTCTGCTGGGCCGCGTTTTCACGGCAGAGGAAGACACGCAGCATCAGCAGGTTGCTGTGCTCAGCTACGCCACCTGGCAGAGCCGCTTCCACGGCGACGCGAGCATCCTCGGCAAGAAAATCCTGCTCGACCGCAAGCCGTACGTGGTGATCGGCATTATGCCGCGCAATTTCGAATTTCCCCTGGTGGCCGGCCATCTGAACCGCAGCGAGCTGTGGATTCCGCTGAGCCTGCGCCCGGATGAGCTGGCCGGCGGCGCGCAGGCCAACTGGAGCTACAGCATGGTCGGGCGTCTGAAGCCCGGCGTGACGCCGGAACAGGCCCGTGAAGACGCCAATCGCGTCGCCCAGCAGACCATGCGCAACTACCCGGCCTTTATGGCCAGTCTGCGCATCAGCCCGGTCGTCCACGGGCTGCACGAGAACACCATCGCGCAGGCCCGTCCTCTGATTCGAACTTTGTTCCTTGCCGTCACCGTGGTGCTGCTCATCGCGTGTGCCAACCTGGCGGGACTGCTGCTGGTCCGCGCCATCCGGCGCCGCCGTGAAATCGCGGTGCGGCTCGCGCTCGGCTCCAGCGCGCGCACGCTGCTCCGCCAGGCGCTGCTGGAGAGCCTGGTCCTCAGCGTGAGCGGCGGCGTACTGGGGCTCATTCTTGCTGCCATCGCGCTCAAACTCGGCACCAGCTTGCTGCCGGAAACCCTGCCTCTCATCGGCAGCGTTGGTCTCGACTGGATGGTGGCCACCTTTGCGCTCGCGCTGGCCATCGTCACCGGCGTTCTTTGCGGAGTCGCGCCCGCCTTCGCTGCGATTCGCACCAGCGTGAACGAAACCCTGAAGGAAGGCGGCCGCACCGGCACCTCGGGCGCGGGCCATGCGCGCCTGCGCTCCGGTCTGGTGATCGCGGAAATTGCGGTGGCGCTCATTCTGCTCGCCGCCTCCGGCCTGCTGCTGCGCAGCTTTGAAAAGATGCGCGAAGCCGACCTCGGCTATCGGCCGGATCACACCGTCGTTGCCGCCTACAACCTGCCGCGCAAGCAATACGCGACGCAGCCGGCGGTCGACCAGTTCAATCAGGAACTGCTGCGCCGGGTGCAGGGAATCCCGGGCGTCACCAGCGCGGGCCTCACGTCCTTCCTGCCCGCCAATGGATCGCAGGGCAATTCGGCCTTCGTTGCGGAAGGTTACGCTCCGGCAAAGCCGGGGCAGATCGATCTGGCAACGCCGCTTCAGGTTCAGGGCGATCTTTTCCGCGCCATGGGCATTCCCCTGCTCCGCGGCCGCCTCTTCACTGAGGCCGATGACAATCCGAAGGCACAGCTCGTCGCTGTGGTCAATCAGCAATTCGCGCAGCAATCGTGGCCGGGGCAGAACCCCATCGGCAAACGGATGCGGATCGGCACGCCGGAGATGCAGACCCCCTGGGCCACCGTGGTCGGCGAAGTCTCCAGCATGAAAGAAGGCTCTCCGGACGTCGCTACCTCGGCAGCAGTACTACACCACCATCGACCAGGCGGAAACGTTCTTCGGCTTGCTGGGCAACGCCGCTGTCGATCTGAACGGCAATGGCGGCTACATCGTGCTGCGCACCTCGCTGCCGCCGGAAGCGGTGGAAAACCAGCTGAGGGCCGCGGTCCGCTCGCTCGATCCGCAATTGCCACTGACACAGTTACAAACCATGGATCACGCCATCAGCGACTCCGAAGCGCCGCGCCGCTTCAATACTGTGCTGATCTCCTCGTTCGCCGCGGCAGCGCTGCTGCTGGCCATTCTGGGCATCTACAGCCTGATCGCGTTCACGGTGGCAATGCGCGCCCAGGAGATGGCCATCCGCATGGCGCTTGGATCGCAGCGCTCCGGCATCGTCAGCCTGATCCTGTTCTCCGGCCTCAAACTCGCCGGGCCGGATGCCTCATCGGTTTGGCCGGCGCTTTCTTCGCCTCGCGGCTGCTGAAGACCTTTGTCTTTGGCGTCAGCACTCTCGATCCGCTGGTGCTCATTGTGCCTCGGTCGTGGTCCTGATGCTGGCTGTGGCGGCCTCATTGCTGCCGGCCCGGCGTGCTGCCGGCATCAACCCGATGCAGGCTCTGCGCGCGCAATAGCGCCGGGCGGAATCTCTCCGCGCCTCGGGCCGACGTACAATCATTCCGGAATCGACCCACAGGCCTGAGGTGCGCATGGAAGCGCAAACGGTTCATCTCTACGTCTTCGACGGCATGGCGGACTGGGAGCCTGCCTTTGCCATTGCCGGTATTAATAACCCACGTTTCCAGCGTGAACCGGGCCGCTTCCGCATCGCCACTGTCGGCGGCACGGCGGCACCCATCACGACCATGGGCGGGGTTCGCGTCGAGCCGGACCTTGATATCGACGATCTTTCGCCCCCATCCAGCGCCATGCTGATCCTTCCCGGCGGCGATGCCTGGGAGAGCGGCGAAAACCAGGAGGCGATCGAAAAAGCTGCCGAGTTTCTCGCCATGGGCATCCCTGTCGCCGCGATCTGCGCGGCCACCCTCGCCCTCGCTCGCGCCGGCTTCCTCGACAATCGCCTGCACACCAGCAACGCGCCCGACTACCTGAGAGCCACGGGCTATCGCGGGCACTCCCTTTATCGCAGGATTCCCGCCATTGCCGACGGCAACCTCATCACTGCATCCGGAGTTGCGCCGTCGATTTCGCTTATCAGATCTTCGGGATGCTCCAGCTGTACACGGAAGAAGCGCTCAACGCATGGTATGCGCTGTTCCGCCATGGCGACGCGTCGAAATTCGAAGCGCTGGCCGGCGCCGCTGCACAGCGCGGCTAGCTCCGCGGCCCCGAACCAGGCGCACTGCCAGATCTCTGCACTACACTCTCTCCATGGCGCTCGAATTCACCACTTCCTACATCGAAGACTCGCTCGCCGCTCTTCGCCTATTACAAGAAGCTTGGCGAACGCGCCATGGATCAGGTTTCCGACGACCAGCTCGTCGCCACGCTCGATTACGAGGGCAATTCCATCGCGGCCATCGTGAAGCACATGGCCGGCAACATGCGCTCGCGCTGGACCGACTTCCTCACCACCGATGGCGAGAAGCCGGACCGCAATCGCGACAGCGAATTCGAAGAGCCGCCGGCAACGCGCGCCGAACTCCTGGCGATATGGGAAGCGGGCTGGGCCTGCCTCTTCTCCGCACTGCAGCCGCTCACTGACGCGGACCTGGGCGCACCGTGACGATCCGCGGCGAAAAGCATTCCGTGATGCAGGCCATCAACCGACAGCTGGCCCACTATCCGCATCACGTGGGCCAATCGTTCTGCTGGCGAAGCACTTTGCCGGCGATCGCTGGCAGACCCTCAGCGTTCCCCGCAAAGGCTCGGCGGAATTCAACCGGAGAGTTACGGCCGGGGAAGCGAGCCAGCGCTAGCCATGGCCCGCGTCACCTGGCCGGAACCACGAATCGCGGGAAGCGCAGTCTTCCGCGACCTGCGCTTCGGCGTGCGCATGCTGAGCCGCAATCCTGGCTTCACGCTGATTGCGATTTTTACTCTGGCTCTTGCTATCGGAGCCAACATCGCCATCTTCTCGGTCACCAGCGCGCTGCTGCTGCGGCCATTCCCCTACCGGCAGCCGCAAGAGCTGGCCAGCATGCAGTACTCCAGCGATGAACGAGGGCTGACGCTGGTGCGCTACGAGTTATTGCGCGACCGCGCTCGAACCTTCGAGATTGCCGCGTGGGCCGGCGACAACCTGAACCTGACCGGCGCGGGCGAACCGGTGCAAGTGCCGGTGGCGCGCGTCACGCCGAATTTCTTCTCCCTGCTCGGCGTTCGACCCGCGCTGGGCCGCGCCTTCACCCCGGACGAAGGCCGACCGGAAGGCCATTCCGTGGTGATGCTGAGCCATGCACTGTGGCGAAGCCGCTTCAACAGCAATCCTGCGATTGTCGGCAGTACGCTCTCACTGGACGGCCTTTCGTGTCGGTGGTCGGGGTGCTGCCGGCGGGCGTCAGCTTCCCTTTTATCGGCAAGGCCGAGATCTGGACGCCGCGCTATTTTGAACTGACGCTGATGCCGGCGCAACGCCTGCGGATGGGCGCCGGCTACCTCGGCTACATTGCGCGGCTGCGCCAGGGGCCACGCTGGCCTCTGTCGATGCGGAGCTGAGGGTGCTCGATCGCCAGTACCGCGCCGAGAATCCCACCGCGCCGGACTCTGACGCATCGCGCGAACTTGTGGCTCTGCCGCTCCGCGATCTGGTGGTCGGGGACCTGCGCGCCAAGCTGTGGATTCTTTCCGCCGCCGTGGCCGTGCTGCTGCTCATCGGCTGCGCCAATGTGGCCAGCCTGCTGCTCTCCCGCGCTCTGGCCCGGCGCCGAGAACTCGCCATCCGGTCTGCTCTGGGCGCCAGCCGCGCGGCCCTCCTGCGGCAGTTCCTTATCGAGAGCATGATGCTGGCCGGCGCTGCGGGCGTCGCCGGCATCGCCGTGGGATTTGCAGCCGACCGCGCGCTGACGGCCTGGGGCGCTACGCAGATTCCGGACGGCATCCCGGTCACCCTCGACGGACGCGTGTTGCTCTTCGCTGTCGGTGTTTCTATGCTGACCGGAATCCTGACCGGCGTGTTTCCCGCCCTGCAGCTCGCCCGCAGCGATATCAACTCCACACTGCGCGACGAAGGCCGCGGGCTCTCCGGCAGCCGCAGCCGCGCGCGCCTGCGCAGCCTGCTGGTCGTGGCTCAGGTTGCGCTCTCGCTGCTGCTGCTGATTGGGGCGGGACTGCTGGTGCGCAGCTTCGACCGCCTGCTGCACGTCGATCCAGGCTTCGACGCGCACAACCTTCTCACGATGGGGCTCTCACTGCCCACGGAAAAATATGCGAAGCCTGATCGACAGATCGCATTCTTCGACGAAGTCCTGCGCCGTGTTTCGGCACTGCCTGGCGTGCAGCACGCCGCCATCTCCGCTGCGCTCCCGCTTAGTTTCGTGCGTGAAGCGCCGATTCTGCCCGAAGGCCGGCCGACGGTGCCGCTCGCCGAGCGCAGTTTCATCGTGATTGAGGCCGTCAGCCCAGCCTGGTTCCAGACCCTGGACGCGCCGCTGATTGCGGGACGGCTCTTCACCGATGCCGACGATGCGCGCGGGCCGAAGGTCGTCATCCTGAACCAGACGTGCGCGCGGCGATTCTGGCCCGGGGAGAATCCCATCGGCAAGAGGTTCATCCTCGGACGAGGTCCGGGCTCACCGAGGTGGTGGGCGTTGCGGCCGATGTTCGCAACAGCGGGCTGGCCGGCCGATGTGCAGCCGCAACTCTGGATCCCCTTCAAACAGCTACCGTGGGGCAACATGAATCTGCTGGTGCGCACGATGGTCGCCCCACTGCAGATGGCTTCCGCGGTGCGCGCGGCAAATCTCCGCCGTCGATCCGGACCAGCCCGTGACCGCTATCCAGTCTGGCGACGATCTTATGGATGAAGGCCGCGCGCAGCCGCGCTTTACCATGGTGCTGCTCGCGGTCTTCTCCATGACCGCGCTTGCGCTCGCGGCCATCGGTCTGGCGGCGATGCTCGCATGGACGGTGGTGCAGCGCGAGCAGGAAATGGCGATCCGTCTCGCCCTGGGAGCCGAACGGCGCGATATCCTCTGGCTGGTTCTCCGTCAGGGACTCACACTGGCCGCCGGGGCATCGCCATCGGCCTCGCCGCCGGTTTTCTGCTCGACGCGGCTGATGTCGACCGTGCTCTACCGGACCAGCGCGCACGACCTCGGCACCTTCGCACTCGCGCCTGTTTTGTTTCTGCTGATTGCATGGCTCGCCAGCTGGCTGCCCGCTCGCCGCGCAACGCGCGTGGATCCCATCGAAACCCTGAAGGCGAGCTGATGACCATTTCGTACTATCCGTTTGCTATTCAGGCACGATACAATCTCGTTAACAGTCCCCCAACAGGGCTAAGTTGCCGAATATGCCCGCCGAAGCCTTTCCAGCTACGCAGGTAGCCGACCCTGCCCCACCGCTGCAACCCTGGCAGCTCTCCTTACCGGTTTCTTCGATGATCGTCTTCGCTGGCTCCGCCCTTGTGCTTCTTGCCCTTCCCTTTGCGGCAGGATCGGTGCGTGTCGCCATTGCCCTGGCGGCGGGGATTCTGGCCGGCAGCCGGCCTGCGGGCCGCGGTTCTTCTTCCGCGTCTGCGCACTTTCCGCGAGGCCTCAGCCCGCGACGGCAGCCAGCACGCCCGCTTCTTCGCAGCCGCGGAAAACACCCTCGACGACTTCTATATCTTCGACGGCGTGCCCGACGCCACCGGCGCCATTGTCGACTTTCGCTTCAGCTACATCAACCCGAATGCCGAGCGCCGCCTGGGTGTGCCGCGCGAAAGCCTCTACGGCCAGCATCCTCACCGAAGTGCGCCCCTTCATGATTCGGTCCGGCCTCATCGAGCAATACCGCGAGGTCGTCCGCACCGGCGTTCCCTATTCCTGCGAAGTCTTTATCGACGACGACATGATCCAGGGCACCTGGCTCAACGTCCAGGTGGTGAAACTCGGCGACGGCGTCGCCATCACCAGCCGCGACGTCACCGAGCACCGCCGCCGCTCCGACCACATCCACTACCTCGCCCACCACGACCATCTCACCGGGCTTGCCAACCGCACGCTTCTTCACGAGCGTCTCCGCCAGGCGATCGCGCGCGCCGAGCAACATGACCAGAGCGTGGCCGTCTTTGTTCTCGACATCGACAATTTCAAGCAGATCAACGACTCGCTGGGCCACGCCGACGGCGACGTCCTGCTGGCCACGGTCGGCCAGCGCCTGCTCTCCTCGGTGCGCGAATCCGATACGGTCGCGCGCGCTGGGCGGCGACGAGTTCGTCATCGTCATGCCCGACTTCCGCTCCATGGACGACGTCGAGCGCTGCGGCCAGCAGATCATCCGCAACGCCGCGCAGCCGGTCAACGCTGGCGGGCGCAACCTCAGCATCACGGTCAGCGTTGGCGTCGCCATTTATCCTGAAGCCGGCCTCGACCGCCGAGGACCTTCTCCGCAGCGCCGACGCCGCCATGTACTCGGTGAAAGACTCCGGCCGCAACAGCCTGCGGATTTTTTCAGAGGGCATGATGGAAAGCCGCCGCACGCTGGTGTGAGGTCGGCTGGCGCTTCCGATCCGCTACAACGGACACGACTCTTGTTCGTCGACGAAGACTTGAAGACTTCACGGCCGACGAAGATCGACGGATTGCCACAGAAACGCACGAAACTCGGCGAGGCGCGCAAAGTCGCGCGGATTCGCGGTCAGCACGGTGATTCCCAACCGGCCAGCACTGATGCCCAGCAGCGCATCGTTCGTCAGCCTGCCTCTGCCAATCTTCTCGGATCCGTATTTCTGTACAAGCCGCGCCAGCACTTTTCCCGCCAGGGTCCAATCGCTCAGGCTGGGCACCAGGATTCGCTTCGCCCGCTCGAAATCACGCTCCAGTTTCTCAAGAATCGCGTGATCCTTCGGCAAGGCCCCGGCGTACAACTCTTCGAGGACAACAGAACTGACCCAGAGTGGGGAGTCCCCGGTCCAGCGCCGGAACAGGAGACCGGCATCGCCGGGACGCCGCAAAGCCTCGATATAGACAGACGTGTCGAGCAGAACTGGCGCCATCGCGTCTCCGCGAAAAAAGTCAGCCGGCTCTGCCGGTGCTGCCGTAGACGTCACGAATGGCGATACAGCTGCCAACGAAGCGCTCGTGCGACGCGGCCGCCAGCCGGTTGCGCGCATGCTCGTCGAGGACGAGGTCCAGGGCGCGGTCGATCGCCTCGGTCTCCGTCGCGGCGCTCAGCACCTTCCGGACGCGGCTGATTTTGCTCGCGTCCAGCCGATAGTGCTTATGGGCGATGCGGCTTTTGGCGGTGGCCATGGCGGTCCTCCGCCTTCAGCTTAGCACCGATGTTCATCAACGGAGCAATGATGAACATCGGCGCGCATGTCCTTACAGCTGGTCGATCGCCCTCGCCGCCGCGTCGATGGCCTCGGTGATTTTCTTGATCTGCTCCGCCGTCACGTTCCCGCGGAACACCCGCGCCATGACCGCGCCGCGGAAGGTCCAGACGAAGTATACGCCAGAACCGGGCGCGTTAATCCGGCAGGAACTTTTGTAAGGGACTAGAAACGGATTCCCGGGTAAAGTTGGGTAAGGAAACTGTAACCGGGGTATATAGGAGGCCAAAATGGGTTCCATGTTATGGTGCGCAGGCTGACTCAGGGCGTGCTCGGGATACTCAGGCCATAGCTCAGGATGGCTCAGGATGATTAGGCTGTGCTCAGGCTTTGCTCAGGCTCTGCTCAGGCACGCTCAGGCACGCTCACCCTCGGCTCAGGTGTGCTCACGCTTAGCTCAGGTTAAAGCAGCAGCTGCTCACGTCTGGAGACTAAAACGGAACAAGCGAAAGAGAAGATTAATCCTGAGTTTATGGGTATTCTGCCAAATCAAAGAATCCATTCATGGTGCAGTCGCTTTACCTATCCTGGCAAGCTGGAATACTGGCAAAGAGAAATCCGTTATAACGTGGATACTCTAGTGCAGGAACTTCTTGATACAGGAACTTCACGATACTCAAGCTCTAATATAGGTAGAGATTCAAGGTATCAATAAATATATTTATAAACTATAAACTGGTTGATCAGTATCTATATTTTAAACTCTAAGCTATGGCTTAGAAATTACTGATGAGGACTTTATACTTGCGATCGTTTACCTACAATAAGACCTAAAAACTATCGAAGTTTAAATATAAAAAGCGATAATAATTATAAGATTGACGACAGAATTTACTTGACAACAAGGGGAAAAAATACTTTATACTTCTTTAACCTTGTTATATAAAATTATATTCTTCAGTGCTCGATATCTGGTGAGAGGCCGAGAATAATTTACTTTATTACTGCGATATAAAGTTTAAGAGCTAACTCGACAGGGCTTTGACAAAGATGTCTAGACGTTGGCCTTTGTCGCTATAATAGGTTCGGTAAACAGGACAATATTTATACGTTTGCTAATTTCGGAACCATTGCGTAACCCGATCAAAGAATTAATTTGTTCCGGAGAAACTGCGGTAACCGTCCTAGCAGCCCGGAATGCTGACGAAGAGAAATCCGTTAAAGGGGGAGGTTCTGGCAAACCAACCGGAGACATCTTCTATGAATCTGGCACTCCAGTCTCAGCCGGGGCTTGGATAGGTCACCCTTCTCACAGTGATCGACTCCAATCAACATGAAGTTCTTCGCTCTACCGCAGTGCAGTCAATGCTGTAATTCCTTTTAAAAAGCAAAGTCGACGCTCTTTAAGTCAACACTAATGACAGCAAAGTCGACGCTGATGACAACAACAAAGTATAGCTGTGCGACTACCGACTTCAAGCAAAGATAGTGTGAAAGACGTTCATCAAGTCGAGCAAGTTAATTGACCCTAGACGGACCTCCTCCATGCTGATCAAAATGGCCCCGAAGAATTGATTCCAGAGATGTGAAGTAGATCTCGAGAGGATTCAGAATATCTGCAGGGGGTACTGTTGCTTGTGTTAACTAGCAGAGATATATAGCTGTAGCAAGGTCTTCTTGAGGTCAAAAGAGCCCAGCAAGTGGGTGATGCCAGCTATTATGCCTGCAGGAAGATCAGGGAGAGAATTGTTGATAGGAGTGGCACCTTTTGCGGTAGACCAAACCACTCAGTGCATAGTTGATGCTTTAATCTCTCATAGGTTTGTAAATTGTATGAGTGAATTTGATGCGAAAGAAGACCAGGGGTCAGGAGCAAGATATAGTATCTATCCTCGAAATTCAAATATAATGGCCTGCCACGACAAACTCAATACTGCCCGAGTCGAGGCAACAAGGACCACGTCATGAAATAAATCCTAACAGTTTTATGCTCACCAACTTTCCAGACGTCTCGGTCTGATGAAATTATAAAAGGAGCCCCTTAAAATTCGACAAACTTCCCCTCGTCATTTTATATAATTCCCTTCCTATACTTACAAATATACACCGAATCCATCCTGAGCATTCGCAATATCTACGCTCGCGCTAAAATAATTTAAAATAATTTCCTAAAAGCAGCGAATTATCAATCGTCGTTAAAAGAACGAACGAGCGACAGGAAAATAAATCCCATTAATAGGTCGATTGGCCCTGATCAAAGAAGATCTCATGTCCAGTATATACTCGCAGATATACCTATTTTGTCGATGCTGTCTTTCTTTATATAATGGATATGGCTTTGTGCGTACGGTACGAGGACTAACGGGAAAGAATCTATAGTGGATACTGGTGTTGTTGATTGGGATGAGGACGGTAATGTTGTCGTTGACAGCAAGACTTATATTGACAGCAAATATTCATCAAGATATAAGTATACGGTATCGTGGATAAAGATTTTGATACAATACTTCAGGTGATCGGAATATCTTGTCTTTTCTATTCTCAAATGCTGGATCTGCGTCATGCTCTTCTTCTCGTTATTGTCCTAGTTTGCCGGAGGTTCCGAAGAGATTCTTGGGTTTGGTGTCGGAGAATTGCTTTCTTTTTGGCTTCTCTCCTTTTGTCTCTCCAGCTTCATGTGTTCTAACAAATGCTCCAGTTTCTTTTCGCGCTTGATTTTTTGAACTTTTCTGTTAACGATGTCAATATAACCCTTTTGCTGGTTCCCATGCTTCCTCCCCCCCGAACCATTTCCACATTCCCTGAACGCCTACTGAGGGGTTGAATGAAGTGAAAGAACATTTGTAATAAAAAAGCCTCAATTTGTGGAGCGAGCCGCAATGCCAGGACATATAAAACCGCCACCGGGCATAGCGGGCCACGCACAGCGACGCGGAGAAGTCCCCGTTCACCTCGGACGAGATGATGACCGCCTGCGCCGCCCGGGTGCTGACCGACGGCATGACCTGCTTCGTCGGCATCGGCCTGCCCAGCGCCGCGGCCAACCTGGCCCGGGCCACGCACGCGCCGAACCTGGTGCTGATCTACGAGTCGGGCGCGATTGGGGCCAAGCCGGACTGCTCCCGC
>CAVPCB010000109.1:0-112796 GCA_963702285.1 uncultured Acidobacteriaceae bacterium | reverse complement strand
CGTTCCCGGCGGCTCCTCCGTTCGTGCCGGAGCCTATCTCGGCGGCAGCGTGGTGATGATGCCCCCCAGCTATGTGAACGTCGGCGCGTATGTCGATGAAGGCAGCATGATCGACTCGCACGCCCTGGTGGGCAGCTGCGCGCAGATTGGCAAGCGAGTGCACCTGAGCGCCGCCGCGCAGGTGGGCGGCGTCCTCGAGCCGGTCAACGCCAGTCCGGTCATCCTGGAAGACGACGTTCTGGTCGGCGGCAACTGCGGCATTTACGAAGGCACCATCGTCCGCAGCAAAGCGGTGCTGGCCGCCGGAACCATCCTCACGCGCGGGACGCCTCTCTACGATGTGGTGCGCGGGGAAGTGCTGCGCGCCGATGCCGGCAAGCCGCTCATCGTTCCCGAAGGTGCGGTTGTGGTTCCCGGCGCGCGCGCGGTGAACAAAGGCAAAGGCAACGACTGGGGCCTCAGCCTTTACACGCCCGTGATCGTCAAATATCGCGACGACAGAACCGAGCTCAGTCTTGCGCTCGAAGACCTGCTGCGCTGACTACGCTTGTTTCTCTTCGGATTCGTGCAGGAAGGGCAGCGGCGTTCCGTTCTTCGCCGCCCACCGGATGCTGGCGATCAGGTCGCCCATATTCGGCACAGTAACATCCTGCACGGGAAGATAGATGCCCAGGCAGTTTTCGCCCCACAGATGGTTCGCCATCAGAAACAGAGCCTTGTAACAAGCCGGCTGCTCTGCCTCGGACATCCTGGTGCCGGCCGGATAATCCACCTCCAGCCAGGCCTGGTGCCGCTCCCACACTCGTTGGCGCACCTGGTTCGACTCATGTCCCTGGCGCCGGTAGCGTCCTCTGCCGGCGCGCATCCCGAAGGGCACATCGGAGATGCGGACCAGCCATCGTCCGCGTCGCCGTCGCGGCGCGATCGATGCTTCGCTGTCGGATTCACCCCAGGCCTTCGCCGCCAGTTCCAGCGCCGCGGCCCTCGTCAGTTGCACCGGCTGTTCCAGCAGCAGCACGAGCGACGGGCTTGGATCCTCTTCCTCATTCGGGGACCCGGTAACCACATTTCCAAGAAAGCGAACCGCTCTTCGGATCATGCGCAGTCCATATTACGACGAGAGACTGCGAACATGGAAGATGTTTAATGACCGGATAGCCTAAGCCGATAACTACCCCGGTAACTGTGAAGTTAGATTACTTAGGATGGCTCTCACCCTTGGCCCGGCCAGGAACGTGGATTCGCCATGAGGCTCCCGAAGCCGCAACCCATCCAGCGCCTCAGGCCACTTGCGGCTCGCGCTCGATTGCGCGATTCGTCATGAACCGCTCCAGGGCCTGCATCGCGCAGCCCTGCCCGCAAAGATGATGCATCTGCGGATTCCGGCTCTCGGCAAAATTCCACGGCAGCAGCGTGAATCGCTGGCCGGGCTGACCCTCGTCGAAACAGGGAACCTCGCCCAGCACGTACATCCACCAGTGGTTGGAGTCGCCCTTCTTCTTGCCGCAGATGTCGCAGTTAAAAGATACGTCCCAAACCATGGTTACTCCTTGACCAACATGCTTTTCGACACAGTACTACGGAACCGAAGCGGCCGGAGTGACCCTTCCGGGGCATGGCTCTGGATTTCGTGTCCCGATTTTCGTATCGTGGTCCTGTCATGGTTTGTACGCGATGCCACGCGACGGAATTTCGTCTCTCCAGTCTGCGTTTCCGCGACCTGGAGCACCTGGCTGTTCTGCAATATCCTGTCCGCTGCCGTTACTGTCATCACCGCACCTATGGAAGTTTTTTGTTGGCCCTGATGCTCTTTCAGTTGCGCCGTCATCATTTCGGCCACAGGGAAAACGCATAAGACGCTCTCCCCCACACTGTGGATGCCTGGATGCACCGCCTGGTCGCAGCGGTTGCCGCGACAGCCGTTGTGGATTGCGCGGCATGATTTGACGCGTCCCGATCGCCACGCGACAGCTTACTGCGGTGCCGGTCCCCGCACGATCTGCACCAGGTTGTCCGGCTGCACGTGTTTCGCAAACGCAGCCTTCACGTCCGCGGCGGTGAGCGCGTAATACTTCTTCGCCGCCCGAATCGGCTCATCCAGCGGCAGGCCCATTTCCGCGCGCCCCAGCAGTCCGCCGGCCACCGCCTCCTCGCTCGATTCGCTCAGCGGAATCTGGCGCAGCAGCAGCGCCTTGGCCTGGTGCAGCTCTGCGTCCGAAACATCCTGGGTCCGCATCTGCTCCAGATCGCGCACGATCAGCGCCCGCGCCTTCGACACATTCGGCGGATCGCATCCATAGTCCACCGAATAGCTGGCGCGCGTCTTCGAGGCATCCAGGCTCACGTCCACGTTGTAGACATAGCCCGGCGACCTGGCGCAGGTCGTGATACAGCCGCGTGGCGTAGAAGCCGCCACCGAGCACATGATCGCCCAGTTGCAGCGGATAGTAATCCGGATCGAAGCGGTTGATGTCGATCTGCTCGGCCAGCGTCGACCGAGTCCTGCACCGCCTGCGGATCCGGCAACATTGGCCGCGGACGCCTTGGTTCACCGGAACCGGCGGCAATGTCGTATCCGGCTCCGGCCCCGCCGCCTTCCAGTCGCCAAACCATTTCTCGATGACGGCCTTCGCCTCTTCCGGAGTCACGTCGCCGATCACCACGATGGTGGTCAGATCCGGCCGCACCGTCGCTGCGTGGTATTGCTTCACGTCGTCCAGCGTTAGCTTCGTCACCGTCTGCGGCGTCGCTTCGCGCAATACCGGATCGCCCTTGGGCAGCAGCGCCAGATCCAGCGCGCGCGACGTGCGGTAGCCGGGGCTCTGCAAGTTCCCCGGCAACGAACTGCGCCGTCTGCTGCTTGACGATCTTGAACGCCGCTCCGGCAGCGCCGGATGCAACTCGTTGTCCGCCAGCAACTGCACGCCGCGCGAAAAATTTTCCTTCAGCACGTTCACCGAGAAGCCGTAGCCCGCGCTCTCATTGGCCGCAATATCATCCAGAGCTTTCTGGAACGCGAGCCGGTCCAGCGACGTCGTGCCATAAGAATAGAGCTCATCGCAGCACATCGCCCACGCCCTCCTGTCCCGCGGGCGTCTGCAGATCGCCGTTGTGCTTGACCGTCCCCATCACGGTCACTGTGGGACTGGTCGTGTCCGTGTCGCACGATCAGCCGAATGCCGTTCGGCCAGCGTTGTATCCGACACCGGAATGAAGCTCGTCGGCACCTTCAGCGGCTTCAGCTCCTTCTCGCCCATTCGCGGCAACTCACCGGTTTGGTCGGCGCGGACGTCACTTCTCGCTCCGCCAAATCCCTTCTGCGCGACCGGCTCGCCATTCGGCGCCGGCTTCAGCGTCGCCGTAATCGTCGCCGCATTCAGCAAATACTGCTTCGCCACCCGATTCACATCCGCCAGCGTGACCTTCTTCATCGCCTCGATGTCTTCATCGGGCGAGTTGCGGCCCTCGCCCGCCAGCGCTTCGACCACACCGACGCCAGGTCCGGGAATGGAGTTGCGCTGGAACTCCGCCTGCGCAATCTCCGCCCGCTTGGCCGCGTCCACCAGATCGTCAGGCACGCCGTTGGCCGCATATTTGTTCACGATTTGCCGCATCTCGTCGAGAGCAGGATTTGCGTCCTGCCCCGCGGGCAGCGCCACAATCCCAAATCCCGACACTCGCCTTCGGATACGTTTCCGCCAGACCGAACTCCGCCGCCAGCGCCTTGCCCGCCGGCACCATGCCATACAAATCCGCGCGCTGGCTCGCCAGCACATCGGAGAGAATCTGCATCGCCGCCCAGTCCGGCGAATCCGTTCCCGGCATTCGCCACGCGATGAAACCCAGGACGTAAGGCAGATTGCTGTCCAGCGTGAACGTGTCGGACTTCACCGGCTGCAGATGAATCTCCGCATGCGCGGGAACCGGATGGCTGGGAATGTCACCGTAAAGGCTGCGAATCTTCTCCAGCGTCGTCGCCGGATCGACATCGCCCACCACCATCAGAATCATGTTCGACGGCGTGTACCACTTGTCGGCAAACTCCTTCAGCATCGCGCCCGTGGTCTTGTCGAACGAAGGCCGCGTGCCCAGCGGCATCGTGCGAGTACGGCGTGCCCGCGAACAAATCGTCGTTCAGCCGGGTCAGAAATTTGTAGGTCGGATTCGAGAGGTCCCGCGCGACTTCCTGCTCAATCGCGCCGCGCTCATGCTCCCATTCCGCGTCCGAATCGTCGAATCCGCGCAGGCAGGCCGCCTCCGCCTGCAGTGCCACGTTGAGGTCCGCGGCCGGCACCGTCTCGAAGTACTGCGTGATGTTCTGCTGGGTGTCGGCGTTGTTGTCGCCGCCCATGAGCGCAAAAATTGCCGACGTCTGATCCGCCGTCATTCCTTTGCAGCCGCGAAACGCCATGTGCTCCTGCGCATGCGCCATGCCCGGGAAGCCATCCGGCGTCTCATTGCCGCCCACCAGGAAATTCGCTTCCACCGTCACCACGGGCGCGAGCGTGTTGCGGATGATCACCACCCGCATCCCGTTGGGGAAAGTGGCGCGGGTGACGGAGGTCTGGGTATCAGCGGCCCGAATGAGCGGCGCGACGGCAAAAGTCAGCAGAACGAGCGGCAAAAGACGCGAAAAAGACAGACGCTTCACGATTCCTCCGGGAAAACTCCCCTTCAGGAATGGTAAAGGAAAGGCCCGCGTGGGGACCGATTCGTCCCCTCCGCTGTGACGAATAGCGTGTTTGCGGCGATCAATCCTGCTCGTCTGCCTCCCCCGATTGGCATGCCCGGAGGCACCGGCACCGGTTTCGCCGGCACAAACTTTGCCGGATCTTTCAGGAACTCATCGATGCGTGCAACCTCATAGGCGTTCCAGGCCGCATTTCACCACCTGCGGAGTCGCGTGCATACGCATCGCGCAGCGCCTGCAGCTTGACCCGCAAGGTGCCCCTCACCTCTGCCGATGCTTCCGGATTCGCCGCGAGCCCCAGCATCGCCTCCACAATCCGGCTGTCGACCCCGCGCTTCACTTCCGCCGTCAGTCCGGTCGCCGCACTCCCGGTGGACTTCACCGTCGCATCGATCACCTCGTCCAGCGATGGCTCCGCGCTGTCACGCGCGTGATATTCCACCAGCCGGTTCGCCCGCTCCGCGTTGAACACCAGCCCCAGCGAAAAATCCGCCGCCGATTCCGCCACGGCCACCGGATCGAACGTCACCCCTGTGTCCGACGGGAAGCTCTCCTCGGTGCGCGGCAGCCCCGGCGTGCGCGGCGGCAGCAGCTTCAGCAGCGACTCCGGCAGCGTCAGCATCTCCGGCGACAGCGTCTTCAGCACGCTGGCCAGCGCGTGCCGCTGATCCGCCGAATCGACAATCTCCGGCAGCGCCTGATCGTCGCCGCGCACGTTGTAGCGATAGTCCAGCCCGCCAATCTCCTTCGCCGCCGCCTCGGTCTGGTAACGGTGGAACAAATACAGCGGCACCAGCGTGTCCTCCAGCTGCGCCATCGGCTCGCCCTCGTGAATCGCATCCACGCCGAAGCGCTTCAGCGCCGCTGCCCGCACCGCCAGCACCCGATCCAGCTCGGTCGCCGGGTCGCTCCCGTTGTCCCACAAATGCGCGTGCGGATGCGCTCCGCCCAGCGGCCGCGCATCCTCATCGGTGATGTAGATCATCCCCGTCTTCTCCGAGTCGCGCAGAATCTTGTCCAGCGCCGCCGAATCCTCCACGGGCTTGCCGTCGCGGTCGAACTCGCGATACCCGTAGTCGATCGCGACCTTATCCCACGTCCCAATCCCCGCCGGATACGCATGGCTCACGTCGGGAACGCCGTTCGGTCCCACCGTCACCCACGGATGCGGATAATCCATCACCGACATCGTCTGGTCCGGCGGATGCGGGAAGGCGCTCGCGGCAAAATTGTGCGCGAGTCCCAGCGTGTGTCCCGTCTCGTGTGCGCGCCAGCTGCCGAATCCGCTGCAGCACCATCTGCAGCGCCGCATCGTGCGCCTCGTCCGCCGTGCGGCTTGCCGTTTGCGTACGGAGCCAGCAGCGCCTCGGCGATCAGATAATCCTGGCGTCCGCGCAAACTGCCCAGCGTCACATTGCCCTTCAGAATTTCGCCCGTCCGCGGATCGGCAATCGCCTCGCCGTAGCTCCAGCCGCGCGTGTAGCGGTGCACCCACTGGATGATGTTGTAGCGCACATCCATCGGGTCGGCGCCCTCGGGCAGCACATCCACGCGGAACGTCCCCGGCGCCCATCCGGCGGCCTGGAACGCCTGATCCCACCACCGCGCGCCTTCGACCAGCGCGCTGACGCAGCGGCTCCGGCGCGCCGCGATCCACGTAGTACTGAATCGGCGCGACCGCCTCGCACGCGTGCGTGCAGTTCGGATCCTTCTTGATCAGCCGATGGCGCAGAATGAACTGCTCGGCCAACGGCGCGCTGAGCGGCGCATCGTAGTCGCGATACGTCATCGGGAAATATCCGGCGCGCGGCGAGAATCTCCGAGGCGTGAATCCGGGCGGCGGCAGCTCAACAAAATTTTGCCGCTCGCGAATCGTCACCGCTCGCGCATCGGGCGATACCTCGCGCAGAATCTTGCCCGCCGGCTGCAGGTCCTCCGGCCGCGTGGAAAATGTCAGCTCCGCTTCCACCACCGTGTTCTTCGGGAACGCCTTCGTATGCTCCAGCACGAACGTCGACCGCGCCGGATCCACGTGGAACGCCCCCTGCTTGCCCTGCGCCAGCCCCTCGGCCACATGATGCACATCGCTCAGGAAGAACTGCGTCGCATCCACCAGCACCGTGCCGTCCGGGCTCTCCGCGTCGACCGTGAACCCGGCCACCACCGAGATCGGGAAGGATTCCTCGACCGCGGCCCGTTCCGCCGCCTCGTTCGACGAGCTGCGGAAATCTGAGGTTCGGCTGCACCAGCAGCAGCTTCGGCCCGGTCCGCTCAAAGTGGACGATCACTCCCGGCGCCACCTGCCCGCGGTCCATGCCATAGCCGCCCAGCTCGCTGCTGCCCATGCTCCACGGCGTGGAGTTGGTCCAGATCAGGTCCTGCGAGCGCGTGTGCGCCGCGTTGCCATCGAGCGGCACTTCCAGATACAGCTTGCCCGCTTTGGCATCCCAGTCCAGCGGCAGCAGACCGGGCATGTGCTCCATCGACTTCGTTTTTTCTGCAAGCGATGCGGGCGGCTTCGCCTCGGCGTTCTGAGCCGCGGCGGCGAATCCGGTGGAACCAGCAATCAGCGCGAGGGGGAAGGCAACAGCAAGCAGAGACGTGCGCATGCGAACCATGCTCTCTCTTGTAGCACGGAGAAGCGTCCGTCCAGGTGCCTGGAAGGCTCCAGGACCAAATCGGATGGTAAACTGAACCGGACCTCTGCTGTTGTCGGGACGTGGCTCAGCCTGGTAGAGCACTCGCTTGGGGTGCGAGGGGTCGGCAGTTCAAATCTGCCCGTCCCGACCATTTGATCTGCCAGACGGCGATTGCGACGATTGAATCCGTCGCTTGCGCAAAGGCCTGACGTTCAGCAAGAGAGGAACCATGGCGAAACAAAAGCGCGCCCCCTGGGCAGTGGTAATTGTGCTGATCGTGGTCGGTTCGACTGGATTCCTGAACCTGTCTGGAAAAGAACGATTCAAGGCATTCCGCACCGTGGATGTCGTGCAATTGTTGGCCACGGGGATGTGCTACGGGGTCGCCCTCGCCGGAATCGTTTCTCTAATCCGCAGACCGGACCACGACTGAACCACCCTTACCGCGGCACCTGCCACCCAGCCCCCACCGTCGCCAGCGTGACCTGATCGGTCGGTGCATTCCCCAGCGATTTCGCCAGCGCCGGGAAGCCCGTCTTCACCTCATCCGTCGTCGCCCACACCGGCACGTCCCGCATCACGTACTGGTAGGTCACCGTCGTCTCGGTGAATCCATCCTTCGGGCCCGGCGGCGTGTTGCTCACGATCCCGGTCACCTCGCGATGCCCATAGCAGAAGCGCGGCGCGAACCGCTGTCCCGCCTGGTTCAGCGAATACCGGTCCACGTGCAAATCGCGGTCTTCCAGCCGGGTCAGCAGCCCTGCGTTGGTCAGCGAGTCCAGTTGCTGCTTCTCGTCCTTCGCTGTGGAGCTGGGCGCCACTTCCCAGGGCCACTTGTGTCCCTGGGGGAAAAGGCAGTCGTTGCGGTCCTGAAAATACGTGTTCAGGGTCTTCGTAAAATTTTCAGCCGTCGGCTTGTTCTCCCTGTTGCACCCGCCTGCAAGCGCCAGAAGCGCCGCCACCCCGGCCACCAGCCCCATCTTCCTTGTCATGTCCATCTTTCCTCGCACCGCTGCTCCGATGCATGGTAGAGGAAAAACGCCGCCCGCGCAGCACAGCTACCCGCTCCAGGCCGCCGGCTACCGGCTAAGAAATCGGCAGGGTCCCCCGGCTGACGCGATTCTCCTGCACCGGGAGCGAGCAGAGGAAATCGCGAAAACCTGCGCCCCTGCCGTGATGCACTCTGCGTTGCCTCGCGACAGCTCCGCAGGGAGCCCGGCGTGCGGTATGCGCGCCCGCTGCCGGCTCACCCTAAAGAGGATGCCGCTCGGCGGCGCCGGAGATGGCCCCGCAGAACCGCGCAATTCATCCCACTGTGCCGGCCGTTCACCCCTGAAAACCGGGAACCAAACCCCTCCCGCGGGCGTATCGTTTCTCAAGGGATTTTTGGGGGTTTGCCTATGCGTTGGCGCGTGCGGCTGTTGCCGGAAGCCTTCCTCCTGGGCGCGATGCTGGCCACCGTCGGCTGCCACGTCTCGGTCGATAAGGGAAAGAACGGGGAGGATAAGAACGTCAGGATCGATACCCCGCTTGGCGGCCTGCACGTCCGGAGCGACCAGACCACGGCCCTCGATCTCGGCCTGCCCGTCTATCCCGGCGCGGAAATCTCGCCGGATCACGAGGGCGACAAGTCCGCCGACGTTCACTTCGGCTTCGGCCAGTTCCAGCTCCGCATCCGTGTCGTGACCTACGAGACTTCCGACGACCGCGACAAAGTCGTCGCCTTCTATAAAAACGCCATGGGCCGCTTCGGCGACGTGCTTACGTGCCAGGGCAACCACTCCGTCGGTACCCCCACCGTAACCGGTGAGGGCCTCACCTGCAGCGAGGATTCGAAGGTCCACGTGAATCGTGGGGACCTCGACGACGACAACGCCTTCACTCTCCGCGCCGGCTCCCGGCACCACCAGCACATCCTCGCCATCAAGAATGGCGGGCCTGGCACCCGCTTCTCGCTCGTCGAACTCCAGCTGCCCACCGGGCTCGAGGAAAGCTCCTCGAAGACCAGCGACTAACACGGTTAGCATCGCACCCTGCCGTTCGCGGCTCCACAAATCGCACATTGCGCTCCCCGTCCGCGTGCGATAGGGTCGAAGCATGGAGTTGTTGTGCCACCGCTGCGGAAATACGCTGCATGAGGGCGAAAGTTTCTGCCCCCACTGTGGCGCACCGCAGTTCGTCGTGGACACCTCCGAACCCGTCGGTCCGCAGCCGCCCGCCCAGCGCCTCGGCAACGATCCTTCCCGGGTGGAGTGGCGCGTTGCTATCGCTTACGCTCTTCTGCTTGCTGTGCCCGTGGGTCTGCTCTCTGCGTTCGCCGGCATGAGTTCGCTCTTTGTTATCGCTGGCGGATTCGGCGCCATCGCCCTCTATCGCAAACGAACCGAAGCGGTCACCGACGGCAGCATCGGCTGGCGTGTCGGCGCGATTCTGGGCGCAGCCGCGGCTTCCATCGCCACGCTTGCCGACGGTCTTCGCCTCCTGGTGGAGCGCTATCTCCTGCACCACGGCACCGAGATCGATAGCCAGTTTGCCAGCGTCGCGCAGCAACTCGCCGACCAGGCCCTGAAGACCAACAGCCAGGCCATGCAGCAGGCGCCGCAGCTTGTCCATAACTGGGCGAACTTCTGGCTTTCAGCCGACGGCCACGCCGCCATTCAGCTCCTGACCGCATCCATGGTTTCTGCCGGCATGGTCCTCTTCGCTGCCACCGGCGGCGCCATTGCCGGACGCATCCTCTCCGCGCGCCCCCGGCCGCAGCGCACGCTCTGACGGCCCCTCGCTAAACGCTATCCGCTATCCGCTGCTTTTCCCGTCTTGCCCCATCGCAGTCCTGCTCGTATCATCGCCTTTACGCTTATGTCAGATTTGCAGGCAGTCGCTACGCCGAAATTGCGCGAGAAGGGCCGCATCATGTCGGCCTCCGAGATCGAGCGCACCCTGGTCCGGCTCGCCCACCAGATCATCGAGAAGAACAACGGCGCGGAAACCATCGGCCTTGTCGGCATCAAGCGCCGCGGCGTCCCCATCGCCCAGCGCCTGGCCACGCTCATCGCCGGAATCGAAAAGCACCCGGTCGATACCGGCGTCCTCGACATCAGTTTCTATCGTGACGACCTCTCCACGCGCGATGTGCGCCCCGTCGTCGTTCCCGGCTCGCTCGGCTTCGATGTGAATGGCCGCGACGTCATCCTGATCGACGACGTGCTGTACACCGGCCGCACCATTCGCGCCGCCCTCGATGCGCTCTTTGACCACGGTCGCCCGCGCCGCGTGCAGTTGCTGGTCCTCATCGACCGCGGCCATCGCGAGCTCCCTATCGAAGCGACGTTCGTCGGCAGATCCGTTCCGACCTCGCAGCGCGAGATTATCGAAGTCAAGCTGAAAGAAGTCGACAATGACGAGCAGGTACTGCTCGTCGAGCGTGTGTAGCTTGTATTCGCAGAAAGTCGAAGGAGAATGGCGCTGACCAGGGCCGCAATCCGCAAACCGCCGCAGACCTCAGCCCCCTCTTTTTTTCAGCAACCCATCCATTCTGGCTCCGCCATCTCCGCCACGGACTTCTCGGTCCCCGAAGTCCGCAGCATCCTCGAATCCGCCGACGCTCTGGAAAAAGAAAACCCCTTTCGCCGCGCCGAGCGCCTTGCGAAACGCCGCGTCGCCCTGCTCTTTTACGAATCGAGCACGCGGACCCGCACCTCGTTCGAACTCGCCGCAAAAGCTCTTGGCGCCGACACCACACTGGTCAGTTCGCTGTCGTCCAGCATCGAAAAAGGCGAGTCCCTCAAGGACACCGGCATCACCCTCAAAGCCCTGGGCGCGGAGTGCATCATTCTGCGCAGCCCGTACTCCGGCGCGCCGTATCTGCTCGCGCAAGCCACGGGCCTGCCCGTCCTCAACGGCGGCGACGGCATGGCCGAGCATCCTTCGCAAGCCCTGCTCGACCTGCGCACGATGCTCCAGTTCCTCCAAATTCCCGCGCGCAAAATTACCGACAAGGTCCTGCGCGGCGTCACCATCAGCATCGTCGGCGACATTCTCCACTCCCGCGTTGCCCGCTCCAACGCGCTGCTGCTGCCGCGCCTCGGAGCCGAAGGTCATTCTCTGCGGACCTGCTGCGTTGCTGCCGGAAACCGCCGCCTGCATGACTCCGGCCTGGTGATCGAGCGCGATTACGACGCCGCCCTCCGCGCCTCCACCATCGTCATGATGTTGCGCATTCAGGCCGAACGCCTCGCCGGCCTCTCATCGATCTCGACGACTACCGCGCCCGCTACCAGGCCCGCGCCGATCGCATCGCCGCCGCCGCGCCGAAAGCGCTCATCATGCACCCCGGCCCCATTATTCGTGGCATGGAGATCACCGGCGAGGTCGCCGACGGTCCGCAGTCCGGCATCGCGCAACAGGTCCACAACGGCGTGCCATCCGGATGGCGCTTCTGGTCCGCGCGCTCGGCGCAAAGAAAGGCGGGCGCCGATGAAGCCCATCCTTATCCGCAACGGCCGCCTCATCGATCCCGCCACGAACACCGACGCCCCGCGCGACCTCCTGCTCCGCGACGGCAAGGTCGCTGCCATCGAAGCGTCCGGCAAAATCAAGGCCGCCGGCGCCGACGTCATCGATGCAAAGGGCCTCATCGTCGCTCCGGGTCTGATCGATATTCACGTTCACCTGCGCGAGCCCGGCCAGAGCTACAAGGAAACCATCGCCACCGGCACCGCTGCCGCCGCTGCCGGCGGATTCACCACCGTCTGCGCGATGCCCAACACCGTTCCCGTGAACGACACGCCTGAGATCACTCGCTGGATGCAGTCGCCGGAACGCGGCGCTGCGATTCGCGTTCTTCCCCATCGCCGCGGCGACCATCGGCTCCAACGGCGAGACGCTGACGAACTAGCCGCCCTCAAAGACGCCGGCGCCGTCGCCGTCACCGACGACGGCCGCCCCATCCTCGGCGACGCCATCATGCTCGAGGCGCTCAGGCCGCGGCCCGCGCAGGGCCTGCCCGTCATCCAGCACGCCGAAGACACGCGCCTCACCGGCGGCTGCTCGATGAACGCCGGCGCCCTCGCGTTTCGTCTCGGCCTGCGCGGTATGCCCATCGAGGCCGAATCCGGCCTCGTCGAGCGCGACATCGCCCTTGTGCGCAAGGTCCCGAACGCGCACCTCCACGTCGCACACCTCTCCACAAAAAAGGCTCTCGACGCCGTCCGCGCCGCGCGCAAGCAGGGACTGCACGTGACCTGCGAGGTCACCCCGCACCACTTCGCGCTCACTGAGGAGCGCATCGGCCACTACGACACCAACGCGAAGATGAACCCGCCCCTCCGCGCCGAGTCCGACCGCGCCGCCATGATCGAAGGCCTCCTCGACGGGACGATCGACGCCATCGCTACCGACCACGCTCCGCACGCCGCGCACGAGAAAGAGCAGGAATTCGACCGCGCCCCCAACGGCATCACCGGCCTCGAAACCGCGCTCGGCCTCGCGCTCCGCATCCTGCACACGGAGCACAAAATGCCGCTTGCGAACGTCCTCGCGCTGCTCACTACCCGCCCCGCTCAAGCACTCGGACTTAAAGGAATGGGAATTCTAGCGCCCAGCGCGGCTGCCGACCTCATCCTCTTCGATCCCGCAGAGAAGTGGACCTTCCACGCCGCCGACTCAAAATCCAAATCGAAGAACACCCCCTTCGACGGCTGGGAACTGAATGGCCGCGTTCACGCGACGATCTTCGGCGGAAAAATCATCGCTCGTCGCGACTAGCCGCTTCAGCGCCGCTTCTTGTTCCGCAACTGACTCGCCTTCGGCGCCCGATATTTTCCGCTTTTCCCGGCCTTGACCGCCTGTGCCGCCGCTTCCTTCCGCGCCGCCTTTGCACGCTTCTCCTCGCGCAGCGCCTGCTTGCCTTTGACCTTCAGGCTTCCGGCCGCGGGCTTCTTGCCTTCCTCTTCGAGGATAGAGAACTGCAGCCGCTTCTCCACCGCGTCCACGCGATCCAGAACAACGCGCACCCGCTCGCCCACCGAAAACTTCCGCCCCCATCGATCCCCAATAATCTGTCGCGTATTTTCGCGATACGTATACCGGTCGCCGTCCATCATGCCCAGGCTCTGCAGCGGCGCCAGTCCTTCGACAAACAAATCGTCCAGCTCCACGAACAGGCCGTACTTCGTCGCGTTCAGAATCATTCCGCTGAAGCTCTCGCCCACGCGGTCGCGCATGAACTTGATCTTTTTCCAGTCCACCAGCTCGCGCTCCGCATCCGCCGCCCGCCGCTCGCTCTCGCTCGATTCCCGCGCGATGGCGGCAAGCTCCCCCTCAGCAATCGGTTCAAAGGCTGGCCTGTGCTCTTTACCCGTGTTTTGCTTTGGCGCGAAGCGCGGCTCGCTGGACGCGAAGTCCCGGGACGCGGAGTCCTCCGTGGCTAACACTCCATGCCCATCGACGCCCGCATGCAGCAGATCCTTCGCAATGCGGTGGACAATCAAATCCGGATACCGCCGAATCGGCGAAGTGAAATGCGTATAGCAAGGAGCGGCCAGCGCAAAGTGCCCTTCGTTTTTTTCGCTGTAGCGCGCCTGCTTCAGCGAACGCAACATTAGATACGACAGAATCCGCTCCTCCGGCTTCCCAGCAATCTTCTCCGTCAGCTTCTGATACATCCGCGGCGTGATCGGAATGTCGCCTGCCACCTCATACGCTCCGCGTGCGGCCGCCACCGCGCCGCTGTTCCCGCCGGGCCTGCTGTTCGCGCCGCTCGCCTTTCATGCGGAAGGTCTGCACCGGCAAGCTCCCGATCCCCAGCGAATAGCCGAACGCCGCCGCAATCTCCTCAAATTCCACCACCCGCCGCGGCTCCGGCTTCTCGTGGATGCGATACAGCGACGGCACGCCCAGGTTTTCCAGCCACGACGCCACGCACTCATTCGCTGACAGCATGAACTCTTCGATCAGCCGATGCGCCCAGTTCCGCTCCGCCCGCGTTACCGCCTTCATCGCGCCGAATTCATCGAACTCGATCAGCGGCTCCGGCAAATCGAAATCAATCGATCCGCGCCGGTCCCGCTTCCGGTTCAGAATCCGCGCCAGATCGCAGCATCCGCTCGAACTCCGGCACCAGCGGCGCAAACTCCGCCCGTGCCTCCTGATCGCCGTCCAGGATCGCCGCTACCTGCGTGTACGTCATCCGCCGCGCCGAACGGATCACGCCTTCGCATACCTCGTACCCGAGAATCTCGCCCTGCGCATCCATCCGCATCAGGCAGCTCAGCACCAGCCGATCCTCATCCGGACGCAGACTGCAGATGTCCGTCGACAGCTCCATCGGCAGCATCGGAATCGCGCGATCGGGAAAGTAGACCGACGTTCCGCGCAGCCGCGCCTCCAGATCGAGCGCGGTCCCCGGCCACACATACTGCGCCACATCGGCAATGTGCACCTGCAATTCCCAGGTGCCGTCGGCTCCGCGCCGCACCAGCACCGCATCGTCGAAGTCGCGCGCCGTCTCGCCGTCGATGGTCACGATGGGCAGGCCGCGAAAATCCCGCCGCTTCGCCGCGACCTCGCCGCATCCAACCGCGCTACCTCTCGCGCCTCCGCGAGCACCGCGTCCGGAAACACCCGCGGCAGATGGTGCTTGCGGATCACCATCTCCACATCGACGCCGAAATCGTCCTCGCGCGCCCAGCACCTCGATCACGCGCCCTCGCGCCGGCCCCGTCGGCGTCGGCCAGTCGGTGATCTCCACATCGACCACCAGGCCTTCCAGATCGTTGCATGATGCCGCAGCCGCCTGCGCGCGCTCTCCGCACCCAGCACACGATGCGGCGTCGCGTCTCGCCCTCGGCCGCGGCAGCTCCGCTCCAAACGGAATCACGATCGGCTGCGTCATCCGCTCATCGAACGGAACAACAATATGTCCCGCCCCGGCCGGTCCGACCCTCGGCGCCTGAGTAGTGAAAGATTCCCACCACGGTCGGGTTGCGCCGCGTCAGAACGCGCACCACCCGCCCTGCCCTGCGCCCATCCCGTTGCCCAAAGCGCGGGGCGGCAAGTTCCACCAGCACCTGGTCGCCCTGCATCGCCCCGCCCATCTCGCCCGGCGGAATAAACACGTCCTCATCGACCGGCGCCTTCGCCCCGGATGCCGCGGATCGGGCCGCACGAACCCAAACCCGTCTCGATGCAGATCGAGCCGACCCGCAACCAGATCCTCGCTGCGAATTCCCTTGCCGCCGTTGCGCAGCCATCGGTCCCGCGCAGCCCCGTCCCGCGCGCGATCCCGCCCGGACCCGCTGCTCTCTTCCGCCGTGCGGATCCTCCAGTGCTCCCCGTCGATCTGCACCAGCTGACGCGTGCCCGTCAGCCGGCCCAGCTGCTCGCGCAGCTCGCGCCTCTGCTGGCCGCCGCCGAGCCCCAGCTCGCGAACCAGCTGCTTGTATCCGGCGCGCCCCTTCGGCAGCCGCTCAATGTGGCGCAGCAATTCGCGATCGTTCATGCTGGTTCGATGGTACGCGGCCCCGCTACCGGCTACTGGCTACCGCCAACAGGCTACGGGCTGTTTTCTCACTTGGTCGCAATCACCTGGATCTTATGAATCTGCGGCGGCTCGGCCAGCAACTCGCTCGCCTTCGCCATCAGCGCCTTCGCGATCTCGCCGTTCAGGTGCGCCTCCCGGCCCGCCTCATCGTTGAACGTGTCGAAGATCCCGTATCGCCCGTCGTCTTCCTTGATCGCATACCAGGTCACGGTGCCGGTTTCCTTCTTCGCCAGTTCCGCGCCCTGCTTCAGGAACGCCTCCACCTCAGCCTCTTTCCCCGGTTTCGCCTTCAACATTCCGTACAACGCCAGTTTCACCATCTTGCTATCTCCTTCTCGGTTGATTGTGTTTGAATTTCCCTGCGATATTTTTGCAGGTTCGGCCCGGTGCGGAAACCACCGCAGCAAACCCGCCGCAACCCGCACGACCCCCCGCATCAAGCCCGCGGGACGTAAAGGGGATGCCAATTTGGCCTGAACATGTTTAAGATGCAGGTAACGGCGGCGATAGCGCGGAGGGGGTTCGTTCACTCCAGAGGCAAGAGGGTCGGCGCTGCACAGTTCTGCATGGGCCCCACGAGAACCAACCGGCAGGCCAGGTGCAGGGCGCCAAGGTTTATCAAACATTCTTGAGAAGGAAGGAACTGCACTTATGTGGAAACCCAACCAGCCCGGCACCGGCAGCGGTCCGCAGAACCCCGAACCCGCTCGCCCCGCCACTCCCCCAACCCAGAGTTTTGACGCCGGCCAACGCCCGGCTCCGGCTCCTGTTTCCAACCCCGCTACCGGCGAGCAGGCCACCATCGGCAAAAGCCTCGTGATTAAAGGCGAGGTCTCCGGCTCGGAATCCCTCTACATCGACGGCAAGGTTGAGGGTTCCATCAACCTCCCGGGCAATCGCGTCACGGTCGGGCGCAACGGCCAGGTCGCCGCCAACATCACCGCGCGCGAGATCGTCGTGCTCGGCAAGGTCCGCGGCAACGTCACCGCCAGCGATCGCGTCGACATCCGCAGCGAGGGCTCGCTCACCGGCGACGTCACCGCGCAGCGCATCTCCATCGAAGATGGCGCCTTCTTCAAGGGCGGCATCGACATCCGCAAGCCCGGCTCCAACGAAAAGGCTGCCGAACCGAAGGCCTCCGCGAACGCCAACACCGAGCGCGTTCCCGCTACGGTCTAGCGCCGCGCGCTGTTCACTTCAGGGCTCCTGCGGGCAGGTTTCCCACGCACGCCGCGTTCGAAATCTGCCAGCAGGAGCTTTCTGCGTTGGGCGCTTCTCCAGTGGGTTCACTGATAGCTGAGAACTGACAACTGGCGTCAGTGCCCCACCGGCCCCGTCCCCACTTCGAGCACGAAATACGACGCCACCGTATCGCCGGCGTTCCGCACCCAGTGCATCGTTCCCGCCACCGCGATCCCCACATCGCCGGCCGCGAGCATGTGCGACGTGCCATCGAGCATCAACTCCACCTTGCCCTCGCGCACCAGCCAGATCTCCGAATGCTGGTGCTTCTCCAGCGGCTCGTGCTGCGCACCCACAGCCAGATACGACACGTGGGCCTCGCATCCGATATCCGTCGGCAGCATCCCGTGAAAGAAGCTGTGGCCCTTGCGCCCTGTAAATTCCGCAGGCGGCGTGAACCCCGGATACATATCCGTTTTAATCGGCTCTGCCGCCGCACCAGAGGCCGGCCCGGTCTGTGCGGTTCCGTTTTGTTCGGCGAGCACCGGCAATCCGGCAGCCAGCGCAGGCAGCAATGCGGCAAAATCTCGGCGATTCATCGGGCGTGTCCTCCGGGTCCAGCCAACAGCTGAGAGCTAAAGGCTAACAGCTGGTGGCTGAAAGAAATCACTCGCCGCCCCAGCAACCGGTTGATCACGCGCGCATTCCCAATCCCCATCATTTGCGTCAACCCAGATACAGCGCCGCATACGGAATCAGCACGCACGGCCCCACCAGCAGCGGCCGATGGGGCCATGACGCCGAATCAGCAATACCTGTTTGATCCCATATCCCGCCGCTGCGCAAAGAATCGCCACCAGCCATAACCGCGCAATCCGCGACGCCTCCGACGGCACCGCGCCGATCCGGCGATGCATCGCGCGCCGCAGCAGCAGAAACTCCACCCACCCCGCAATTCCCGCCGACATCGTTAGCCCCGCGGTCCCCCATCGCTGATCGATCCCCAGCATGCGCGGCAGCGGCAGCGCACATAAATATCCCAGTCCCAGCGTCAGCACCACGCGCAGTACCGCGAAATTGAGCGGTGTCCGCGTATCCCGCAGCGCGTAGAACGCCGACGAATACAGCCGCCCCGATGTCGACGCCAGCAGCCCCACCGACGAACCCGCCAGCACCGCCCACACAAACAGCACATCCGCCTGTCCGAAATGTCCGGTGTGATAGATCGTCGCCACAATCACATCGCCCAGCACCACAAATCCCACGGCGGACGGAATCACGAAGAACGCAATCTGCGCCAGCCCCGCCTTCAGCCGCCCGCGCAGCGCGCCCGCAATCTCATCCTGCGTGCCCAGCGCGCTCGACATGGCCGGCAGCTCCGCCGCCGATACCGCCATCCCGAACAAACTCACCGGCAGCGTGTACAGCGTTTGCGCGTAGGCCAGCGCCGCCACCGCACCCGTGCCCAGAAAGCTCCCCAGCCACGAATCGACATAAGCGCTGATCTGCACCACCCCGCGGCTCAAAAATACCGGGAAGAAATTCTTTGTCACCGTCGCGACGTGCAGCCCGCCGAAGTTCAAATGCAGCCGCAGCGGCCACAGGAATTTCAAGACTGCCGGCAGCTGCACCACAAACTGCAGCACGCTGCCCACCACCGAACCCATAGCAAGCAGCACCGCCAGCCGCATCTGCGTGTGGTGCCGTCCGCCCCAGATCAGGGTCGCGATCATCGCCAGGTTCCACACCACCGGTGCCGAATACGACAGCAAAAACTTCCGGTGGCTGTTCAGGATCCCCAGACACCACGCCGAGAGCACCAGCACCGCTGCCCCGGGAAACAGAATCTGCACCAGCTTGATCGTCAGCAGCCGCTTGTCGCCGTGAAATCCGGGCGCGATGGCGTCAATCAGCCACGGCGTCGCCAGCACACCGGCCGCGGCCAGAACCGCCGTCACCAGAACCAGCAGCGCAAACACCGCCTCGGCCAACTGCGACGCCTCTTCGTGCTTTTCCTCGGCTCGCAGCCGCGCGTACACCGGGATAAACGACGCCGACAGCACGCCCTCGCCGAACAAATTTTGCAGGATATTCGGAATCCGGAACGCCGCGCGAAATGCGTCCGCTGCGTCCGAAGCGCCGAAGTAGTGCGCGAACACGCGATCCCGCACCAGCCCCACCAGGCGGCTGCACAGGATCCCTGTCGCCACGGCGACAGCATGTCCACGGGAGGGCCGCTGCGATTTCGCAGGCGCTGGCGGTCCTGGTGTCTGGTCTGCCGGAGGAAAAGTCATCGAAGAACTTGCTCGATTCTACAGACTCATCGACCACCGATCGCTTCCACTTTCCGGGTACGGGCTACAGTTGTTCTATGGAGAATTTTCGGCTGAAGGTCTTCCGCACCGTTGCCGAAGAATCCAGCTTCCGCCGTGCCGCCGAACGACTCAACCTCAGCCAGCCCGCCGTTAGCCAGCAGATCCAGGCCCTCGAAGAAGAAGTCGGCGCCACTCTCTTCGACCGCGGCAAAGGGCGCATTCGACTCACCGACTCCGGCGCCCTCCTTCTCCGCTACGCCCGCAAAGGGGCGCGCCTGGCTGAAGAAGCCCGTGCCGCTCTCGACGGCCTGCGCGGCGAAACCACCGGCTCGCTCCGCATCGGCGCATCGATGACCGTCACTCAGTACATCCTCCCGCGCATGCTCGGCGCGTTCCTCGAACAGCACCCGCGTATCGAGCCCGCCGTCACCAGCGGCAACACCGAACAGATCGTCGCCGCCCTCGCCCACCGCAAAATCGACCTCGGCCTCATCGAAGGCCCGGTCTCCTCGCGCGAGGTCTTCCGCCAGCGTTTCTTCGAGGATCGCCTCGTCCTGATTGTCGGCCGCCGCTACCCCTGGCCTGAAAATCCAGCGCCCGCTAAATCGGGGCCTGTGAAAACCACCATTCCGGTTCGCGCCCTCACCCAGGTCCCGCTTCTGATGCGCGAGCGCGGCTCAGGATCGCGCCGCGTCGTCGAGCTGGCGCTGCGCCGCGCCGGCCTGCGCTTCAGCGACCTCCGCATCGCCATGAACCTCGACTCCATCGTTGCCATCATCTCCGCCGTCGAGGCCGGCCTCGGCGCCGGCTTCGTTTCCGAGTGGGCCATCCAAAAAGAGCTGAAGCTTGGCACCGTCCGCGTCGTCCCTGTCGACGGCCTCGACATCCGCCGCAGCATGCATCTCATCCGCCCCTTCGGCCCTGTTCCGGAAGGCCCCGCCGGAGCCTTCGAGCGCTTTATCCTGGCCGAATAAACCTCATCTCGCTTGCTTTTTTCTGCGCGACCTTCAAGCGCCGCAAGGCGCGGCTGCCCGTGCGGCCAGCACCCGCAAGGCGCGGGTGCCTGGACGGCCAGTCCATAAGTTTTTCTTATCGCCCATCCGGAATTCCGTCTTTCCCGCCACGGACATCCCCGTCATCCTTAAACCATGACGAAGAACCTGTTCTTCCTGGGGATTATCCTGGCCGCCAGCGGAATCCTTTCCCCGCCCCTCGCGCTGGCTGCGGGCCTCGCCTACGGTCTCTCCGTCGCTCACGGATACCACCTCGATGCCCGCCGCCTCTCCAAATTCCTGCTCCAGGCTTCGGTCGTCTGTCTCGGCTTCGGCATGAATCTGGCTGAAGTCATCCGCGTCGGCCGCTCCGGATTTCTCTACACCGCGCTCGGCATCACCTTCGCCATGCTCCTTGGGCTTGGCCTCGCCTGGCTGCTCCGCGTCGGCAAAACCTCCGGCTTCCTCATCTCCGCCGGCACCGCCATCTGCGGCGGCAGCGCCATCGCCGCGCTTGCCCCCGTCACCAACGCCAGCGAAGAGGCCGTGGCCGTCTCTATGGGCACCGTCTTCGTCCTCAATTCAGTCGCGCTGTTTATCTTTCCTCTGATCGGACACACGTTGCACCTCACCCAGACGCAGTTCGGCCTCTGGTCGGCTCTCGCCATCCACGACACCAGCTCTGTCGTCGGCGCGGCGGCTCGCTACGGCGCCGTTGCGCTGGCCATTGCCACCACCGTCAAGCTCGCCCGCGCCCTCTGGATCGTTCCCATGTCGGTCGGCACCGCCATCGTCAGCCGCAGCCGAGCCAAAATCCAGCTACCCTGGTTCATCCTCTTCTTCTGTCTCGCCGCCGTCGCCAACAGCGTCGTTCAGTATTTTCATCCTGAGTATGTGCAGCTTGCGCGGCTCGGCCGCCTTGGGCTCGCCGTGACTCTGTTCCTGATCGGCACCACCATCTCCCGCCAGACGCTGAAAACCGTCGGCGCGCGCCTGCTCATTCAGGGCGTGCTGCTCTGGATCGTGGTCGGGAGCGTCTCGCTGATGTTGATTCTCAAAGGCTGGATCCACCTCTGAGAACTTCGAAAACTACTGCTCGGAGGCGGAGGGGTAGTAGCCCTGCTTTGCGTCGACCTGCAAGCCTGTCAGTCCTTCCACCCGCACGTCGATCAGGTGGTACTTGCCGCTGATGGTCGGCTGATGGCTGTAGTAGACGATGGTGTAAGCAGTCCGCAGCGAGTCGGTGATCTTCACGAACGCGCTCTGGATGCCGTTCTCGCTCAGCTCGTGGTCCACATCGCCGCCGGTCGCGATCGCGTACCGAGGCAGCACGTCCTCCGGTTGCAGGAACGGGAGCTTGGTGCGATCGAGGTAGCCAACACCCCACAGCGCCGAGTCCCCGACGTTGGTTCCGTAAACAGAGATATTGTGCGCGAGCAGATACTGTACGACTTCCTTGTAGCTGGCCTTGCTGCGCGAATTCTTGCCGTCGCTGATGACGTAGATCACGCGGCGCCGTCCGCGAGGCTGGCTGGCGAGCTGTTCCGCGGCATACAGGATCGCGTCGTTGAGCGGATGAACTTCCTTGGGCAGCAGGAAAACACCGCTGGCATTGCCCCGCTGCGGCGCCAGCGTGGGATCCACCTGCAGGCCGTTGACGGTCGGTCCCGCAGCGAATGGCCCATCGATCATCGGCACGCCCATTTGTTCGCCGGGCTTCTTCGCCATTTCCATGGCAGCCACCAGGCGCGGCCCCTGGGCGGCGGTGAAATCGGTGAGCATCTGCGGGCCGGTACCTGCATAGCTGATTACCGAAACCATATCGACGGCGTTAACCCGTTGTTGACGACCGAGAGACTGCGATTCACCTTCGCCATGATGTCCGACGGAAGCGTGGCATCGATCACGAACGCGACCGACAGAGGAAAGGCATCCGTGCTGAACCAGGCTATATTCTGCCGCACGCCGTCCTCATAGACGCGGAAACGCCACCACGGCAGGCCGGCGATTTCCTTGCCGTGCTTGTCCTTGACGGCGACCGGAACCTCGACGGCCGTGACCCCTGTGTGAAAGTCAGCACCGGTTCCTGGCTGGCGTTGCCGGTTTCAGGAGCCTCCTGGCCAGTGTTCACAGGCGGCGTTTGTGGCGCTGGTGCGCCCGCCGTGCCATGAGTGACATTGGGTGCGGGCTGGCCGGCGGCGGCGGCGCCCTGCTCGTCGGAACTGGTGCCTTTACCGGGGCCACCTGGCCACGAAGATTCGGGCAGCGGACTCGCCGGCTGCGTTTGTGGAGCGGGGGCATTCGGGGGCGCGGTCTGGCTCTGCGACGCGGCCTGCGGGGCCGGCGCATCCGGCACATTCTGCTGGGCCTGGCTAAAGGCGGAAAACGGCGACAACCGCCGAAAAAAGTAACAAGTAAGCGCTGAGCCGAACTGCCCGCATCACGCTGCAACCCCCTGATCCTTCCAAACCCGTCCAAAACCCTTCAAAAAACCACCCTCTGCCCCGTCGATTCTCTGCTTGTCCGTGTCTCCCGGAGACGATGCGCGAAGCTTCCACTCTCTTTAGATGCGCCCTCGAAACACGGGACCCCCTGGGCGTATGCTCAAAGATTAGCAGAGCGAGAAGCTCGCGCTGTTTCGAATAACCCCGGCGAGGAATAACCCAACCTGGAACCGCTCCGTCTAATGGCAAGGAGAATTGCCGTGCGCTGGCGTGTCTTCGTCCTCCCCATCCTGCTTGCCGGAACTGCTATCCCTCTGACGTGGGGGCAGTCGGCTCCGTCACCCGACGCGCCGCCGGTCAGCAATTTTCCCGCGGACAACTCGCCGACCGAGGTGAATCCCAAAGAAACCCTGAAGGTGACCTCGAACCTGGTCAGCGAGTACTTCACCGTCCGCGACAAGAAGAACGCGCTCATCCCCTTTCTGACCAAAAACGACTGCTCGGTCTTTGAAGACAAGCAGCAGCAGAAGCTGACCAGTTTCGTAGCCGAGGCCAATCAGCCGCTGACGCTCGGCATTCTCATCGATACCAGCGGCAGCCAGCAGTATGTTCTGCCCCTTGAGCAGCAATCGGGATCGGCTTTTCTCAAGCGCATCCTGCGCCCCAAAGACGAAGCCTTTCTGCTCAGCTTCGACGTGGGCGTGAACCTCGAGCAGGATTACACCAGCGATGTGCGCCAGCTGGAGCGCGCCATGGCCAAAGTGCAGATCAACACCGCCGCGGGCGGTGGATCGGTGGGAGTGCCGGGCATCGGCCAGGGTCCGATCCCAACCATCGGCGACCCCAAGGGAACGCTGCTCTACGACGCGGTCTATCTGGCCTCCAATAACAAGCTGCGCTCTGAGACGGGTCGCAAAGCGCTCATCCTGCTGACCGACGGCGAAGACCAGGGTTCGGAAACCAAGCCCAAGCAGGCCATCGAAGCCGCGCAGAATGCCAACGCGATCATCTACGTGATCCTGATCGCCGACCGCGGTTTCTACTTCAACAGCGGGTTCGGCATGGGTTACTCGGGCGACGCGTGGATGAAGCAGATGACCGAGGCGACCGGCGGCCACGTGATCAACGTCGGCAATAACGGCAAGAAGCTCGAAGACGCCTTCGATCAGATCGAACAGGAACTCCGCACCCAATATGTCGCGCAGTACGTTCCCGCCAACAAATCGATGGATGGCCGTTTCCGCAAGATCGACATTGCCTGCCACGATCAGGACGGCGACCTGAAAGTCCAGGCGCGCAAGGGATACTTTGCCGTGGGCGAGGATGACTGAGAACCAGAGAATAGGGAGTAGGGAGTTGGGCGCGACTACATCCTGAAACCTGTACCCCGCCCCGGTGCCGGCGTGGCGTTCGCCAATTGAGAACACCGGTTAGCGAATGCTACTTCCTATCCCCTACTCCCTGCTCCCTGCTCCCTACTTTTCTCCCCCGCCACTCCTCCGCGGTGATCTCCCAAACCTCGCTCAGCTGCCGGCCGGACACCAGATTGCGCTCCTCGGTTCCGATCAGGCGCATGCCGGTCTTCTCCGAGATGCGGCGCGACGCAACGTTCGCAACCGCTTTGGGAGCGCGCAGAACCGGAAAGCCGAGCACCTCGAACCAGTAGTCGTTCACCGCGATGACCGCCTCGGTCATCAGACCCTGCCCGTGCCATTCGGGCACGAGCCAGAATCCGCGGTGGTCCCGCTCGCCGCGAATCAGCCCGATGACGCCGATGATCCGGCCCGGCTCTTCTTTCCGGCGCAGCGTCCAGTGCCACTCCTCACCGCGGGCTATCGCGGGCAGCGCGCGGTCGCGAATGTAGCTCAGCGCGCCATCCGGCGGGTAAGGCCACGGCACAACGGCGTTGAGATACTTCACGATCTCCCACTGCGGAAAGATTTGCTGGATCTGTTCGGCGTCCTCGAGCGCGAGCGGGCGCAGGATTAGCCGCGGCGTTTCAAGAACGGGAGTCACTAGTGAATGACTTTGCCCTCGCGCGGCTTGACGCTGCCGCAATCGGAGCTGAGGTACTTCGTCTTCATCGTCATGTGCACCGTCATCCCCTCCGGAAAGGCCGCGCCGCCCATCTTCATATCCATAAAGCCATGCGCGTTTTCGGCGTCGTCGATCAGCATTTCGAAGTGGATACTCGTGGAATAGCCACCCTGATTCGAGCAGGTCTGGTCGTAGGTGACCTTATGGCTGTCCTCCTGGAAGTTGGACTGCGAGCATTCAGCGTTTTGTTGGCGCTTCTGCGCGCCCTCAATATCCCTGGTCCAGCTGTCAGGCGTGAGGCAGCTTTGGTTCACGCTCGTGCGGCCGTTGCCCATCGCTCGGCCCATCGGTGAGTTGGCTGCGCCACCGGTCACCGCCGTCGTGGTTTCGGATTGCCACAGGCCCATTTTTACGGGAGGCGGTCCGGCAGGGACCTGTGCCAGAGCAAGGGTCGAAAGCGTCAGAAGCGATATGGCCGGAATCAGGCGGATTCTCATGGGGCTACCTCGTGGGCGAGATCTTCAGGTGAGCAGCGTTATAGCATGGCCGGCGATCCGCTGACCACAGCAAGCTCCTCAGAACCGCGGTCATTATTCCCGCGCTTAACCGCGCCCCTGATTTTCGGGCTTAGTTTTCAGGCTGCTCCCAGGCCGGCACCGGCCGCTGGCTCTCCGGCACATCGCGGCCCTTCACCCGATCGTAGAGATACGCGTCGCTCACCGTCCCCAGGGCTTCGTTATAGAGAGTCACCGAGCCGGTGACCTCCTTCAACTCCTCGACGAAGGTGTGCAGGGCCGTCAGCCGGTCGGCGGTGGCGGGAACCTCAGTCCTGCTGGTGCGGAAGAATTTCTGGAAGCCGCGATCGACCAGGTGGGCGATTTCGCCGCCGATCACCGGGCCAGGACGGACGACCATGCGCAGCCCAGCGGCGTTGTCCGCCTTTTCGAGCACAATCGCGCATCCGTTTTTCGAGATGCGCTGCTGATTTGCGACCCCGCCGACGGGCTGAACATCGAATTGAAGCCGGCGGAGTTCGCTCAGAACTTCGTCCCACGTGCGCTGGCGCGGCTTTTTGAGCATGAGGGCAAACTCCCCGGAAAATCGGCCAGCCGCTACACTGAACGAGAGCGGCGGCCTGTAGTCTCAGGGTCGCACAGCCGCTCGCTCGCTGCAATTGACCGCTGCATCCATTAGTAATGGGCTCAGGATTTCCGCATGGCGACACTCGCGACAACCAGGACGAATCTCCCGGGTTCGACACCCGGCTCGACCCTGCTCGATCGGATCGGGAATACGCCTCTGGTGCGTCTGGAGCGGATCGCGGCGGAGCTCCCAGGCGTGCAGATTCTGGCCAAGGCGGAGTGGACCAATCCCGGCGGATCGGTGAAGGACCGCGCCGCCGCGGCGATTGTGCTGGAAGCCATGCGCCAGGAAAAGCTCTGCCCGGGGATGCGCCTGCTCGATGCCACCAGCGGCAATACCGGCATCGCCTACGCCATGCTGGGCGCGGCCCTGGCCTTTCCGGTGACGCTCTGCATGCCGTCGAACGTCTCGCCCGAGCGCAAGCGGATCCTGAAGGCGTACGGAGCCGAGGTCGTCTGGACCGATCCGGCGGAGAGCAGTGACGGCGCCATCCGCAAGGCGCGGGAGCTGGCAAAAGATCCGCAATACTACTACGCCGACCAGTACAGCAACGAGGCGAACTGGCGGGCGCATTACAACGGAACCGGCAGGGAAATCCTCGAGCAGACCCACGGGCGCATCACCCACTTCGTCGCCGGACTGGGCACCAGCGGCACTTTCATGGGCGTGACGCGGCGGCTCAAGGAAGCCAATCCGCAGATCGAGTGCATCTCCATGCAGCCGGACTCGCCCTTCCACGGCCTTGAAGGCCTGAAGCACATGGCCACAGCAATCGTCCCGAAGATCTACGACCCCACCTTGGCCGACCGTAATGTTGAAGTCGAAACCGAAGCGGCCTACACGATGGCCAAGCGCCTGGCGCGCACCGAGGGCATGCTGGTTGGCACCTCGGCAGCCGCAGCTGTGGCCGCCGCGCTCCGCATCGGCGAAGAACAGGCCGCCCAGGGAAAAGAAGCCGTCATTGTTACGATTTTGCCCGACGCTGCTGACAAATACCTGAGCGAACGGTTCTGGGAGGAGTGAGTTGCTGCGCCTGAGCCAGCAGGTTTACGACGCCATCCGCCAGCACGGCGAGGAGACCTATCCGCACGAGTGCTGCGGCGTATTCCTGGGCCGATTCCTGACTGAAGACGGCGCGTCCGTCAACGACGTGGAGGACGCGATCCGCGCCGGCAACACCCGAACCGACTCAGCCCACAACCGCTACAACATCGCGCCGCAGGAGCTGGTGAAGATCCAGCGCATCGGACGAGAGCGCGAGCTGGAGATCGTCGGTTTCTATCACTCCCATCCCGATCATCCGGCGCAGTGGTCGCCGACCGATTTCGCCGAAGCCCACTGGCTGGGCTCGAGCTACGTCATCACTGCGGTCGAGAAGGGCGCCGCCCGCCAGACCAACTCATTTCTGCTGACCGGGTCGACCGAGGACGATAAATCCTTTGAAAATGAGGCGATCGAGGTCACCGGGCAACTTGACCCCGGGCTGGAGCCCGAGCCCGAGGCAGACAGCGCAGCCGGTTTTGTTGCACAATAGAGAGTGAAGATGGCGAACCTTCCTGAGACCGGCCTGTGGCGCGCACTTTCGGCGTCGGCGTGTTGCTGTCTCTGTACCATGGCACGACGCCTGTCGTGCCGCTAGCGCCTCTTCGTCCCCTTTTCTGACCGAATCGTAGTCCCCAACCCCAAGGACAACCGCTATGACCATCGAAATCCCTACCCCTCTGCGTGTCTATGCCGGCAATCGGCCCAATGTCACCGTCCACGCTGCTACGGTTTCCCAGGCGATCACGACCCTGATCGACGAATTTCCGGACTTCAGGAAACACCTCTACACGCCGGAAGGGAAGCTGCGCTCCTTCGTCAATCTGTATCTGAACGACGAAGACATTCGCTATCTGCCGCAGCGGGAAGAGAGCGCCGTGAAGAGTTCCGACACGCTCACCATCATCCCCTCCATAGCCGGCGGGTGCTAACCGCACGGGCGGACGCGCCTCGCGGCGCACGTTTAGGCACTTCGCGAAGCGGTCCCGCTTGCGCGGGACGACGGTAGAAGCCTTAAGCCTGTCCTGAGCGAGTCGGCGCGGGCCGGCGAGTCGAATGGAGCCTTTAGGCCAAGGGAATAAGCAACCGAGAATCTCCGGCCTTCAGGCGCGGAAAACTTCAGGCGGTCGCGGCACCTTGCACCATGCACGGCACAAGCCGCATCCTTAAAGGAACACCATGGCCACTATGATCGAACCCGTCACTTTGCCGCAGCTCTCCACCGAAGAAATGGCGCGCTACTCGCGCCACCTCATCCTGCCCGAAGTCGGCATGGAGGGGCAGCAGAAGCTGAAAGCGGCGAAGGTGCTGTGCGTCGGGACCGGAGGCCTGGGTTCGCCCCTGGCGTTCTACCTCGCCGCCGCCGGCATTGGTACCCTGGGGCTGGTCGACTTCGACGTCGTCGACTCCAGCAATCTGCAGCGCCAGATCATCCACAGCACCAAAGACGTCGGCCGGTCCAAGATCGTTTCGGCAACCGAGAAGCTCGTTGCTTTGAACCCCTTCCTCAACGTCGTGCAGCACGAGACGATGCTCACCAGCCAGAACGCGCTCGAGATCATCTCGCAGTACGACATCGTCGCCGACGGCACCGACAACTTCCCCACACGCTACCTCGTCAACGATGCCTGCGTGCTCACCGGCAAGCCCAACGCCTACGGATCGATCTTCCGCTTCGAGGGCCAGGCCAGCGTCTTCGCCACCGAGCACGGCCCCTGCTACCGCTGCCTCTATCCGGAGCCCCCGCCGCCGGGACTCGTCCCCTCCTGCGCAGAAGGCGGCGTGCTGGGCATCCTGCCAGGACTGGTGGGCGTGATCCAGGCAACCGAAGTGATCAAGCTGATCCTCGGCAAAGGCGAGCCGCTCATCGGCCGCTTGCTGTTGGTGAATTCCCTCGATATGAAGTTTCGTGAGCTGAAGCTGAGAAAGAATCCGGAATGCCCGGTGTGCGGCAAAAACCCGACCGTGACAAAATTGATCGACTACCAGCAATTCTGTGGCATTGTCCCGGAGGCAAAAGTGGCGGCAGAAAAGAACGGCATCCCGCAAATGAGCGTGACGGAGCTGAAGCAGAAGCTCGATGCCGGCGAAGACGTCTTCATCCTCGATGTGCGCGAGCCGTACGAATATCAGATCGCGCAGATCGGCGGACACCTGATCCCGCTCGGCGAGCTGCCGAATCGTTTGGGCGAGCTGGATACGGCGAAGAACATCGTGGTGCAGTGCAAGTCCGGTGGGCGCAGCCAGCGAGCGGCCGAGTTCCTCGCGCAGAACGGCTTCAAAAAACTGCACAACCTGGCAGGCGGGATCCTGGCCTGGTCCAGCGAGATCGACCCCGACGTTCCGAGGTACTGACGCCGGATCGCCTCGGCCCGGCTAGCTCCACACATTCACGAGAAACTCCGTGTACGGGTCTCCCGCGATCTGCAGCAGTGTGGAGCGCAACGCGTCTTTGTCGATTTTGAGGAAGGTTGCGGCGGCATCGATCGTGTTGTTGGCGCGTTGCTGTGCGGTCGGGTGGGTGGCGTCGGCGGCTTCCGCCATGAGCGAGGCGATTTCCTGGGCTCCCCGCAGAGAGTAGCGCGCGAGACTGGCACAGTTGTCTCCCAGGTAGATCCACGCCAGAGCCTGGCTGACGCAATCGACCACGTAATTGAAGTCGAAGTTGGTGCGGATGGTAAGGTCGATCGGATCCGACCAGGCGAGTTCTGAAATCGTGGTCACGCCTTCGTCGCGGAAACGCTCCGCATTGCTTTTGGTCACGCCCTGCAGTTTCTCCAGCTCATTGCCGGTTTGCTGGTCGTCGCCAAGCTTCAGTTGCTGGGAAGCGACGCGGCGGGCAATCGTAAAGAGCGTCGTAGTGGGAAATGCCCCGAGAAAGAACGCAAGCGGAATAGCCGCGGGAACGCCATAGATCGTGGCGCTGGTAGTGTCTTTGACGAACGCCAGTGCCCACGCAAAGGGAATGCACAGCAAAATGCGGAAGACGTAGTAGTAGATGTCGCTGGTGGTAAAGTCGCGGCGCCGCAGCCGGTCGGTTTCATCGGAGATGATCCAGACAAACGCACCGGCCAAAGCCGAGGCGGCGAGGGCGCGCAGGCCGGTTCCTGGTCCGCCTTCCACGAAAGCCCACGCGCGAAGCATCTTCTGGGCCCAGCATGCGCTGGCGCCGGTGAGAGCGACCAGCATGATCAGCGGCGCGATGTAATAGCGGCGTCCGTACCACTGGTAGAAATCTTTGCGAAACTTGTCGAGATAGGCCTTGCAGACCGAATCGTCGTAGTAATTCCCCGCGGCAGTCCTGGTTAGTCCTTTGGACGGTGGATTAGCCTCGGGACCTTTGCCGGGGCGGAATTGCAGGTAGTAGTAGACGATCGAGTCGCCGGCGAGCTCGCCAAATAGCCGCTCGGCACGGAACAACCACTGCCGGAAAAGAAATCGTCCGATTGGGTAGAGCACCAGGAGCACAGCGACGGTGCAGAAGAACTCGATCAGAAGCACGTCGCGCCGGTGCCGCCGGGGATCGCATTTGGGTGTGCAGGGTGAATTTGAGTCGGCCGCGGCGGAGTGGTTGGCAGGCGGCGCGGGCGTTGGTGTTGCCGGGGCGGCATCCGTCTTCGGCGTTGCCGCGGGCGCCGGCGGAGTTGCATCTCCGGGCTTTTTCGCGTTGAGCTGAGGTACAGAGAGAAGGGCAAGAACGATCGCGCCAACGGCGATCACTGCTCTGGGTGATACACGCATGCAACGCCTCCCGGGCACATCGGGGGTTCCTGAGTGGAGCAGAGATGGATCAGCTGGGGAAACCAGACCGCCGATTCCGGGCGCTCTTTACGGCAGGCGTGCAGGGAATGGCAGCCATTACCGCACCGGGGCGGTTTGAATGTCAATCCCTCTTTTTGTTTCGCCCACTGGAGAATGGTGGCCTTGGACTGTGCTGCGGCGCCTGCGTATACTCCCCTTGCCCGGCAATGCCGATCGAAATGTATCCCCCTTCCGTTTTTCCGCGTGCCGGCGCATGTCGTCGGGGGCCTGAATGGATTTATTCGCTCTTCGTCTGCTCTTTATTCTTGTCTTTACGGTAGCTTGCTGGTTCTTTCGCCCGTTTGGTCTTCAGCCGTGGACCGCAGCCGGCGTCGGTGCAGCTGTGTCCGCGCTCATCATCCTGTTTGAGCTGCGCGTTCGGGCCTTAAGCCTGCGGCGCTTGCTGGGCGCCGTGATCGGCAGTCTGCTCGGCATCGTCGGAGCCTTTCTCTTCTCCCTGGTACTACGCAACAGCCTGCCGGAAGGCCATACGCGCAGCCTGTTCCAGTTGGGCGTGCTGCTGCTCATGACCTACATCGGCCTGGTCGTGGGTGCGAGCAAGGGCGACCTGCTCAACCTCGCCGCATTAGGCGGGCTGTTCGCCGGAGAGCGTGGGGGCAAACGCAATACCAAGGTTATCGACACCAGCGCGGTCATCGACGGCCGCATTGCGGATATCGCCGAAACCGGCTTTCTTGAAGGCGTGCTGATCGTTCCGGAATTTGTCCTGCGCGAGCTGCAGATGGTCGCCGACTCCTCCGATTCGTCCAAGCGCCAGCGTGGCCGTCGCGGCCTCGACGTGCTGCAGGCCATGCGGGCGAACCCCCAGATCACCGTGCAGATTGCGGAAGAGGATTACCCGCACATCAAGGAAGTGGATCTGAAGCTGATCGAGCTGGCCAGGCAGCTGGAAGCCAAAATCGTCACCAATGACTTCAACCTCAACAAGGTGGCACAGGTGCGCGGGGTCGGCGTGCTGAACATCAACGACCTCGCCAACTCCCTGCGCCCCGTCGTGCTGCCCGGCGAGAAGATGCGCGTCGTCATCATGAAGGAAGGTAAGGAGTACGACCAGGGCGTTGGCTATCTCGACGACGGCACCATGGTGGTTGTCGATCACGCCCGCCGGCTCATCGGCCGCACCGTCGAAATCTGCGTGACCTCGGTGCTGCAGACCGCGTCCGGCAAGATGATCTTCGGCCGGCTCGACGATGGGTCGCGGCCGGAAGCCGTGCGCGCCACGGCCGAAGCTTCGAATGCCTGACGCGAAGGACATTACGCAACTCTTACTTTGAGTTGGCCCCGGTTGCCATTATCTTGAGGCTGGAGCACTGTTTTTCCGATGCCGATCCTTGTGCCGACACCGACTCCGATTCCCGCCGAAACCGTCCGAGCCGACGCTGAAGCGCTGGAGCAGAGTAACTCCGCGAAACTGAACCTGATCTTCGCCGTCACGCTGACGGTCTTTCATGTGCTCGCCGTCGTGGCGCTGTTCTTCTTCAGCTGGAGCGCCCTGGCCGTCGCCCTGGTGCTGTGGGTGCTCGCGCAAAACGTCGGCATATCAATGAGCTACCACCGCCTGCTCACGCATCGCGGTTATTCCACGCCCAAAGTGGGTCGAATATGCGATGGCGGTCTGCGCCACCCTGGCTCTCCAGGGCGGCCCCATCTACTGGGTCGCGGTCCATCGCATGCATCACCAGCTCACCGATCGCCCCGGCGACCCGCACTCGCCGCGCGATGGCAAATGGTGGTCGCACATGGGCTGGATCCTGCACGGATCGCTGCGCAATAAGAATCCGCGGCTCACGCGCTATGTGCCCGACCTGGCCAACGACCCGTTTTACGTCTGGCTCAGCCGCTGGCACTGGCTGCCCATCACCGTGGTCGGCATCGCCCTGTTCTTCATCGGCGGATGGTCCTGGTTTCTCTGGGGCAACTTCCTGCGCATCACGCTCGGCCTGCATGCCACCTGGCTGGTGAACTCCGCCACGCACATGTGGGGCGCGCGCCGCTTTGAAACCCGCGACGACTCGCGCAACAACTGGTGGGTCGCGCTCATCACCGGCGGCGAAGGCTGGCACAACAATCATCACGCCCATCCGGTCTCGGCGAGCCACGGCATGGCGTGGTACGAGCTGGATTTCAACTACTGGGGCATTCGCCTGCTGGGCCTCCTCGGTTTGGCGAAGCGCATCAAGGTGTCGGGGCCCGACGGCGGTCCGGCGCGCGTCCTTCATCCCTGAATTCCAGCCGGTTCCCACCTTTCGTGATCCGCTGGTAGACTCGCGGAAATGATCCTCAGGAAAGTCGTACGCCTGCTTTTCCTCCCCTGTCTGGTTTCCCTCGCCTGCGCGCAGACCGCGGCCCCGCATCTCTTCTTCCGCGTCACGCTGGATCCGAGCATGCAGCCCGCCTCGGGTCGGCTGCTCATCTTTCTTGAGCCGGGCAGCGGCGCAAAAAGCATCGAGGTCAACGAATTTCATCCCTCCGCCACATCGATCGCTGCAAAGGAAATTTCCGATCTGAAGCCAGGCTCCTCCATCGACATCGATGTTGACAGCCTCGCGTTCCCAGCTCCGTTCTCCGCGCTGAAGCCGGGAGCGTATCAGGCCCAGGCGATTCTCGATGTGAACCACGCTTACGCCTACGACGGCCCTGAGCCCGGCGACCTCCAGAGCGATGTGGTCGCACTGCCGGACTGGACCCCAGGCGCCGGAACCGAGCCAACCTTTGTGCTGAGCCACGTGATGGAAGCGCGGCCTCCGCGGCCCTCACCCATGAAGCCAGACGACCTGGCTGCGGCGGAGAAAGCAACGTCGGAAGTCGACTTCGTCAGTCCCGCGCTCACCGCGTTTTCCGGGCGCGAGACGCACGTCCGCGGGTGGGCCGTACTCCCGCCGGGCTACGCCGAGCATCCGAAGGAGCACTACCCAACGGTCTACTGGACGCATGGTTTCGGCGCGAAGCTCGACACGATTCACCCCTCTGCGCTGATGATTGCCGGCCGCATGAACGCCGGCAAAATGCCTCCCATGATCTGGATCTTCCTCGACGAATCGCTGCCCACCGGCACGCACGAATTCGCCGATTCCGTGAATAACGGGCCCTGGGGCCGCGCGCTGACCGCGGAGTTCATTCCGTGGATCGAAGCGAAGTACCGCATGGATGCGAAGCCGTCAGGCCGCTTCCTGCAGGGGCACTCCTCGGGCGGATGGGCGACACTGCAGCTTCAGGTGAATTATCCGCAGATCTTCGGCGGAACCTGGTCGAACCTCGCCGGACCCCAGCGACTTCCATGACTTCAGCGAGATCGATCTGTACGCGCCCCACGCGAACGTCTACCGTCGCCCGGATGGAACGCCCTGGCCCATCGTGCGCGATCATCAGCAGGTGGAGGCCACATTCGAGGAGTTCGGGCGGCAGGAAAGGGTGATGGGCACCTACGGCGGACAAGTGGCCTCTTTCGAGTGGGTCTTTTCGCCGCGCGGCCCCGACGGGCGGCCGCTGAAGATGTTCAATCGCGAAACCGGCGACGTGGATCCGAAAGTCGTCGCGTATTGGCACGACCACTACGACCTGGCGCACATCGTCGAAGCCAATTGGGCAGCACGCGGGCGCGATCTGAAAGGGAAGATCCATGTCGTCGTCGGAACCGCGGACACCTTCTACCTCGACGGCGCCGCCCACAAGTTTGAGGCGGTGCTCGATCGCCTCGGCGCCGATCCGCATTTCACCTACCGCGACAATCGCACCCACTTCGACCTCTATGAGGAGAACGGCGACCGCATGGCGATGATGGACGAGATTGCCGAGCAGATGTACGCGGTGGCGCGGCCGGCAGCGCACTGGAAGCGGCCCGAAGGCGCGCCGCCGGCGATCCTGCATCCATAACACGAGGGCATGATGAAGAGGCCGTGGGAAGTGATGTTGCTTGCTGTGATGGCATTCGCCGCGGCGGCGATTGCGATCGTCGTGAGCGTCTCGCTGTTGGCGCCCGGAACCTGGCTGGACCGGATGTGGGAGCTGAATGTGCCCGCACACGAGGCGTTCGCGACCAAACCCGGCGCGGTGGCGGCGCTGCTGCTCATGGTGGGAGTGATGGCGGCGGCCACGGGTGTGGGTTTGCTCACCCGCCAGGTGTGGGCGTGGCTGCTGGCGCTGGCCGGCATCGGTATCAACGTGCTGGGCGACATCGTGAACTTGCTGTTGACCCGAGACTGGACGCGGGGGCTCGCCGGAATCCTGATCGACGGCGTCTTCCTGTTCCTGCTGCTGCGCCCCCGCGTGCGCGCATTCTTTTTGCAGCGGCGCTGATTACTGCTGCGCCGCCCACCTTTGCAGATCCGCCGCGCTGTTCATGCGCCCCGCCAGCATCGCCCCGATCATCGCGTGCATATCGATCAGCGGAAACGCGCGCGTGATCTTGATCCCCTGGTTCTCACCGGGAAAGCGCACCAACAGCAGAGGCCGGGAATCGAAGCGTCCGCCGGAAACCCGCGTGTCCTCCGCACGCCAGTCGCTGGTCGGCCGCCACAGATCGACGCGCCAGGAATGGTCCGATGACACCAGGACCGTCGTCCGATCGGCCAGCGCAGTCGCGTCGACCGCTTGCAGCAACGCGCTCAGCGTCTCGTCGGTCAGGACCAGGTTGTCCAGATAACTGCCATCCACGCCGACCCGATGTGTCCGCCGATCATAGAATCCGCCGGGGTGCGGCACCGGCAGGTGGATGAAAACGAAGCCCCCGAGACCAGCGATCTCCTCGCGCGCATGCCCCATGAGAAAGGTGTAATCGGCGGCGTGCATTTGCCACGGCGCAGGATCCTGAATCGGCCGCCCAACCAGCCGGAACAGAGACTTTGCCAACGGCGCAACAGCATTCTGCAGCGCCGTGCGATCGGGATCGTAACGCCCGGGCAAAGGCGTCGTAAGCGCCCAGGCGCAATGGTCGAGTACGGCCGCATCGGTGCGGCAGTACGGGTTGTACCAGCCAACCGCCGTAGTGGACCAGCCTGCATGCTGCGCGTCGCCGAACAGCGTCTGGCCGCCGGGGTAAAGGTGCCAGTGAGCATTCTGCTCCGTCCGCACGAACAGCCGCCCATCCAGATCGCTGCGCTCGTCGGTGATGATGTCGCCCGTAAACAAAGAGGGAATCACCTTCTCGGTGAAGTATCCGGCCGGCTGCACGTTGGAGAAGTGAACAGCCTGACCGGCCAGGCGATCGAAGTTGGGGTAATCGATGCCGGGCTGGCGGTGATCGAAGATCTGGTCCTCGGACGCCTCATCGAACAGAATCCAGACGATCCTCCGCTGTGGCGCCTGAGCGATGGGCTTCGAGAATCCCGCCGTCTCGTGCGGCTCAGCGTGAAACGCCATGAACGTAAGTTCAGGCAGGAGCCACACAATCGAGAAGCCAAGCAGCAGCAGGACGAACCGCTCGCCGCGCACGGCGTATGCGTACCACCTGCGGCTGGCGATCCACAAAAGCACGCCCGCTCCCGCGACCGCAAGAAAGATGTGCCCGCCGCTCGCGGCTTTCGGGGAAACAATCTGAGCCACCACAAGCCCGCGAAACAGGCGCATTGTCAGGACTGCTGCGACGATGATCCACGCAAGGCCCCGGTGCCGGACACCCCAACGGTCCACGAGCCAGAGAACCAGCACGCAGAACAAAACCACCGCGACAAAGTCGATCAGCATTCCCTGATAGACCGAGTTCATCGGCAGCAGCTCGTGGTACAGCGTCTGCCGCGACGGCATAATGTGCAGAATGATCAGCGGCAGCGCCGTCAGAATGCCGGCGCCTGCGCCGCGGAGCCACACGTGCCAGGCCGAATCGCGCCCGGCAACCTGCCGCGCCGTGTCACCCGGATTGGAAGCATGAGAATGGGACGAATGCACGCTGACGGTCTCGGTGCGCTGCTTGATGCGGGGCCGGCTTCTATCTTCCCTGAAGCGCAAACAGCACGCGCCCGTTGGGCAGCGCTTCGCGCAGAACCACGATGAAATGCGGCTCCGCCGCGCGAAGAAACGCCGCCTCATCCAGATGCTCGTACAACTCCTCGCGCCCGCGCAGCAGGTCCACAAACCGCGGGTCGCGCGCCGGCACCCACTCCACAATCGCCCATCCGGCCGTCAGCTCGCGCAACAGCCCGAGAATCTCGCCCAGAGGAATCTGCTCGGAAAGCAGCAGATGGTGGATCAGCCCCAGCATCATCACGCAGTCGAAGCGCCCACGCGAGCGATCCAGCAGCGACAGGCTCTCCGCATTGCGCCAGCCAACCGAAGGCGTAGGACGCGCCGGATTGGCGAGAATCGGCAGCAGATCGAGATCCGCCTGCTGCGCGTTCCTGAAATTCTGCTCCGTCGCCTGTACGTCGGTGTCCCAGGCCACCACTGTCGCGCCGCACTCAACCGCAACGCGCGAATACACGCCGCTGTTCGCGCCCAGGTCCAGCACCTGCCGCGGCGCAACCGCGGTCAGGACTTCCTGAACAAGCCGCCGCTTCAGTTCCTGATCTTCGGCGCTGTAATGGTCCGCACTCGACGCATAGCCGCCCCATCGCGAAACCATCCGATGTGCGCCTATGCGCTGTTCGATCCGACGCAAATGTCGCCGCAACTGGCCAAGATTTCCCCGGAGCAGGCGCATCGCCGCTTCCGGCTGCTGCCGCACCCTGGTGTTGCGCGCGCTTTCGCTCCCGCTCGTTTCCAGCATCAGCGGTAGAGTCACCAGCGAGCGGAATGGTTCCCTCCAGCGCTGCCAACGGCTCAGATGCGGTGCCAGATCCGCCGGTTCGTAGCCGTCGCGGCTCTGCATTGACGCGGCCAGCGGCCAGCCCAGAGACACATACGCCGCCAGCGGCAGCAGAAACGTCCGCACAAACTGCGCATACGCCAGCCACAACGGGCTCGCCGGGTCGCGCTCCTCGATGGACAGAACGTCGACCAGCACCGGCCGCGCTCCACGAAACAGGATGTTCAGCGGCGTCGCATCTTTCAGGATGAGCCCGTGATCCAGTAATTCTTCGCACAGGTCAAGGGTCAGATCGGCGGCTGCTATCCACGCGCTCGGAGTCCACTCCCACGGATAAGTTGGAAAGAAAACCCGCGGATGTTCCAGTGTCAGCGTGCTGTCGTCTTCGTGAAGAACACGAGTCTCAATCAGCCGCCCCTGCGTCACCCATTCCTGCGCTGTCGGCGACTGCAGGAACCGTATTGCCGCCTCAGCGTGCCCGCGATGAACCTCGCGCAGGACCCGATCCCCGGCCATGCGCAGCGAGCCCGCCGGATCGCGAAAGGTCCCCAGGGTGAGCTCGACTGCCGCCATTACTCGCCCGTTTCAGCAGGCGTGCTCTTTTCTGCTTCGCTTTTTTCGCTGGCCGAAGTCAGTCCAAACAGACGCCGGAGTTTCGACCGCAAAATGAACAGGCCGCCTGCCAGCATCGAGCCGCCCACCTGCACAGCGAGCAGCCCCGAACCGGGATCGACGTACCCATATGCTGGTTTGGCCAGTGCGGCGAGCAAGACCACTAATTCGACAGATGCGAATACTGCCAGGGCGGTGCGGCGAACAAGATGCACAGAGAGCCTGCCTTCCTGCCGGGGAATTCTGACGTATTAGCAACTAGACGGTCAGGATTCTGAAAAGTTGCGGGCTTCACCAGGGCGAATCGACGATGATTCCCCGGCGATCGCAAAAATCGCGGATACGCCCCGGGACGTCCCGGCCTGCCACGCTGGCGTCCTGACCTGGCCCATTGCTGGATCGACCCCTTCCGGCAAGGTTTTCGGCAGTTATCGCCAGCCGATACAATTAGGTGACAATTATGAGTACTCGCCTCGAATCCAGTCTTTCTGCCAATCTGCAGGCCGCTGCGCAGCAAGCGGGCCTCGTCGTGCTTTCTGTCGACACCGGATCGGATTTCAACGGACATCCAACCACCCGCTTCCGCCTCGGTGTGACCACAGATGCCTCCGCCGAACGGACGCTGTTGCTCGAGCTGAGCGAGTCCTTCGACTTCCATCAGCCGGAATTGCTGCCGGAAATGACCAGCCACATGCGCGAGGCCGCCAGCCGCCTCCGCAATCCGCGCCCCGATGTCTACGTAACCCTCGCCGGCCTGCCCGTCAGCTTCGCCAGTTTTGCCTGGCCGTTCCATCGTTCCTCCTCAGGGGCGGATACCTACATCGTGCACGGCACCCTCCGCCTGGAAGATGGCGCCCAGTCGCCGCTCCACGCCCTGGTCTCGGCCAGCATGACCGTCACTTTTGCTGAAATCGTGCCCGCGCCCGAACAGCCCTACGCGGAGACGTTCATCTACAACGCGGTCCGCAAAACGCTCGACCGCGGGCAGCTGGAGTTGCTCAAGAGCGGCAACCGGCAGCCGGTCCCTGTCACGACCCGCTATTACAGCCGCTGGCAAAAGAAATTCTTCTTCACGGATACCGACGACAGCAGCCGCATGGATTTTCTGGCCTTGAAAACTTACTGGCTCTCCGGCGCGCTGGGCGCGAACCAGCCTGTCTGGATCGCCGACCCGCGTGATGCGCAGTACCTCAACACCACCGCCGCCGAGTTGCAGCGCATGGCCGCAGAACTGGCCGCTCAGGGAGTGCTGAAGGTGGAAGGCGAATATGCCTCCGCCACGCCCTCGCTGCTGAGCCGTGGCGAGGAATATCACGCGAAGCTGCAGGCCGCGCTGGCCGTCACCCGCCCCAGCTTCAACGAGGAAATGCGCGCCGGCCACACCAATATGTAGGCCTCCTGCGTCGCTCTCCGGGCGTACAATCCGGGGCTAGAAGCTCGTCTCTTTGCCATCTGCCCCACGCGCAAGGCTTAGGCCCGCTCGGAGAACGCCATGTTCCGCAAAATCGCTCCCGCTCTCCTTGCTGTGGCCCTCTTCCCCTCGGCTTTTGCGGCCAGGCGTCTCACGGTCGTTCAGTTGCAGGAGACGCTGGCTGCCTCGCGCAACAAGACCGATGCCGACCTCGCATGGATCGTCGCAGATCTGGAAATGAGCCAGCGCATCAGCGCCGCGCGTTTGGCTGCCCTCATGAAGGATTTGCCCGGAGAACAGAGTCGGCGTGCACTCACAGCCCTCGCAGATGAATCCCAGTTTCTCGACCTGCCCCCCGCGGAGATCGCTCCCACGCCAACCGCCACGCCTGAGCAGCAACGCCAGATCATGGCGAAGATCCTCGCCTACCTCGCGGATGAGATCCCACGGTTGCCCAACTTCTTCGCGACGCGCCAGACGCTGCACTTTGCCGACACGCCGTCGTTGTACGACATTGCCGGCAACATTTCCGTCCGCTATCAGCCCCTGCATGTGACGGGTACCACCAGCCGCCGAGCGATGTATCGCGATGGCAAAGAAATAGCCGATGAGGATGTATCGAATTCCGCAAAGGCACCGCTCCAGGGCCTGCGAAGCTCGGGCGAATTCGGCCCCTTGCTGTCGATCGTGATGCTGGATGCGGCCAAAGGCAAAGCCGCCTGGAGCCATTGGGAGCAGGGTCCGGGCGGGCTGATCGCCGTTTACAGCTACTCCGTCCCCCAAAGCGATTCTCACTACGAAGTGGACTACTGCTGTGTCGCCGACTCCGAGCACACGCATCTGCGCGAATTTAAGAAGACCGTTGGCTATCACGGCGAGATCGCTGCCGACTCCGCCACAGGTGCGATTACACGGCTTACCCTCGAGTTGGATCTGAAGACCAACGACGAGATTTCTCTGGGCGACATTCTGGTCGACTACGGCTCCGTCGAGATCGGCGGCAGGACCTACACCTGTCCGGTGAAGAGCCTCGCTCTTTCCAAAGTGAGAATGGCGTTACGAAACGGATCCCAGGTCGGATCGGGCAGCGTCCTTCTTCGCGGCCGCGCGGGAGGCGTCGCCTCAGCGGTGCAAACCGGCGTTGCGGGCGAAGGCCCGACGCAATCCCTGCTGAATGACGTCACCTTCACCGACTATCACATCTTCCGCGGCGAGGCGCGCATGCTGGCGGCAAACGAGCTTCCGCCAGAGCCTGAGCGTGCCAATTCTGTTTCCGCAACCGCTGCAACCCCCGACGCCACCGCTCCGGACAACACAACAGCAACGCCTGCGCCCACCACCACAGAAGCCACCGCATCGGCGCCTCCTCCCGCACCGGCTCCTCCTCCAGAACCAGCCGAGTTCAGCATCACGCCCGCAACCGGATTGCCAGGCACAGCGCCCGTCGCTGCAGATTCCGATCAACTTCTCACCCTCCACACCACGGCGCGCCTCGTCGACGTCGATGCAGTGGTCTACGACCGCAAAGGCCATCCCATCACCGATCTCGAGCAGGGCGACTTTCAGCTCCTCGACGAAGGCCGCCCGCAAACGATCCGCTCCTTCGCCCAGGCGGCGCCCGCCGCGATCGCCGCCACCGCAACTGCTTCCGCGACTCCAGCGCCCGAAACCACGTCGCCCGACGTGCAGCCCATCTTCTCGAATCGTCCAGCCGAGTCACAGTCCGCGACCCAGGCCAGCACGATTCTCCTCATCGACGCGGGCAGCCTCGCCTTCCCGGACGTGGGCTGGGCGCGCGAAGAGATGCTGCGCTTCCTCAAGACCACTCAGCCCACCGACCGCGTCGGCCTCTATATCCTGCGTACCAGCGGCCTTCAGATTCTCTCCGAGCCCACCACCGATCACACCCAGCTCGCGGCGCTTCTGACCCAGTGGAAACCCTCCATGCAGGATCTCGGCAACGCCCAGGAGGCGGAAGAGAAAAACCGGCAGCACATTAATGAAGTTCACAAAATCGGCGACCTCTTCCGTGTCAATGGGAACACCGACGCGGAAGATCCCGACGGCAGCACCGAACCCGTGGACCCCCAGCTGCGCGACTTTGGCAGCAATCCAGCGGGCGACGCGCTGCTCGGGCTGCTTGGCGTGGCACGGCATCTGGCCCCCGTTGCCGGCCATAAAAGTTTGGTGTGGGTGAGCAGCGATAACGTTCTTGCCGGCTGGACCGGCGCCACCGGCGGCAATCCTACGATTCAAACGGCGATCCTGCGCACGGCGCTCCGCGCCCAGGAAGCCATGAACGACGCGCATGTCAGCGTCTATCCCCTCGATGCCTCGCAGCTGGAAGGCGGCGCCATTACCGCCGACATGCAGCATCGCAACGTCGAGCTGAACCAGGCCGCCAGGGACAATACTTCTCTGGGTGGTGGCGGCGGAGGCGTTGCCGGTGGCGCTGCAGCCCAGGGCGAGGACGCCAGTACCAACCGCAACATGACGCCCGGCCGTATCAAGGCCGAGATGCAGCAGGACCTCCACGCCATCCAGCCCGAGATCCAGCAGTTGGCCACCGCCACCGGCGGCCGCGCTCTGCGCCGTGCCGGCGACATCAGCCACGAACTCGACGGCATCGTCGCCGACGGCCGCGCCGTCTACATGCTCAGCTTCACGCCCGACACGCAGCCCGACAACAAATACCACCACCTCACCCTGAAAGTCGCCGGACATCGCGACCTGTCCCTGCACTATCGCAACGGCTACCTCTATGCCCTCGAGCCCACCACGCTGAAAGACCGCTTCCAGCAGGCGCTGTGGCAACCGGCGGATTCCACCGAGCTGACTATCGTCGCCACGCCCCTTGCCGGGGTCAATGGTCCCGAGCTGCGCCTCAACATCGCAGGCACCCTGCTTCAGCCCGTCCAGAAGGACGACCGCTACACCGGCCAGCTCGACGTCTTCTTCATGCAGAATGACGGCTCCGGCGGACATGCGCGCATCGCCGGCCAGACACTGCACCTTGACCTCAAGCCGGGCACGTATCAGGAAGTTCTGCGTGACGGCATTCCCTTCAAGCAGAATCTCGTCCTGCGCCCAAACCTCGGCTCCCTGCGCGTCCTCGTCGTCGACGAGAACTCCGGCCGCATCGGCTCGGTCACCATCCCCGCCTCAGCGCTCGAGTAAGCCTCAAACCCACGCGCACAAAATTCGCCCGGATCTCCCCTGCGGTCGCTGTTCCCCGCCAGTCTCGCCGAGCCAGCGCATACGAATCGCCGCACCGTCCATGTCCTCGATCTTCGTGAACCCCAGCGTCCGCAACTCCGCCGCCAGATGCTCCGGCTCAAAGAAAAGCCGGAACGGCTCTCCCGCTCGCGCCACCCGCTCCGCCAGTGCGTCGAACGCCTGCCGTTCGGCTTCCCCCATGCTTTCGCGCGGTATCGCGTAATCGAAAACCACGCCGCTCCCGCGCGGAAGCCCCCCAATGAAGCGCAGCGTCGCCACCGCCGCATCGCGCGTCAGGTAAGGCACAACGCCCAGCCACGAAAAAAACGCCGCCTCGCCCGTCCGGAATCCCGCAGCCTCCAGTCCATGCGCCAGAGTATCGCGCTCGAAATCGACCGGGGCAAACCGCATCGAATCCGGAATTGCGATTTCCGCATGCTGCAGCCGCTCGCGCTTCCATGCCTGCGTATCCGGATGATCCACCTCGAACACCCGCAGATCGTCAAAAGGATTCCGATAGGCAAACGTGTCCAGCCCCGCGCCGAGAATCACATACTGCCGCACGCCCTGCTCGACTGCGAACGCCAGATCCTCTTCCGCCAGGCGGCTGCGCGCAGCCACAAAAATTCTCAGCCCGCGCACCCAGGCGTGCTGCTCCGGATCTGCGGCTTCTTCGCGCGCCCGCGCTGCGCCCTCCTCGCTCAGAATCCGCATCGCCAGCGGATCGTCGAAGATCACCGGCCGATCGCAAAGCGCATGCGACGCGCGCCGGATCGCCACCCGCTCCGCGGTTCCACTGCGGCGGCCATCAATCATGCGGCGTCACGGCTGCGCATAGTAGCCGTTCAGCGTGCGCACCTTCACGCCCTGCTTGTCGACCTTCACCGCAAGATCGTGCCAGGTGTTCGGCGAGTCGGCCCTTTGCGGATCGACCGTCATCGAGTACCACACGGACGCATCCTCGGCGCACTGCTCGATTTCTCCCCTGATGTCGTTGCTCCCCACCGCCACGGTTCCGCCACTGTGTACCGCGAAAACCTGCAGCGCCAGATCGCCAGGGTCCGCCTTGGTCGGCTTCGTCACCGGCTTGGAGAAGCTCTCCCACAGAAAGCTGCGCACGCTTCCCGAATCTGCCGGGCCCAGAGGATCGATGGAGTAGAGGGTGATGCCAAACTGCCGCAGCATGCCGGAGAGATAGACAAGATCGCTGAAGAACTGCCGCTGCTGCCGCGAGCTGAACGAGACGTTGGGCGAGTCGAAGATCGGCCAGCCCGGCCCGATCCACACCACCAGCTTGCGGCCACTCACCTCTGCCAGAGCCCTTCCCAGCGAGCCCAGCGCACTCAGCGAGATTTGCGTGCGCTCCTCAGCCCCGTAAAAACCGGTCGCGCGCGAGATCACGTGCAGCTGCCCCTCCTTCTGGTGCAGAACGCTGGCCAGCGCATTGCCCTCCGTTCCTGGCGGCGCAATCGTCTCCAGACCCTTGTCCGTCAGCAGTTCGATGCCCACCGGAATCGGAAGCTTTCCCCCGTTGCTGTGGAGGAAGTTCTCGATCTGCATGCGAACCGTGCTGACCACGGTAAAATTCGTATTCACATCGTCGATCAGCAGGATCATCGTCTGCGGATCGTTCTGCGCCGTGGAGAGATCGTGAGCCGTGAACGACCGAATCGCTGCCGGCTGCTTGTCGTCCAGCAGCGTGAAATCGGCCTGGGTCAATCCGCGAATCGGATGACCCGACTTATCCGTGACCACAACGCTCAGGCTGATCGATCCCGCGGCCGCTGGAGGCGTTGCCGGTGACACCGGCGGCAAATTGAGCGGCTGCTGCGCGAACCCGACCGCGCTCGCAGCACAGCAACAAAGAATCAGCGGAAATCTTCTCCACAGCATCGGGCGCCTCCTGCGGTTCACAAGCCTGGTTCCCAGGCGCGTAGCCCGCACGCACCCAGCTTACTGCGGCGGAGCCTTCTCGGCAGTCGCACTCGCCGCGTTCTGCGCATCGTTCTTGCCACCGGACTGGGGCGTCTTCTGCGTTGCCGGCGCCGCCTCTTGCTGTGGCTGCGAGTTCGCCGTTGCGCCCTGCGGCTGCTGAGCAGAGGACGGAGCAGGCGCCGCTTTGGTCTCATGCGGTGTTGCCGTGTTCTCCTGCGGCGACGCTGGCGGAGTCGAACGGTTGCGGAACCGCCTTGTCTCCTGCTCCCGTCACCAGCGGCGGCGCAGTGGCTCCCGCCTGTCCGGTCGCACCCGGCGCTGGCGGTGCTTCGCCTTCGTGATACGCGGCGCGCGGCCCATGCGTTCCTCCCGGCGGAGCCGGCAGCTTCTCCGCGGCCAGCGTCACCTGGTTCACCACCGAAGGATCGTCGCGCAGCTTCAGGTACAGCTGCCCTCCTTCAGGATGCGGAACCGGCAAAACGTATCCGGGAAATCCGTCGGGAACCTGGATGGGATGAGCAAACTCAGCATCGCTCGCCACCGAATCCACCAGAAACAGATTCGATCCGCTCAGCCGGCATTGCTGGTCGTCTCCCGCCGGACACTTCAGGTCATGCAACTCGGGCAGTCGGACCAGCGTTGCCAGCGGCTGCCAGTCTCCGGCCGTGCTGCCCTCCACCACGCGAAACTTCAGCGGACCAAAAGCCGACGCCCCGAACGCTTTGTCGGGATCGAGGGTCGCCAGGGCTACTTTCGAGTTCTCCAGTGTCATGCCGCCGTTGTCGAGGCTCAGCGTGGTCGAAAACGCCTCGTCTTCGGTGGCGATTTCAATCTTCTCGCTCCGCCCGAACGCTGCCGGCGACTGCGCCCGCACGCTGAAGCGCAGCTTCGCGTCCTGCGGCAGTTCGTCCTGGTTGGCCAGCTGAATGTTGCTGCCCGCGCTGGTTGCCGATTCCTGCACGCTCTTGCCGATCAGCTGCACCCCCGGCCGCGGCGCGCCCACCGCCACCGGAACCGTCATCGCTCGCCCATCGGTCAGCGTCACCTGCGCATGCAATGAAGAGCCCTGCTTCAGGTTCTGCGCGGCCTTTGCGTCTTTGGCGACCATCGGCAACTCGTCGCTGCCCATCGTCGCATCCATCTTGCCCGGCGCGAACGCGACACCGTTCACCGCCAGGTTCGCGACATCCTCCAGCCCGCTGCCCTTCAGAATCCCCTGCGCATCGCCCGCGTGCAGCGTGAAGCTGTCCAGATGCCCCGCCTCCGCGTACGCGCGCAACGGAATCGTCTGCGCCGTCACTGTGCCGTACTGCTTCACCTCCAGCTGCAGCGCTCCAGGATGCGCTTCTTTCAGTGGCAGCTTTACCTCCAGCTCATCCGCGCTCGTCGCCTTCCAGTCGGCCTTCAGTTCCTTTCCTGCCGAATCCTTCACCAGAATCGTGTCCACGCAGCTCGCGTCGTCCGTGGCCAGATGGATCGTGTCCTCGCGTCCAACAATCAGCGCCTCGCGATCCGCGGCGGCCAGTTCCCAGTGCTGCGCGTGCGTGTTTTCCAGCCGGAACGTCGGCCCGTCGTACTTCTCAAATCCCCAGTAGCCATGCAGCGATGCATCGATCGTGTTCGGGAAATCGCTCGCGCTCAGATCCTTCGCTTCCAGCTCCAGCCCACCCTTCACCGCATCCGGCTTCACGATTTCGTCGACGAATTTCCCGTCTTTCTTCTTCAGCCGCAGCGTCATTTCATGCGCGTAGCCGGTCGAAAAGACCAGCGGCGCCCCATCCGCTGCCAGCACCAGCGAGTTCTTCTCCGCGCAGTAATTCTGCTTCGAGTCCACCGGATGCAGCGGCGGAGGCTGCGCCGCTTCCACCGCCGGCAGAGCCGTCACCAGCACCGACTTCGGATTGTGAAACGAAGGCGGCGTATTCAGCATCAGCGCGATCTCCGCTCCTTGCTGTGTCGCAAGTCCGGGAATGTACTGGTACTGCGCGGTGTGAAACGTGTCGAGAATGCGCGCGATGTCCATCACCGACCCGATATACGGGCTGTAGAACCCGTAGCTCGCCTGCGGCGTATACGCCAGCTGCATCGCCAGATCGCTCGCCGGTCCGGTGCTCATCGCCTCCACAATCGACTCGCTGTGCCCGTCGCTCAGGATCAGCGCGTCCTGCCCCTGCGTCAGGCACGCGGCCTGCAGCTCCGCCATCCGGTCCAAACACTTGTCGTCGATCTTCATGCCCAGGCTCCGCGCCAGCAGCGGCGCCGCATCTTTCAGCTTCGACGGATCGGCTGCGTCGAGTTGGTGTACCGCGGCCAGATACGTGTCCAGCCGCGACCGATCCAGCATCGCCTGATTCAGATCCTGCGACGCCCGCACAAACGATCCCGGCCGCCCGCGCACCGCGCCCATCAGCGTCTTGAAATCCCCACCCGTCTCCGGCGCCAGAAAAACCAGCACCTGCTGCGCGCCTTCCGGCACCGTTACCGTCAACCCCTCTTTCGCCTTCTTGTCCCACGTCTCCTGTTTGAAGAACCAGTTCTCCGGCGGCGGATTCGTCGAACCCCGCAGGAACGCCGCCACCATCAGATAGTGCGCAGCCTGGCCCTTTGGCAGGTCCGCCTTGATCCATACCTGATCGCCGGCCGCGAGGTTCGGCACCTGGGAAATCGGAAGCGTCTTCCCCGCGCGCGTGACTTTCACTTCGAGCTTCGGCCCAACCAGATCGAACGGAGCCGGATCGGCCCACGCGCAACTCACAGCCGCAAGACACACCGCCACCGCCAAAAACTTACAAAAACGCCGAATTGCCATATCAGTAACTATTCTAGGGCGCATTGCTGCCGGAAAAAGAACGAAAATGCCTTCCCCGCAAAGACGCGATTCACGTTAAAGGGCTATTGACACAGCAAGAGAGGACGGTTACTGCCGAAACCTGCCTCCGCCGGAGCCCCTCATCCCACCGAAAGGAAATCGGCACTGCGGCCCCTCCCATCGACGCAACAAAAGAAAAGTGTTTTTCACGGAGACAACAGCCCGCTTTTGTTTTCTCCGCGAATTTAAGGACTTAATACTTTTTCCCGAATTGAGGAACTTTCTGCCACCGTCACTGTGACGAATTTTCTCTTTTTCCCAAAAGCACTCCGCTCATCCCAAATTTCGCGCGTTTCGCCCCTTCCCGAGGACAACCAACCTTTCTCTTTGCGCATTTTGCATACGTTCGGCCTTCGTATTTCGGCGAATGCAGTTCGGCCCCATGTAGTGCGAATCCACAGTGCAAATCCCTGAGGAGACCAAACGCATGCGATACCCCACTTCTCTTGCGGCCGCGCTTTTTGCCGCGACCCTCGCCTCCACCTTCACCATAGCCGCCTCTGCGCAAACCGCCTGGACCGCTACCGCCACCCACGGAATCTCCGTTGCACAACTGGAATCGGCCGCCGACTACGGCCCGCTTCCCTCCGATCAGGCCATCACTGTTCGCGTCGCTCTCAAACTCCAGAATCAAGCCGCGCTCAACACATACATCCGCAACATCAACGACCCCTCGAACCCCCTCTACGGTCAGAGCCTCACCCCCGCGCAATTTGCAGCTGGCTATGCCCCCGGCGCTGCCCAGGTACAGCAAGTGGTCAACTACCTTCAGAGCGCCGGCTTCACCAACGTCTCCGTTGAGCCGAACAACCTCATCGTCAGTGCCGATGGCACCGTCGCCCAGGCCTCAGCTACCTTCAACACGCCCATCGAGCAGTTCGCGCAATTCGGCAAACTCGTCTATGGCAATACCGCGCCCGCACAGGTGCCCGCTTCGCTCGGCAGCATCGTCGGCGCCGTGCTTGGCCTCAACACCATCGGACAAATGAAGCCGATGCTCGTCCAGAAGTCGGCAGTCAGCGCTCCCCAATACGCGGTCAGCTATACCCCGCAGAACTTCTGGCAGATCTATTCTGCGAACGACGTTCCCGCAGCCTCGAAGGCCACTATCGCCGTCATCGCCGAAGGCGACCTTAGCGGAGTTCTGCAGGACTTCAGCGCCGCCGAAGCGAGCTGGGGATTCCCGCGCTTCCCCGTCACCGTTGTGCCCGTCGGACTCGCCAGCCCCGATACCTCGGGTGCCGATGAGTGGGACCTCGACACCCAGTACTCCACCGGCATGGCTGGCGGCCTCGTGAAACATCTGTATCTTTACGACGCGACCTCGATGACCGACTCCGATCTCGCGCTCGCCTTCAGCCGCTGGGTCACCGACGACAAGGCCCGCGCCGCGAATGCCTCCTTCGGCGAGTGCGAAGTCTTCCCCTACATCGATGGCTCGATGCTCGCCGACGATGAGCTGTTCGCCGAAGCCGCCGCTCAGGGCCAGACCCTGTTTTCATCGACGGGCGACACCGGCTCCTTCTGCCCGGTCGGCGTCGGCACCAACGGCGTGCCCGCCGGCGTACCGCTGGTCAACTATCCTGCAGCATCGCAATATGCCACTGCGGTCGGTGGCACCACGCTCCTCACCAACGCCGACGGCAATTACGACACCGAGGTCGCGTGGAACGCAGGCGGCGGCGGCATCAGCCAGTTTGAATATTCCCCGTACTGGCAGACAGCGGCAGGCGTGCCCAGCTCCACGCTCAGCTCCAAAGGCATTCCCGACGTCTCCATGGATGCCGATCCTGAATCCGGCGCAAACGTCTACGTCAATGGCGCCTGGGAAGGCGTTGGCGGCACCAGTCTTTCTTCGCCTCTTGCTATGGGCGTGTGGGCCCGCATGATCTCCGCGAATTCCAAACTCGGATTCGCGCCCATCACCTTCTACAGCCTCTACGACGGAACTGGCCTCCTCGGCAGCTATCCGAACGGCGGCTTCCACGACATCCTCGTCGGCGCCAACGGCCTCTACACCGCCGGCCCCGGCTGGGACTTCACCACCGGACTCGGCACCCTCTGGGTCGACCAGCTCTACAACGACTTGAAAAAACGGTAACAAACCTGCCCGCGTCCAAACCGGTCGCGGATTTTGCGAGGGGATCGCTCAATCGGCGATCCCCTTTTTCTCATTCTCGACAAGTTCGCAAAATGCGAATACGATGAGAACGGAGCGCCGTGTGCACGTCATCTCCCGAAAGAAACTCCTGGATGCAGCGCAACGGCACACGGAGCTGGGAGCGCCGCTGGATGTCTGGTATCGCATCGCGAAGAAGGCCGCCTGGCAGAGTCTCGATTCCGTGCGTGGAGTTTTTCCCTCTGCCGATAGTGTGGGTCCATACACGGTCTTCAACATCAAGGGGAACAGCTATCGCCTGATTGTCGAAATTAACTACCGTTCCGGCCGCATCTTCATTCGACACGTTCTGACTCACGCGGAGTACGACAAAGGAAAGTGGAAAAAATGAGCGCACGAGCCATCCCCGCCTATCCAGCGTTGCTGGCGAAGCACCCGCCCAGAGTCATCCGCACCCGGTCGGAAAACGAGCACTTCACGCGCCTTCTTGAGGATCTTGACCGGAGGCACACCTCCCTCACGCGCGCCGAAAGGGAACTGGCCGACCTGCTCACGCTGCTCATCGAGGACTATGAAGAGCGGCAGTATGAGCTTCCGCGCGCTTCACCCCTCGAAGCGCTGCGCTTCCTCATGGATCAACACCATCTGCGCCAGAAGGATCTTCTCGACGTCTTCGGGACACCAAGCATCGCCTCAGAGGTCCTCAGCGGCAAGCGGGAACTGAGCAAGGAGCATATTCGTCGCCTGAGCGAACGCTTTTCGGTCCCCGTCGAGCTGTTCTTCTGATCTCTCGCTCATTCCTTTTTGCTCGATCATCCGAAATTTCTCCTCCAATCCGGATCCTCCTCCACCAAAGTAGCTTTTCCGTGGCGCCGGCGGCACACTGGTAGACGATGCGCCTCACTCGTCTTTTCCCCTTCTTGCTTTGCATCGCCCTTCACGCGCAGGACGTCCACGTTCGCGTCTCGCCCGACGTAAAAACCGGCATCGAAGGCACAACCGAATTTCCTACCATCCAGATGGCACTCGACCATCATCCCTTCCCCGGCCCCGGCGGCCGCGTCTTCATTGAGATCGCGCCCGGTACCTGGCACGAGCGCCTCAACATCACCCAGAACCACACGAACATCACCCTCATCGGCACTGGGCCCGAGCCCCAGGACGTCGTCATCACGAACAGCCTCAACGCAAAGCAGGCCGGCGGAACCTTCTTTACCGAAACCGTTGAAGTCAACGGCGCGGGCTTCGAAGCCGACAACCTCACCCTTGAAAACTCCGCCGGCAACACTGGCCAGGCCGTGGCCATCGCCGTCCGCGCCGACCGCGCCATCTTCAAACATTGCCGCTTCCTCGGCTATCAGGACACGCTCTTCGCCGACTACGGCCGCCAGTATTACGTCGACTCGTACATCGAGGGCGCCATCGACTTCACCTTCGGCAACGCCGCCGCCGTCTTCGACCACTCCGAGATTCACGCCAACGGTCCCGGCTATCTCACTGCGCAATCCAGAACCTCGCCCGATCAGCCCACCGGCTACGTCATCGTCAACAGCAAGGTGACGACCGGTCCGCAGGAGAATGGCGGCCCGGAAGGCAAGCGCACCGGCATCTTCCTCGGTCGCCCCTGGCGTCCCTATGCGCGCGTCGTCTTCATGCGCACCGAGCTGCCCGCCGAGATTCGCCCCGAAGGCTGGAATAACTGGGGCAAAGAAGCGAACGAGAAGACCGCGTGGTTCGCCGAGTTTGCCAACTCCGGCCTAGGCGCCGCTACAACATCGCGCGCAAGCTGGACGCACCAGCTCACAGCAAGAGAAGCCCGGCGCTTCGAACCCAACGTTTTCCTGGCCGGGCGCGACCACTGGAATCCCGTCGCCGAGGCAGCGAAACTGCCGTAGCGGATTCCCTTATGCGAATGTACCAATGTACATGTATATACTGGTACCATGTCTGACCCAAAGCAGAGTCAACCCGTCGAAGTCGAGCGCGTCCAAACCGGCGTTCGCATGGAGAGGCGCATCCTGAAAGTCCTCAAAGCTGTGGCCGAACAGAAGGACATGACCCTCGGCGACCTGCTCGAAGGCATTGTTCTCCATGCCTTCGAGGGCAAAGCCCCGTTCTCCTCAAAGACACTCGGCGAAATCGAGCAGTTCAGAAAGCTATACGGCCTCACCCTCCGGGCAGCCGACAGCCATCGCCTTCACGAGCGCCAGGCGAAACCCGCCGTCAGGAGGCGATCATGACTTCGATTCTGCTCGCCCTTCTTCTCTCATTCTTTTCCGGCACGCAACAGGAGCAGACCATGCCTTCGACAACGCAGCCTGTCCACGTCACCAACACATTCCGCTTCCATCTGGCAGCGCCGTTGCCCCGCGTGGCGCCGCTCTTCGGACCTGAAGGTGAGCGTTGTTGGGGCGGCAGCCACTGGAACCCGCAATTTCTTCACCCGCAGCCGGCTCATGATGTCGAAGGTGCGGTGTTCACGGTTCAGAAGGGTCCGCACAAGAGCGTTTGGGTGGCGACAATCTTCGATCCCGCCGCCGGACGCATGCAATATGTCGCGATGATTCCCGACGTCGTGGTGAGTGTCATCGACGTTCGCCTGACGGAATCAACTGCCAGCCAGACCTCAGTCGAAGTCACGTATTCGCGCACCGCGCTCGAGCCCGCGGCTAACGACGATGTGCGGGCAATGGGCGAGTCCGATCGACAGAGCGGCCCCGACTGGCAGAAGGCCATAGCAAGCTGTCTTGCCGCTCCCGCCCCGAAGCACCCATGAACTTGAAATCGTTGGTTGCGCCGGCCAAAAGCAGCCTCACGCAACCCCACTATTGCTGACCTCACGGCATCGTCGGCCCACTCGCCTGCAGCGTCTTCGCCGTCCACGCTGCGCCCGGAAGCCCGCACGCCGCGAGTCGCTGCAGCTCACGCCCCACGTCGTACTCAACGCGCCGGATCTCTGCCTCCCCGTCATTCAACAGTAAATAGCCCGCACGCGGATCGCCATCGTACGGCATCCCAACACTCCCAGTGTTCACCAGTAGCTGTGGCCTCCCCGATCAGCTTCCGAATCGACGGCAGATGCGTGTGGCCATACGCCACCACAGGCGCTCCCAGCGGCCCATAAATCCTTTCCAGTTCCGCAGCGGAAGCATCCGCCGCCGGTGCCCGCCAGCAGTCCCCGGGCTGCGCATGAACCAAAGCAAATCCCGGCATCGCAACAGCAAGAGGCAATCCCCGCATCCACTCCAGACGTTCCTCGCCCAGCACCAGCGCGCGTCGCCGCCGCAATCTCCCGCACCCGCTCCCACAGCGCTGCCGGAGCCTTCGACTGCCCCGCAAATTCCTCCAGCGCCGCCGGCCGAATCAGCATCTCGTCCGTGTTGCCCAGCACGCCGCGCCACCCCAGCTCGCGCACGCGGTCGAACACCTCCACCGGGCTCGATCCGCTGTCGGCCAGATCGCCTCCGTGCAGAACCACATCCGGAGCCATCGCGCGCAAATCGGCGATCACCGCCTCAAGAGCAGTCCAGTTGCCGTGAATGTCGGAAATGACGGCGATCCGCATCGGCCAGCGATTGCGACGGCGTTCTCATCTTCTCAGAACACGTCGATCCGATGGCAAAGAGAGGAAAAGCCGCCCGGCCAAATTCATCCGGAAACGCGCGGAGGTCCTTCACCGGTGCGGGTCAGGACCCTTTCTCCGAGCGCGCGCATCGGCCAACATCGCCGTCAACAACTTCATCAGCGGTATGCGCTTCAACGGCGACGGGAAGGAGCGCCAGGAGCAGGACCCGTCGCGGTTTTTCCTGGTGAGCCATGTTCGCGTGTACTACAAATTGCTGTTGTGATCCGGATCACACAACGTAACGTATCGCCCGAAACGTAACGGTACCTCCGGGCACCCCTCATCCCGCTATCGGGTGCGGCAGCCTGCCCCGGGGTCAGAACGCCGACAGATATCCTCATCGCTCTCCAAAATCATGGTTACTAATGCGAAATATTTTTATTACTAACTCGTAAATACACACGTGACGTATCCGCCGCCACTGCATAACTCCCCCAATCCGAGTACAGTGTCCAAATATGGAGGGGTTTCCGGACAAAGCGCGTGCGCCGGGCACTGGTGCATCAGCAGCGCAGCGGGCCAGAAAGCCCGATCCCGCAATCTACTCGCAGATGCGGCGCCTCGCGCTCGAGGCTCAGATTCCAAACGTCGCGCGCGGCGGCGTGCACGTCGTCCTGATGGACTGGCACGCGGAAAAGGGTACCGTTACCGTTGTCGCCGCTGCCGACGGCTCCGCCAGCCTCTATCTCAGCTCCGGAGGTGGCTACTTCGGCGGCAGCGAGAAAGCCCCCGCCATCCGCGACGCTGCCCTCCACGCCATCGCCCTGGCCACCAACCTGCGATTCCACTTCGAACGAACCGACGCCAGCCCCCTCCCCTCGCTCGGAGACGTCACTTTCTATATCAATACCGGCGCTCAGGTTAGTTGCGCCGTCGCGGCCGAAGCCAGGCTGCGGGCCGGCACCGATCCCCTCGCCGGACTCGGTGGCGCCATGCAGCGCATTTTGACTGAGTACCGCGTCAGCCTGGGCCGCCCCAGCAACAAAGCCTGACGCCTCCGTTTGTGCGGAACTTCAGACGGTCACAGTACCATTCAGACGGTCACAGTACGAATGGCCGGCACCCGCATCGCGCACCAAGTCCGCCGCCCATCATGTATGTCCCAACAACAACTCCGACTCACACTACTCCCTACTCCCCGCCTCACCGCCTCACCGCCACTTCCACCGTCCCAATCCTTCCGCTCGATGCATCGCGCACCCCCAGCCGCAGCGAAACATCTTCCCCAGGCACGTCGATTTCCTGCCGCACCCGCACTCCGCTCTTCAGATCGACTGCCATCTGTGCCGGCGTCAGCGTCACTTCCAGGCCCGCATCGGTGGAGTTCACCCGCTGCCCCGCCCCATCGTAGAGCTCCTGCGTGATCTCCAGTTCCGCCTGCTGCCGCCCATCCGGCAAATCCTTCAGCTCCAGTTGATGCGGGTCAATCGAGTAGTCGACGAAATACCGCGTCACCGGCGTCTTCAGCGGTGCCCCTGGTTTTCCCGCCGCTCCCGGCGTCGGCCGCAGCCCGTGCAGAGCAGCATCGCCTGCCGGCAAAACTCGCGCTTCGAAGATCACCTGCGACAACGGCGGAATCCCCGGCTCCATCGCTGCCGTCATCGGGGTCGGGCCCGCTGCCGCCTGCTTCGGATCCGAGGCATAGTATCCACGCCGGTATTCCAATTCGTACTTTACTTCCGGCACTCGCACCGCGATCGCGTGATACGCCCCGTTGTCCTTCGCATCCTCCGGCACATAACCCAGCGTGTAGTAGTTTGCCCCGTCGTCGATTGCCTTCTCCAGCGCTCGTCCCACGTCATTCGTATTGATGAAGGCCTCGCCCCCCGTCGCCGTCGCCAGGTCCTTCATCGTCGCCTGCTCGTTCCCCCATTGCTGTGGAATTGTAATGTCGTTCTCTCCGGCCTCCGCCTCCGCCGTCTGCAGATCTGCCACAAGGCCTTTCTCGGTCGGCGCGGTCACATTTGCAATGTTGGTGTTCTGCAGATTCATTAGCCCGCCCGCGTCCACTGGATACACCGCCACTCGCGCCTGCGCCAGCAACGCCTCCATCGCCTGCAGCGGTTTGCTGGAATCCTGGAATCGCTGCCGGTCCGCTCGAAATGCTTCGGCCGTGAACGTGATCGGAAATCCCCTCGAAAACCAGATCAGGTTCTTCCTTCCCGGAATCGTGCTCAGATAGCGTCCCAGTTGCGTCAGCGCCGCGATCGTGATTTCCGCCTGCGCCCCTGCGCGGAACGCCGCCCGGTCTTCCATGAAATCCTTAAGCCCTCCCTGGATTCCCGGCCCTGCGCTGATGATCTCCTCATTGAGGTCTCTGTCATTCTTGTCATCCTCCGGGTGCACCATCACAGACTTCTCTGCCGGCGTCCGCTCCTGGCTCAACGCCTGCTCAATCGTCCCGATATCCGTTGAGAATCCCGACACCATCCGCAGCCGCGACGCCAGCGTGAACACGGCAATCTGCGTCCCCGGCGGAATGCTGCTCAGATACTTGATCATCCGCTGCCGCACAAACTTCTGGTCCTGCATCGATGTGTTCAGCGCATCCAGCAGCAGCACGTTCGCAGCGCTCGCGGTCCTGTAGCGCGGAAAATCCCCATACACATGCGGAGGCAGCTGCGGTGGATTGCTCACCTCCACTGCATCGGTCGCCTTGTGCTCCTCAAACGTCGTGATCGGCTGCGGCTTTCCGTCTTCCAGAACCTGAAAGTCCGCCGCCTTCAGATCGGGCACCGCGCTCCCCTTGTCCCGCACCACCACATCCACCAGCACCAGATTGGCGCCGGTGTGGAAGGCCACCGCCGGCTTTTCCGGCGCCGCCTGCCCCCCATGGTTCCCGCTCGCCGGCTGCTGCGTCTGCGCGTTTACCGGCGATAGCGACGCCAATGCAGGCAGCATACCCAACGCCCACGCAAACCATCGAAAGCGGATCATCAGCCTGTCCTCAAGTCCACTCAAAGACGTACAGCAGCCGCCGAAGGACCCAAAAAAATCGGGTCGCGCTAGTCCCTCCAGTCCCTACGGCGGTGTCCGACCATACTAACGCCGGATTACAGCAAAATGCCGAAGATCACGGCCCAGGGTTCGCGGGTTGGATGCGAGCGTCGGCATGGAAAAGATGGTAGCTCGTGAAAGTCACGTCGTTCAGACAGGTGCGCAGAGGCGGCGACACCGACTGCGTCTCCTCTGCCGGCTGGCGCGACAGAGCCACAGCGTGCAGCGGGCAAATAAACGTCTTGTCGCCAAGGTGAACCGGTCCGTACTCGACCGCGATGCCCACCTGGATAAGCTGGAACGGCGCCTGCATGTCGGCCACGATGGTCAGCCGCATCACCGCCCCCGTCTCCGGATCGAGCGCCAGCAACCCGTGATAGCCCGGCGAAATCAGCTTCACCCCGGACTCCGAAGGATAGTTAACGGTGTAATGCGAACCGGACTGCGGAACGGTATACCGGAAGACGGCGACCGGGCCGCCCTCGCCCGGCTCCCAGTGGTCCCAGTAGAGCTTGTTGTGCAGCGCATCGCTGACCACGATAGCCAGAATCGGACCGAACTCGCCTTTGGTCGTGAGCCCCACACGCTCCACCTCGCGCTCACTTACAGCGGCCGTGGCGGCCACTTCCCGTCCATCGCGATAGGTCACCTGACCGGAGGTTTTGCCCGCGCTGTACATCGCCAGCCAGTACGGCTCGCCAATCGTGATGTGCGCGCCCCCCACCGATTGGGTAACATTGCCGGTCCCAATGACGCGCGAGTTATCGATCTCCTCCCGCCACGGAGAGTCCTCGAAATGCAACGTCTCCCGCGTCGCAAGAAAGTTAGGTAGGTTAGGAATGCTTTTTCCGAGATACTGAATAACATTGTCGATAATTTTGCGAAAACCAGCCGGATCCGGCGATGGCTGCTTGAGGACCTCGGAATCGGCCAGCGGCAGAAAGGCCGAGGCATCCGCCAGCTCGACCAGAGCCTCGCGGCTCCGCGGCCCCGAAACCTCACCTTCGAATTGCGCCAGCGTAGCAGCGCTGATGCGTTCCGTGGGCTCCAGATCCGAGAGATCGCCGGCGAGTTTTGCATCCGAGTGGCCGTGAGCGTCCGCTAAGATCTGCCGCAGCTGATCCACAGTCACCGTGCGCGCAGCGCCAGCCGGAAACGCGACCAACAACAGCAGAAGCGAAATGGCCCAGGACCGCATCGCAAGTGCGACCAGAGTACACCCCTTGCTGTGCGACTCCCCGCTCCCCGCTCCCGGCTCCCCGCTCCCGGCTCCCATCTCCCCGCTCCCAGCTACTTAATCTCCGCCACCGCCAGCCCCATCGGCGGCAATACCAGCGTCAGCTTGTGATCCCGGATCGGTACGTCCTCTGCCTGCCCCGGATCCGCCGCCTTCCGAATGCCTCAATCTGTGCCTGCGTCGGATACTTCGGGCTCCCCATCTTCTTCCATGCGTCCAGCGTGTCGCCGTGCGAAGCATCCACGCGCCGCACCTCCGCCTTCATCCCCGTCACGGTGTGCATCCCAATTCCGCCGCCGATGTTCTTCAGCTCGAACGTCACCGTCTTGTCCGCGCTACTTACCGGCGTTCCGTCCTTGCTGTCCTCCACCAGGTTCCACGCCGCGATCACCAGCGTCCCATCCTTCTTCCGCGTCACCAGAGCCTCGTCCACCGGAGCCGGCAGCCGTTCCTCGCCCAGCTCGTGCAGCAGCCCAAACACGTCGTACGCCGGCTTCGGAATCCCATCCTCCGCCACCAGTCCATACCCGCCATAGAACGGCGTCTTCACCACGCCCTGCTCCTCGAACACGTCCGAGAAGCTCCAGTACGACATCATCAGCGTCTTGCCGTCGCATTTTGAAATCGTGTCCGCCATCCACGGCCCCATGTAAATCGAGTCCGTGATGTTCTGCTCGTTCGCGTACGTCGCGTTGAACTCGCTCCAGATCAGCGGAATCTTCGGCCGCGCCGACTTCACGATCTCCTCGTGGACCTTATCCACCGCCGCGCACACCATCTGGTGTGGCGCCATCGGCCGATGATCGTGGAACACATCCGTTGTCGCGTCGTTGCCGTACACGTGCGTCGATACAAAATCCAGCGGCACATCGTTCTCGGTCGCGTGCTTGATCATGTCTCCCACCCACGCCGCCTGGGCGGTCGCAGGCCCGCCCACGCGAATCTTCTCGCTCACCGATTTCAGCGCCCTCGCCGTGTGATCGTACAAATCAAAGTAGGTCTGCTGCGCCGGCCGCCCGATCCAGAAGTCGATATTCGGTTCGTTCCATACTTCGAAATACCACTGCGCCACTTCATCGATGCCGTACCGCTCCACCAGATGCTTCCCGAACGCCGCAATCAGCGCGTCCCACTTCGCATAGTTATCCGGCGGCGCAGGAATCGGCTTGTACCAGAAGGCGTGACGCGGCGCATTCGGCGCCAGCGCCTTCGGCATAAAGCTGATCTCCACAAACGGCCGGATCCCATGCGCCAGCAGCCCATCGTAAATCTGGTCCACGTACGACCAGTCGTACACCGGGTTCCCCTGCGCATCCTCGCTGTACACGCCGTTCTCATCGTCGAAGATTCCGTGGAACCGCACGTACTTAAAATCCGAAACCTTCTTCACCCGATCCAGATCGTCGCGATAACTCTGCCGCAGCGATAAATTCGCCCGCCCCGACCCAAACATCTCCTCCCAGAAATGCGGAAACGGCGTCCCCTGCGCCTTCGCATCCACCACAATCGTCTCCGGCGCCGCACTCGCCCCCGAACCCGGCCCCTGCGCAATCGCCCCACCCCACGACCCAACCAGCAAAGCCGCCATCAAAACCGAACCGACAAGTCTCATCGCATCTCCCCGCAAAGAATTATCCTCCACGCGCTCATGCGGCGCTCCTCGGACCCCGCACTCCGCAAACAAAAAGGAGGATGCCGTTCGAACGACATCCTCCTCAAACGACGAACTGCCCACTGCCGGCCGCTAGAAACTAAACCTGCCCTGGAAATCGATCACCCGCGCTCCCAGACCGCCGTTCGACGCGCCAAGGTTCCCGCCATCGATATGGGTGTTCATCTGGCTGGGATTGATGTTCGTAATGTTAAACAGGTTCAGCATATTGGCCTTCACCTCGAATTGCGCATTCTCCCCCAGCACCGGCAGGTGCGGCAGCCCGAACGCCTTGGACGCCGTCAGGTCTACGTCTCGGTAATCCGGCCCAGGCATGGAGTTGCGAATCAGCCCCGGCGGGGGCAGAAACGCCGGCGCCACCTGTCCTGGCTGATCGGCAATCGCATTCGCGTAATTCGGAACCTTGAAGTAGTTATTGCTGAACTGCGTGTTATTTGTACCGGTATTCGCGGTCCCCGGATTCGCAAAATTGCTCCCCGTCTCAAAAGCCTTGTTGCTCGTGTCGCGGCCCGCTCCGCCCAGATAGACCGGCCGCAGGCTCGGGTATCCGTAGTTGCACGTGTTGCAGTAAAACTGGTGCGGCGCTGTGTACACCGGCGTCCACCCGTACCCCGAATGAAACGTCGCGATACCCGAAAGCGTCCATCCCCCGGCTACCTTCTCCGCCCAGTTATGCTGGCCGTGGAAGATCACCGGCTGCCATACCCCAAACAGCTTGAACACCTGATTCAGATCGAAATCCGAGCGGCCATACGAATACTGCGTGTTGTACACATAAGGATCGCGCGTGTAAGGCCCCGAAGTGGTATCCATACTGTGCGCCCAGGTGTACTGCGCATCCAGTGAGAACGTCTTTGCGAACTGATGCTTCAACCCTGCGAGCATCATGTTGTTGTTCGATTTCCCCTGGCTTCCGAACGTATTCACACTGTTCACCAGAGGATTCAGCGGCGCGCCCAGAATGATTCCGTAACCGTTCGCGTCGTAGTCATAGAGCATGTGGTGCGCTGAACTGCCCATGTAGCCCACGCTCGCAACCCATGCATGCGTCAGGTCGATCTCCATGTCGAACGAATAGTGGTGGAGATACTGGGTCGGCAGGCTGTTGGGCAATCCACCCAGGTTGGCTCCCCCCGCCGTCGGCAAGCCCGCAGTGTTAAAAGTCGTAATCACACTCGGGTTCGCCGGATATCCATTGATATCCGCCACATTCGACGACGTTGCGTACAGGATATTCGGGTTGATGTTGTCGGCCCCGTGCTCGATCCCGGAACCGAACTTGTCCCCGGCGGATTGCCGTCGAAATTATTCGCGTTGGCAATCTGCTCCTCGTTGTAGTTCAATCCGTAACCGCCGCGGAAGACCACCCTGCCATTGGTGGCCTTCGGGCTCCAGTTAAAACCAACCTGCGGCCCGAAATTGAACTTCTGCGCTTCCCAGGCATTCACGCCCGTGCGAATCGCAATGCCCGTCAGCAGCGCGCTGCCACTGCCGAACCTCAGTACCCCCATGTTGTTGTCCTTGTCGCTGATCGGTCCGAAATAGGAGTACCGCAGCCCTGCGCTCAACGTCAGATTCGGACGAGCTTTCCAGTCATCCTGGAAGAACACTCCCCACAGGTCCTCGCGGTTATCGTTGCGATACCCTCCCGGAATGCCCGTCTTCGCCTGGAACGGTCCCCCTTCAGCCTCAGGAGCGTCGTTGATAAAGTCCCACAAGTTATAAAAGGCGAAGTTAGGCGCGCCGATCGGATCGTTGAGATAGTAAAGCCGCGTCAGATCGAATCCGAACTTCATAGTGTGCGTGGCTAAAACCTTGGTCGCGACATCTTTGTACCCGTAGGTCCACTGATCGAGGTGTGCGGGTCCCGGTACGCCCAGATTTCCGATGGTGATACTGCCAATCGAAGGGCTGCCCTCCAGCCGGTCCTGCGGCAGCCCGAACGGCGCCTGCGGATTGCTCGTGAGTTCGTTGTAACGCCAGCCCGAGGCGTTCGCTCGTGCCTCATTCAGAAACGTCGGCGAAAAGATGTGGTTCCAGATCACCGAAAATGCGTCATTCACCTGCGAATGGTGGAACAACTGGTACGCATATCCCCCGTTATTGCGGGTCAGCGTATCGGGAACCCAGTACATCGCGAAGGCGATGTGATCGTTCTGTGTTGCCTGCGCATCCAGGCGCCCGTTGTACTGCTTGAAATCGCTGCTGGTCGGATTGACGATGGTGTATTGCGCAATGTCCGCTACGTTCGACAGCCCGCTGCCCACCCCCGGATTGCTCGGGCTCACATAGCTCAGATCCTGCTTGCCCAGTCCGCTGCTCAGCGCCGACCCGATATTGATGCCCTGACCCGTGATCGTCCGGCAGTTCACCCCCTCCGTCAGTCCCGCCGTCGCGCACGTCGCGCCCCCAATCACCGTGCCCGACACGTTGGCGCCCTTGAAGTTCAGGTACTTCGACGCAATGCTCCCCGTCGGAGCCTCGCCCGCCAGTTGTGGCGTCGTGTACCATCCCACGCTCGTGGCTGGAATCGTCTGGCTCTGTCCTTCATAAGCAAAGAACGCGAAGATGCGATTCTTCCACAGCGGCCCGCCGATGCTCCCGCCCCACTGGTTGTACCGATCCTCGTCTCGTAGCAGCCCGCGCTGCGCAGGAGTCAGTTTTTTCCCGCTCGCGTCGTAAGCCTTCACCGAACCCGGCCCGTTCCAGCGCTGATACGCATTCAGCCCCGGCCGCATCAGCTGGACAAACGCGCTGCCATGAACATCGTTGGTCCCGCTCTTCGACGTGATCTGCGTAACCGCTCCCGAGAATCGCCCGTATTCCGCATCGTAGTCGTTGCTCAGCACCTTAATGTTGCTGATCGAATCCTCGCTCGGCGTGATCACCGTCGATCCGCCCCACACCGCGCTCTCCGTGCTGATCCCATCGATGCTGTACCCGTTGTTTTCAAACTGCTGCCCGTTCGTATTCGCCGATGCCCCGTTCTCCGTCGCGAAAATGCTGCTCGAGTGCCCCAGATTGCCGCCTCCGCCCGACGAAGCTCCCGACTGCGTTCCCGGATTCTGATATCCGCCCCCGCCCGCTGCCTGCGCTCCATCCGCCAGCACTCCCGGCGTCAGCCGCAGCAGGCTCAGCGGATCCCGCTCGTACACCGGCATGTGCTGCACGGTCCTTTCGGAAATCGCCACCCCCTGGTTGGCCGTTTCCGTATCCATCGCCGACTCCGTCGACGCGTTCACCGTCACGGTCTGCGTCTGCGCCCCCGGCGCCAGCTCCACGTTGATTGCGTTCGCCTGCTCCGGATTCAGCTGCAGGTTCACCATGTCCTTTTCCTGGAACCCATCCTTCGTCACCACCAGGCTGAACGAATCCGGCGGCAGCGCGTTGAAGTTGTACACGCCCTGATCGTTGCTGGTCCGAACCTGCTTTTGTCCCGTGCCGTTATCCGTCAGCGTCAGCGTCGACCCCGGAATCACCGCGCCCGTAGGATCGGTCACCACGCCCTGGATCGAAGTGCGAAACTGCGCATGCGCCGCCGGCGCAGCACACCACGCCAGCACCGCCATCAAAAAGAAAAACGCCAGCTTCCTGCCAGCGCCGACGCTCTCACAAACTGCTGTAAAAAATGATTCCGTGCTCCGCGCAACGCGAAGCCTGCCTGCTGAAGGGACACACATACCGGCTCTCCTGAAAATAACCGCAACTTAGCCGGGATGACCCCAGGCCCTTGCAGGGATGCCCGTCCTCAGCAAAGAACACCCTCGCACGCCGCACCCTCCTCGATTCCTCACACGGTTCCCCGCACGCGGCACTCGACGATGAAAACCCCCGACCGCCCTCCGCCAACCGCCGTCCCTCCGCTATCCTGTGCTTCTGAGGCCGAACCCTTGAAGACTCCTGCCCACCGTTCCATCACCATCCGTTCCGTCACTATATTGTTGCGAGATTTGCGATTCGCCCTCGCCGCCCTCATGCTCCTGGGTGCCGTCCACCTCCGCGCCGCCGACATCCCCGACGGCATCCCCCGCGCCCTCGCCGAATCCCGCGCCGCCCGCGTTTCCGATCTCCACTACCAGCTCCGCTACACTCTCGTCCCGCACGCCCCCACTACCGACGCCACCGAGACCATCCGCTTCAACCTCACCAATCCAGCAGAACCCCTCCTCCTCGATTTCCGCGACGGCCAGGTCGCCTCCCTCACCCTCAACGGTGCCGCGATCCCCACCACCCTCTCCCACGGCCACCTCCTCCTCCCCGCCACGAACCTCCACGCCGGCCCCAACACCGTCGAAGCCAAATTCACCGCGAACATCGGAGCCGCCGGCAAAGCCATCACGCGTTTTGAAGATAAGGACGACGGCAGCGAATACCTCTACACCCTCTTCGTCCCCATGGACGCGAGCATGGCCTTCCCCTGTTTCGATCAGCCCGACCTCAAAGCCCGCTTCAAGCTCAGCATCGCCGCGCCCGCCAGCTGGACCGTCATCTCCAATACCGCCGGCGTTCCCCAGGTTTCCGGCTTCGGCCAGATCGCCACCTCCGTCTTCGCCGAAACCCAACCCCTCCCCACCTACCTCTTCGCCTTCGCGGCCGGACCCTTCGTCTCCGTCCACCCTACCGCCGGCCTCCCCAACGTGTGGGTCCGCAAATCCAAAGCCCCAACAGCAAGCAGCGAAGTTCCCGCCGTCCAAACCACCGCCGCCGACGGCATCAAATTCCTCTCCACCTACTTCGCCCAGCCGTTTCCTTTTCCGAAATACGAAATGGTCCTCATCCCCGGTTTCGCCTACGGTGGCATGGAGCACGCCGGCTGCACCTTCCTCCGCGAAGAGTCCGTCCTTTTCCGCACCGCGCCCACCGACCTCAACCGCTTCCAGCGCCAGGTCCTCGTCCTCCATGAGCTCACCCACCAGTGGTTCGGCGACTTCACCACCATGCGCTGGTTCGACGACCTCTGGCTCAAGGAAGGCTTCGCGCAATACATGGCCTACAAGGCCCTCGCCGCCCTCCATCCCGAACTCCCCGTCTGGCAGCGCTTCTATCAGTCCATCAAGCCCGCCGCCTACGCCATCGATGAAACCCAGGGCACCACTCCGATTTACCAGGACATCCCCAACCTCAACGCCGCCAAATCCGCCTACGGAGCCATCGTCTACTCCAAAGCCCCCGGCGTCCTCCGCCAGCTCAACTTCGTCATCGGGGACGAAGCCTTCCGCCACGGCCTCCAGCTCTACCTCGCCGCGCACCAATACGGCAACGCCACCTGGAACGACCTCATCGGCTCATTGCAACAAGCATCCGGCCGCGACCTCACCGCCTGGGCCGACATCTGGATCCGCCATCGCGGCATGCCTCGCGTCGACGCTTCCTGGTCCTGCTCCGGCTCAAACCTCGCCAAACTCACCCTGACCCAGACACCCGTCCTCGACCGGCGCCGATTCAAAAAATGACCTCTGGCCCATCGCCACCGAAATCCTTCTCGCCTACCCCGACGGCACCACCAGCACCCTCCGCGCCGATCTGGGCGACCACTCCGTCTCCCTCGACCCCGCCAAGTTCAACCCGCCTCTCCCCTGTCCGGCCTGGATCTTACGCCAACAACGATGACCATGCCTACGGCCTCTTCCCCCTCGACGCAAAATCCCGCGAAGCCGTGATGCACCAACTCACCGCCTCGGCTTCAGCGACGCCCCCTCGTCCGATGGACGACGTCTTCCTCCGCACCTTGCTGTGGGGTTCGCTCTGGGATTCCGTCCGCCTCGCCGAGCTCAATCCCGCCGACTACATCAACACCGCCCTCGACGTTCTCCCCCACGAACGCGACGAAGCCCTCGCCTCCACCCTCCTCGGCCGCACCCAAACCGCGATCCATCGCTACGTCTCGGCGACCGCCCAGCCCGAACTCCTCACCCAGGGCGTCACGCTCGCAGCCGACCGCATGATCCATGACTCGGACCACGATCTCCGCATCATTTGGTTCCGCTCGCTCGACGGGTTTGCTGTGCCCGGCGTTGGCCGCGCCGCGATCAAACAGCTTCTTGCTGGCTCGTTAACCATCCCCGGCGTCGAACTCCGCCAGCAGGATCGCTGGTCCCTCGTCACCGCGCTCATCGCCTATAACGATCCCGAAGCCGACACCTACTTTGCCGCCGAACAAAAACGCGACCCCTCAGGCGACGGCCTCAAGTACGCATGGATCGCCCAGGCCGCCCGCCCCGCCCCCGCCACCAAGAAAAAATATTTCGCCGACTACACCCGCTGGCCGTCCGACGATGCGGCTCCCGGCTCCGGCAAAATCAGCGAAGACTGGATTCAGTCCTCCCTCGGTGCCTTCAATTCCTGGAACCAATCCGACCTCACCGCCCCATTCCTTCAGCCCGCCCTCGAAGCCCTCCCCGAAGTCAAACGCCAGCGCAAAATCTTCTTCTTCGTCGCCTGGCTCGACGCCTTCATCGACGGCCAGCAATCCCAAGCCTCCCTCGACACCGTCAACCACTACTTACAAACCGCCAACCCCGACCCCGACCTACGCCTCAAAGTCCTCGAAGCCATGGACGAGTTACAACGCACGGTACGCATCCGCACAAAATATGCCACACACCAGGAGTAGACAGGTGCCTGGCCCTGTCCCTGGTTCTGGGACATGGGATTGCCCGCGGTCTCCACATCGCAGCGCCACTTCACGGGTGCTTGCTTCGATAGTTGGCGCAACCAGGCTGAGAACACCCAATCCCTCAGCGGCCGCCTTTGTATCAGGGCACGAGTTTCACTCGTGCCGAAAAGTCTCAAAAGAGAGAGGGCTTCAGCCCCTGCGATCCCTCAGGATCTTCAGTGCTGCGCAGCAGCACTACGGTAGAAGCGCCGGGCTTCAGCCCGGCGAACCAGGCCCGCAAAAAGACGAGGGCTTCAGCCCCGGCGTCCTTCCCACCCCAGCCCGCCAACTCGCCTTCGCAACGAAAAAGTGTCAGGGCACGGCTTCAGCCGTGCCAAAAAGCCGCGCCGCAGGCGCTTCCTTGCTGCCGCAGGCCGTCCCTGGGGCCCAAGCCCCCTAACCCACCCACGGCACCCAAACCTGCATCGAGCTCTCCTCCCGGTTATCCCACGCGTAGTAAGGAATCAGCTTCAGCTCCGCCGCCTCCACCTTCCCCGCCTCCGCACTCGCCGGCGCATACAACGCCTCCACATCCTCCACCCGCCGAGCCCCAGCGTGCGTCAACACCATCACCCCGCCCAGCATCTCCGGCTCAAACGACCCGCGCGTAGCCCCATCCCGCTTCGCCAGATACAGCGGAAACGTCTTCGCATCCGTTTTCGTCTGATCCACACCCTCCATGCAGAACACCACCGGGCCCCGCTCCATCGCCACCTTCCCCGTGTCCTGCTCCACCGCCGGATTCGCCATCACCATCCGCGGCGTCATGTCGAAGCTGAGCTCCACCGCCGTCTCCCCGCTCCACTGCCGCCGAATCGGAACGTATTCGCCGGCGCGCACACCGTCCACCGGCTTGCCGCCCACAGCAACACGCGAAGTTCGCGACCACCCCGGCACCCGCACATACAGCGTGAATTCCTCCGGATGCTCCACCGCCACCGTCATCCTTACCGACCCTTCCCACGGATACTGCGTCTTCTGCGTCACCACGATCCCGTTGCCGCTCCCGAGCTTCCACTGCATCTTCGAGTTGTCGTACAGATGCACGTACAGCCCGTCTTTCGCCGTCGAGTAGAAATACCCCGGCAGGCTCGCAAACGTCCGCTCCAGATTCGGCGGGCAGCACGTCGTGTCGTACCAGGGATTGCGAATCTTCTCCCCCGTCGTCGGATCGAATGCCAGCGGATTCCGATAGCAATAAAGCGTCCCACTCAGCGACATCCCGGAATTGATCCCGTTGTACAGCGCCCGCTCCATCACGTCCGTGAACCGCGCTTCGCCCGTCGCCGCCAGCATCCGCCAGTTCCACATCGCATTCCCGATCGCGGCGCAGCTCTCGCCGTACGCCTGCGCATTCGGCAGTTCGTAGTCCTCGCCGAACGCCTCGCCTTCGCTCCTCGCGCCCACGCCGCCGTTCACGTACATCTGCGCCCGCGTCAAATCGCTCCACAGCACCTCGAGCGTTTTCATGTACGCCTGATCGCCGGTCTCCATGTAGTAGTCCGTCGCCCCGCAGTTCGCATACATCGCCCGCACCGCATGCCCCTGCAGTTTTGTCTTCGTCGTGAACGGAACCCCGCAGTTCATATACACAATTTGCTGTGGCCGCAGATTCGCCCGCGGATCGCCCGTCAGAATGTATCCCGCCAGATCGCACATACTTCCGCTCGCCCGTCGTCCGGTACAGCTCGATCAGCGCCATCTCGATCTCCGGATGCCCGGACACAATCGGCTTCTTGTCCGGCTCCGGCCCGAAGTTCGGCAGGATGAAATCATCCACCATCTTCTGTCCCGCGTTCATCAGCGTCGGATCGCCGGTCGCGCGATAGTACGCAATCGCGCCCTGCAGCATGTGCCCCAGGCAATACAGCTCGTGCCCCCGTACCTGCTCGGGAATCGTCATCCGCATCGCTTTGCGGTCGCCCTGGTAATACGTGTCGATGTAACCATCCGGCTCCTGAGTCGCGACGATCTCTTTGATCGTCGTCTCCGCCGTCTGCCGCAACCCCGGATCATCCTGCGATTGCAAAGCAAACGCCACGCCCTCCAGCCACTTGTACATGTCGGAGTCCGAGTACACCGGCCCCTTCTGCGGCTCCTTCGACTGCCCCACCAGACGCAGGAAGTTATCCATCCGCCCGTGGTCGAGCAGCTCCTGGTGCATCGATGGAATGCTCGACTCCACATTCGTCTTCCGCCGCTTCGACCAGAACCCATCCTCGATCGTCACCGCCCGCACCGGAACGTTGTGCAGCTTCGCGTACGGCGAGTGTGCCAGATTCAGAACACCCTGGTCCCGCCAACCCGGAGTCGTCGCACTCGTCGGCTCATCAAAACTCCACGAACGAGTCGCCGCCATCAGCGGCCGCGCCGCAGCCGTCGCCCCAGCAAGGGAAAGAAACGTCCGTCTCGAAACCCCACGTCGCGCCATTGAAAACCTCCACTGCCTCTGATCCAACCCGGTGTCCGGATTCTCGCGCCCTCATTCTAGTTCAGCAAACGTTTTCCCGGCGCGTGTAAGCTCGGGAGCAAGAGAAATCCAATGCTCACCATCGAGCTCTCGAAAGAGAAGCGCACCGAGGCCATCGCCTCACTGAAGAAGTATTTCGAAGACGAGATTCGCGAGCCCATCGGAGACCTGCGCGCCGGCCTCCTGCTCGACTACTTCCTCGAAGAGATCGGCCCCGCCATCTACAACCACGCCATCGCCGACGCCCAAACCCGACTCATCGCCCGAGTAGCGGACCTTGAAGGAGAACTCTTCGCCGACGAGTTCCAGTACTGGGTCAGACAAGCCAAAAAGAAAAAGAAGTAACAGCGTCGATGTGAAGCCAGTGATGTAGCGTTTCTCCAGCTCCCAGCTCCCAGCTCCCAGCTCCCAGCTCCCAGCTCCCAGCTCCCAGCTCCCAGCTCCAGCTCCAGCTCCCAGCTCCCCCCCCAGCTCCCAGCTCCCAGCTCCCAGCTCCCAGCCCCCAGCTAGTCGCTAACAGCTGAGTCCGTCGCCACCACCATCGCCGACCGTCCCGACTCCGCCTCATACTCGTGCACAAATCGCTGCGGCTCGGCCGCCGCATACGGCGCCAGGTTATGCGCCCACCGGTACCCCACTGGCTGATACCAAAGCTCCGCCTTTACATGGAAAGGCCCCGCCGCCCCATGCGTGTCCACCACGTATCGGATCACGCTCCCGCCGCCCGTGAAATCCGGATCGTCCAGCGCCGCGCCCACCACAGCAATATCTCCTTCAGCCGTCTTCTTATCGAACCCAGACGGCAGCAGCCGATTGTCCTTCAGATACCCCACCGCCGACAGCAGCCCCGTCGTCACCTGGCCCTGGGAGTCCTTCAAAATCGGCTCGAAAATCTCCACCTCATCCGGACGCGTAATCTCGCGGAAGTGCGGCTCATACCGGTGCGGATCGACATCGTTCACGTTGCCCTCGATCGACCCATCCGCATCGAGCGCGCCCGACTCGAACACCTTCCGCCCGTTCCCATCCGTCACCACCACATGCAGCCACGCGCGCCGCGAAGGATACGCCGTGGGAAACTTGTGCCCCGTCAAATTCTCCACGCGCACCGCAAACGAAAAACGCCCATCTCCCAACCCGACCTTCTCCAGAGTCACCCGAGCCGCCTGCGTGCGCAGAAACTCCTCCGTCCGCGCTCGCGCCGCTTCCAGCTCCGCGGGCAGCGCCGCCACGTGCAGATCGCCGTGGTAGTCGTGCAGCATCTGCTCCAGCAAAAAATTTCCGCCCACAAAAACATGCCGATGCATCCCCTCCCGCAGCGGACCAAACACCGCCGTCACGGCCACCGGCTGGGTCACCTCCGGCATGTGACAATCCTGGCACGTCTGCTTCTTGACGTAATCGCTGTGCAGCCACTCCACATACGGCATCTGCTCCGGCAGCGACCCAATCTCCTTGCCACCCGGCCCCAGCGCCTCCGTCTTCAGCGTGTGGCAGCTCCCGCACAACGCTGCGTCGCGAATATGCGCCGCCAGCGTTGGCACCATTCCGTTCGTCGACGACTGCATCACCCGCTGATGCCCGTGGTCCACATCGAACGGCCCATACTCCGGCCGATTGTGCGCGTCCGCCGTGCTCGCGAACACCACGTTCCCGTTGTACGACTCCGGCGTCCCCAGCCGCGTTTTCTCAATCTGGTGGCACACCGAACACGACACGCCATCCGCTGCCGGCCCGTCCTTGCTCGTCACATCGCTCAGTGGCAGATGCGAAAACACCTCCGCCTGCCTGCCTTCCGCCTGCGCCGTGAAGTGCACCAGCGGCATGTGGCACGTCGAGCATTCGTTCTCGATCGCCCCCTTCGACTCCGGATGATCGATCGACTCCCTCCGCACGCTGCCCTGCCAGTACGGATCGCGCGACGCGTTCGCCATGATGCTCGCCCGCCACTCGAACCCTATCGAGATATCCTCGCCCCGACGGCGTCTTCAGCCCGTTGTGGCACGCCACGCAGCGGTCCGACGTCCGAAAATCCGTCCTGAAATCCTTGTCGTTCGCGCGCACCTGCGCCGCCAGCGGAGCAGCCAACAGCAACAGGGAGCAGGTCGCCAAAGGCGCCAACAGCAACAGGGCAAAGCTCGACACCCGAGCCAACAGCAACAGGCATCCGGCCGCCGGCCCCCTAAACGCCCGCGTCATTTCCAGCCCTCCCACAGCTTGCCGTCGCCCCAGTCCCACAAAATGTAGAAATCCACCTGGCCATGGCGTCCCGCCGTATCCGTGAACGGCGCGCGATATCCCAGGTCCGCGCGGATATGCTGCCGCTTGCTGATCGTCACCTGCATCTCCGGCAGCACGTCCCAGTCCGTCTTCGCGCCATCCACCAGATCGCGATTCGCCAGCAACTCCACCATCGGGCTCCACTCGCGTCCCAGACGATGATCCCCCGCCAGCGTCTGCCCCAGCGCCGTGTAATAGAACAGCGACTGGGCCGATTTCTTTGGATCCACCGGCAGTTCCGCGCCCATCTGGAACTGCACCCACGTGTTCGACCGGAACAGCTGATCGGCCGACACGAACGGCTCAAACGTCGTTGTCCCCGCGCCAAATCCGCGCTTGCTGTCTCCGCTCGGCGGCAACACTCCACCCTGCAGCGCCACAATCGACCCCGTGTGCAGGCTCGACCACAGCACCCGCTTCAGTCCGAACGTGATGTCGCCAATCCCGTTCTGCCACTGGTGATTCTGATCCTCGTCATGCTGTGGCAGATCGACCTCGATCTGATTCTTCATCCCAAAGCTCTGCTCGTGGATGGAATCCGTCGTGAATCCCGGCGCGCCGCTCGCATTCGCCGACGTCGAAAGCACAAACTCATCTTCCGGAAACGCCTTCTCCGTCACGATCGCGCGCGGCAGGTTCAGCTCGCCCCGCGGCCAGTGCGGATTCCCGCACAAACTCCGCAGATACGCGATCACATCATTAATGTCCTGGTCCGACAGCAGCTCCCCAAACGCCGGCATGATCGTCGAGAACCCGCGTCCCGGCCCGCCGTGGACGATGATCGCCTTCCACGTGATATTCGGTTCGGGTGTCGTTTGATCGCACCGCGTGAAATTCGGAAAAGTATCCGGCCGCACAAACTCTGTGCTCGTCGGTGGCGCGCCACTGCCGCGATCCCCATGGCACGCAATGCATCCGGACCGGAACACCGTCTCGCCATGCACCGCATCCGGCCGCTTCGTGTACTTCAGCGTCTGCGCGTTGAGCGTCGTACACGCCAGCGCCATCAGAAAGAATGCAACCCACCCCTGGCGCCCAGGCACCAGCGCGAGCCACCGCACTGGCCTTCGTTTCATGAAATCCATAGCAATTGAAAAAGGTCCCAGGCTCCCGATGTATCCCGCCAGCCCATCATAGGAGGCTCGCCTTACAAGTCTGTCATTCACTCAACGCAGTTCTGTGAACGCCGTCCCTGACGGAGGCCTGCAAACCGAACAGCAATAATGCGCGCATCGTCTCTGCATCGCGAACAAGTCCGCACACGCCTCGTCAGGACTGCGCGTAACGAAGCGGACGGTGTCCGCTGCTTTTCCAGAAGTAGACGAGCACGATCAGACTGGCGACCGCCGCGTACGCGCACCACACTGAGGTAAACGCGTACTGCTTGACCGCGTCTACGACAAGCAGAATCGCCAGGTTGACGATTCCAAAAATGACCATCGCCCTGACCTGCGAAAAAAACAGCGAACCGCATGTGGCCACCACATACAGGATCGCGATGATCATATGGCTGGTCGCCTGGTTCGTATAAACGATGCTGTTATGCCGGATATAGATTTCCGTCGGATAGGCGGCCAGCGCCCACAGGATATAGAGTCCGGTGGCTCCTCCAATGACGAGGAACGGCACCATGCGCGTCCGGCTCCGGCCGTTCGGTTCGAACAGCAGCACGCTCAGAGGCAACAGAAAAGGAAGCAGCCCCTGCGCATAGAGCATGTAGGCTGCGCCCATATCGTGGGTGACGATGGGCGAGAGTCTCCCATCCAGTCCGAGCCATACGAATCCCTCGATGAACTGGTGAATGGCGAACAGCGTGGGGAGCGCGGCGAAGAGCAATTCCCGCCTGTGCTTGACTTTCGTTAAGGTGACTGCGCCCAGTGCCCCAAGAACTCCGCTGCCAACGAAGTTGGCTGCCGCTGAAAAGCACATGGCTTGTTCTCCAGTGCGTGGATTATACGTATCGTTGCCGACTGCGGCTGGCTCCTCGGCCGCCAGGAAGTTTCCTGCCGCGTCCGGTCCGGATCAGGCGGGCCGCAACAGCATTGTGATAACCCTCACCGCGCCCACCATTCCAGGCTCCTACAGTTAAACTGGAGTTTTGCCGCTGAAATTCCACTCTGTGCCCCGTGTCGGCAGAGCGGGTGGCGGCGATTCTCTGCCTGGGTCGGTCCAATGCTCTTACGCAATCTTCTGCACGAAACCCGCTACGCCTTCCGCCAGCTCTTCCACAACCTGGGCTTTACGCTGCTTGCTGTCTTCACGCTGGCCCTGGCCATCGGAGCCAACACCACCATCTTCAGCTGGATCAGCGCCACCCTCCTCAATCCCATTCCCGGCGCGCCCAACACCAGCCGCATGGTCACCATCGCCCGCGGTCCGCGCAACGAGCACCCCACGCCGCCCTTCTCGTATCCCGACTACGCCGACCTCCGCGATCACACCCAGGCCTTCTCCGGCCTCATCGGCTATCACGACGACTACATGTCGATCACCGGCATCGGCAAGCCCGAGCGCATTTACGGCGCACTCGTCTCCGCCAACTACTTCGACGTCCTCGGCGTCCGCCCGCGTCTCGGCCGCTTCCTCCTCACCGACCCCCGGGCCGAATCCGCCGGCCAGTCTGAAGTCGTGCTCAATTACGACCTCTGGCGCAACCACTTCGCCGCCGACCCTCACATCCTCGGCCGCATCGTCCAGATCAATCTCCATCCGTACACCGTCGTCGGCGTCGCGCCCAAAGGCTTTCACGGATGCAAAACCGGCCTCCGCGCCGACGTCTGGATTCCCCTCGCCGAAGCGCAGCAGGTCTGGGGCTTCAACTTCTTCCACGACCGCGGCATCGCCTGGCTCAATGTCCTCGGCACCCTCGCCCCGGGGGTCAACAGCCACCAGGCCGACATCGCCCTCAACGTCGCCATGCAGCACATCGCCAGCGAATTCCCCAACTCGCACCAGGGCGACAACCACCTCTACACCGATCCCCTCTGGCGCTCGCCCTTCGGCGCCAACGTCTACTTCTCCGGAACGCTGCCCATCCTTCTTGCTCTGGCCGCCGTCCTGCTCGTTCTCGCCTGCGCCAACGTCGCCAACCTGCTCCTTGTCCGTGCCGTCGGCCGCCGCCGCGAATTCGCCATCCGCCTCTCCATGGGCTGCACGCGCCTCCGTCTCGTGCACCAGCTCATGATCGAAACCCTCATCGTCTCCCTGGCCGGCGGTGGGCTCGCCGTCTTGCTCACCCTCTTTACCTCGCGCACCATGCCCGCCTTCCTGCCGCCCACCACGCTGCCTCTGGAGCTCAATGGCAGCGTCAACGCCTCGGTCCTCATCGTCACCGCCATCGTTTCGCTGGTCACCGCCACTGTCGCCGGACTCATCCCCGCCCTCCGCGCCGCGCGCCTCTCGCCCATGACCGTCCTCAAGGAAGAGGGCCTCTCCACCACTCCCGGCCACTCCCGGTCGCATCTCTCCGCGCTCCTCGTGATCGCGCAGATCGCCCTCTCCACCGTGCTGCTAATCTGCGCCGGGCTTCTGGTCCGCAGCCTCAGCATCGCCAGGGACGCCGACCCCGGCTTCAACCCCAACCACGTCTTCCTTGCCACTTTCGACCTCGACCCCATGGGCTACGACAACGCCACCGGCGCCGAGTTCGAGCGCCAGCTCCTGACCAAACTGCGCGCCATGCCGGGAGTCGAGTCCGCTACCCTCGCCGACTTTTCTCCGCTCTCCTTCACCATCCATTCCGACGGCGTTCAGCCCGAAGGCTACGTCCCGCAGCCGCACGAAAACGTCGAAGCCGACCGCGGTATCGTTGGGCCCGATTACCTCGCCACCCTGCGCACGCCGCTCCTCGCCGGCCGCGACTTCAACGACGATGACCGCCCCTCAACGCAGCAGGTCATCGTCGTCAACCAGGACTTCGTCGATCGCTACTGGCGTGTCTCCAGTCAGAAAGCCCTTGGCAAACAAGTGAAGTTCCATGGAACCTGGCGTCGCGTCGTCGGCGTGGTTGCCAACGCCCGGTATCGGCGCCTTGTCTACGATCCCGCTCCGCTCGTCCTCGTCCCGCTCGGGCAGGACTACCAGAGCGAAGTCATGATCCACATGCGCGTCGCCGGCGATCCCCTCAGCTACACCACCGCCGTGCAGCAGGCTGTCGCCGACCTCAACCCCGACCTGCCTCTCTACAACATCACCACGCTGCGCGCCAACATGAAAATGGGCAACGTCTTCGAGCGCATCGTCGTCGACTTCGCCGGATGCTTCGGCATCCTCGCGCTCCTGCTCGCCACTGTCGGCCTCTATGGAGTCGTCGCCTACACCAGCCGCCAGCGCACCCACGAAATCGGCATCCGCATCGCGCTCGGCGCCAAAAAATCCATCATCTTCCGCCAGGTCCTCTCCCAGGGACTCCGCCTCGCCCTCGCCGGCGTTCTCGTTGGACTCGGCGCTTCGCTCTTCCTCACACGATTCCTGCGCAGCCTCCTCTTCGGTGTCACCGCGACCGACTGGCCTACGCTCACCGCCGTCGTCCTGGTCCTCGCGATTCATCGCCTTACTCGCGAGCTTCCTGCCCGCCCACCGCGCCACGCGCGTCGTTCCCGTCGTCGCCCTCCACCACGATTAGCGATCCACCTCTCGGCGTACCCGGACAGAAACAAACCGACAGAAGCGCCCCGAAAACCCCCTCCGAAGGGCTTTTTTCGTCCCCGCACACTTACCACAGTGTTCCCCGTTTTCCATAGACACGCCTTGCGTTTTCTATGGTTTGTCGAAGCCGTTGACCCGCCTGTCCCATCCTCTGCATTTCGGGCTCGCAGTTACTAAAGAGTCATTATTGTCCTGTTCATCACAAATTCCAGTGCTTTCGTCCCCCATTTGCACCGTTGGTCTCGCGAAAAAAACTGCCACCGCCTCGTTGTGGCGCGAAATAGAACATGCGCTTGCACCCGCTCTAAGTGGCCATTCAAGTGCCTTATTCACCGGCAAAGACCAGAGCGTCGTTCCCAAGTGTCCGCTCGCGGCAAAACCCCTCTGAGTGCCGAGTCCCTTCTCAGCATCTGCGGGAGTTTCCCGCCCTTCGCGCACGACGACGCCTAACCGGAGGTATCCCTTGTTTAGGAAATTCGCACTCTTCGCATTCACTTTGCTCTTTGCTCTCTCTCTTCCCCATGCGCTCCTGGCGCAGGACAACGCGTCCATCACCGGCATCGTCACCGATGCCTCCGGCGCCGTCGTTCCCGGTGTCAAGGTCATCCTCACCAATCCCGCCACCGGCGTGGCCTATCAGGGCGTCACGAACGCCGAAGGCTCCTACATCATCAATGAGGTCAAGCCTGGCCCCGGCTACACCGCCACCTTCTCCCACGAGGGCTTCACTTCCGTCTCCGTCACCGGCCTCTATCTCAACGTCTCTGCCGCCCGGACCCAGAACGTCTCCCTCACTGTTGGCAACGTCGTTACTACGGTAGCGGTTTCCGGCAGCGACCAGAACGTGACCCTCAACACCACCGACGCCACCATCGGCAACAACTTCGAAGTCCAGATGGTGAATCAGCTCCCGGTGCAGATTCGCGACACGCCGTTCGCGCTCTTCATCATGCAGCCCGGCGTGGCTTTCAACCCCGATCCCAATGACCAGTCAGCCTCGGTCACCGGCGCCCGCACCGATCAGACCCACGTCACCCTCGACGGCCTTGACGTCGACGACCGCGGCACCGGCAACTTCGGCGCCGTCAACGGCAACGCCCCCGTCGACTCCGTCCAGGAATTCCGTGGCGTCGAGGCCGGCCAGACCTCCGGCTTCGATTCCGCCGGCGGCGGCCAGTTCCAGCTCGTCACCAAGAGCGGCACCAACAGCTTCCACGGTTCTCTGTTCGAATACCATCGCGACACCGACCTCGAAGCCAACAACTGGTTCAACAACAACGCTGACGTCCCGCGCGCGGCCCTCATCCGCAATCAGTTCGGCGGCAACCTCGGTGGCCCCATTCTCCGCAACAAGGCCTTCTTCTTCTTCGAGTACAACGGCCGTCGCGACAATCAGGGTATCTCCGTCCTCCAGACCGTGCCCACCGCCTCCTACCTCGCCGGCAACATCTCCTACGTGAACAACAACTCCGGCTGCAGCCCCTTCAGCACCACGCAATCCGCCCCGCAGTGCATCAGCACCGTCAGCGCCGCTTCCATTAAGCAGCCCAACTACGATCCGCTGCAGATCGGACAGGATCCCGCCCTCGCCTCTTTCATCGCCGGCCGCTACCCCGCGGGCAACGATGACACCGGCGGCGACGGCATCAACACCACCGGCTTCCGTTTCAACGCCCCCGTCAAGCGTCACGAGAACGACTACGTCGCGCGCCTCGACTACAACCTCACTCAGAACCAGAAGCTCTTCGTCCGCGCCAACGCCCTCAGCGAGCGCGAGGCCGACGGCTTCAACTTCCCCACGCCCATCCAGTTCCCCGGCGATCCCGTCTCCCGCCAGATCAACGATGCCAGCTGGGCCTGGGTGGTCGGCCACAACTGGGTCATCGGCGCCAACAAGACCAACCAGGCGAGCTACGGCGAAACCATCTCCCGCGTCAACTTCCCCGCGTCCTTTAATCCCACCGGCGCCCTGTTGTGGGCCTTCGGCCCGCTCACCAGTCCTTACCTGGGCAACTACAACGCCCAGGCCCGCACCGTTCCTGTTCCCCAACTGCGTGACGACTTCAGCTGGATCAAGGGCGCCCACACCCTCCAGTTCGGCGGCACCTTCAAATACATCACCCCGGTCGGCAACCTGGTCCTCAACGACTTCACTCCGTCCGTCGGTCTGAGCGGCGTTGGCCTCACCGAGCTCGACGCCAGCCAGCGTCCCGCCGACATCAACCAAAGCTCCAACAGCCTGCCCACCAACAACTGGGACAGCGCTCTGGTCTTCGACCTCGGCAGCTTCAGCCAGTTAGGCGCAACCTATAACTACAACGCCGACGGCAGCCTCGCCCCCATGGGAACCGGCAGCGCCCGCACCTATCGCTACTACGAAAGCGAGCTCTACTTCGGCGATTCCTGGAAAGTGAAACCCTCCCTCACTCTCACCTACGGTGTGCGCTACCAGCTTTACAGCGTGCCCTACGAAACCCACGGCATCGAAGCCACTCAGGTCAACGCCTCCACCGGCAAGCCTCTCGGCTTCGACGAGTACTTCTTCAAGGATCGCGTCCCGCAGAGCGCCGCCGGCGTCTCCGGCCCCACCTCCGTACCTTTCCTCGAATACGTCCTCGCCGGCAAAGCGAATCACGCTCCCGGCTACTACAAACCCAGTTACAAGGACTTCGCTCCTCACCTGTCCTTTGCCTGGAACCCGTCCTTCGATCGCGCTACCGTCATCAACGGCAGCGTCGGCATCGTCTACGACCACACCATTGTCAGCGCCGTCCAGAACTTCCAGGACCATAGCTCCTATCTCTTCCAGGCGGGCAACAGCACCATCTACGGCGACAGCACCGATCCGGAAGGCTCGCTGGCCAACGATCCCCGCTTCACCTCGATCAATGCCATTCCGACGCCTCCACCGGCCCCGGCCTTTGCGTCGACAACCATTCCCTACGTCGATACCACCACCGACCCGCCCACTCCTTACGGCCTCGGGATCAATACCTTCAGCACCACCATCGATCCCAGCCTCACCACTCCTTACTCGATCATGGTGAATGCCGGCTTCCAGCACAGCTTCCCCGGTGGCTTCCTGCTGAACATGTCCTATGCGGGACGCTTCGGCCGCAGGCTCCTCGCCCAGGTCGATGCCAGCCAGGTCCTCGATTTCCTCGACCCTACCTCCGGCCAGCACTACGCCAACGCCTTCGCCAATGTCGCTAACGAAATCCGCGCCGGTCAGAATCCGAGGACCGTCGCTCCCGAGCCGTGGTTTGAAAATCAGATCGGCCCCGGCTGGACCCGCATCCTTTCCAACGCCTTCTCCAACTACTTCTATAACGGCGACACTGCCGACTTCGGCCAGGCGCTCTCCGCCTACGGCCTGGTCGACTACAACGTCGTCATGGCCTCGCAGTTCTCCTCCAACGACTACTACACCAACAAGGGCTTCTCCACCTATCACGGGCTCCTGACCACCCTGCACAAGAACGCCGGCCATGGCCTCCAGTTCGACTTTAACTACACCTGGGCCCACTCCATCGATAACTTCTCGCTGGTTGCTAACGGCCAGTCCAACTACAACGGCGAGTTTGTCTGCGATGCCACCATGCCCCGCGAGTGCCGCGGTAACTCCGACTTCGACCTCACCCAGGTCTTCAACGGCAACTTCATCTACGACCTGCCCTTCGGGCACGGCCGCTCCTTCGCGGCCACCACGCCCACCTGGGCCGATGAAATCGTCGGAGGCTGGCAGATCAGCGGTCTGCCCACCTGGCAGACCGGCTTCCCCTACTACCCCAACACCACCGCCTACGGCGCTGGCTACGCGACGCTGGCTCCGGCCATCCTGCTCGGCAACCACTCCGCCGACGTCAGCAGCAACCCGCACAAGGATCCCACCTCAGGCCGTCTGCTGAATTTCAAGGATCCCTCGGCTGCCGCCGCTGACTTCACCGGTCCCGATGGATTGGTTCTCGGCCAGCGTAACGAGCTGCGCGGTCCCCACTACGCCAACCTCGATCTCGGCCTCGGCAAAACCTTCCCGCTCCACAGCGAGAACTATCGCATCGTCTTCCGTGCCGACGCCTTCAATTCCCTCAACCATCCGAACTTCGACGCACTCAGCACCTCCAACTCCAACCTCACCTCGTCGAGCTTCGGCCGGCTCACCACCATGGCCGGATCTTCCCGGGTTCTGCAGGGTGCGCTTCGTTTCGAATTTTGATTTCACACCTGATCCACCTTTGGGGCCGCCTCGCGCGGCCCTTCTCTTTCTTCAACAGCTGCAGGACGTGGCAGAACCCCGGTACCCTGGACGCCTTCAGGAAACAACGTCCCTGTACCCTGTACGTATGACCCAGCTCGAGGCGCTCTACCGCTACGAAGGCCACGCCACTGAAACCACCATGTTCGCGCTGGGCAATCTGCGCGAGGTCTACGGCATCCGCCGCATCAAAATCGACGAGGAGTGGAAGACGATCCGCGTCGAATACGACGCCACCCGCCTCGCCGGCTCGACCATCTTCCAGCTGCTGCGCCGCACCGGCCTCGCTGTGGTCGAGGAGCTCCCGCTGATCCCAACCCAGGAAGCCGCCGCCGCAGCGCCTGCCCCCCCGCTCAGTCGTAGAGACAAGCGGCACGGGCGGCAACAATGCAGTCAGCAGTCGGCGGTCGGCGGTCAGCTGAGAGGCTCTCGGCAAAAAAGCGGACGGCACAAAACGGAGCGAGGGCCAGGTTCACCCCACAGCAAGAAGCTCATACTTCGGGAAGGCAAATGTCGAGGGAAATCGATGGGGGGCGCAGTCGAAAGTACTGTGTCAGCAGGTCGTCTGTGCCAATTTGGGAGGGGGCGGACGGAGGAAGGGCAGGGGGGTCCGGAGGGAGGGTTGGCGCGACGCTGATTCTGGGGTTGCGTGGCCGGTCGTCGGTGGTCGGTTGTCAGTTTTTAGTCCTTAGCCGGGAGCCGGTAGCCGGTAGGGAATGGGTGGTGAGTCCCTCTTCGATTTGCTCCTTTTGAAAATCCGATTTTAGGGGGTTGACCCCTCGGGATGTTGTTGATTTTCGTGGTGGGGCAGGCCGGTGGAACCCCCTGGGGTTAGCAAGTTGGTAAACAGGTCTCCGCTTGCGCTTTGGCCATGGCGCGGGCGCGCTCGACTTCACGATCCGCCTCGGCGAGGTGCTCGAAGGGAGTGGCGCGAGAGGCCTTGAAGTCTTCCTGGGCTTTCGCCGACACGCTTGAAGTACATGTCGCCCACCGCATTTTCGGTGCGCTGCAGGCACTTGTCCCAGTCCTTCTTGAGGTCGCGGAAGCGGACTTCTTTGGGCGGGACCTTGACGGGGTTGGTGGAAGGCTCGGGATCCGGGCACCGGGCACCGGGCTCCGGACTCAGGACTGGCTCCGCGGCTGGCTCGTCGAAGATTTCGTGTTCGGGGATGCCGAGGCGGCGCACTTTGAGGCGAAGTTTGGCGTTTTCGAGGCGGGTGGCTTCGATGGCGTGAGCGAGGCGGCATCCTTTGAGGAGGGCATGGCCATTGGTCGTGGGCAGGGTGCCCCAGGCGAGGGCCTGCAGGGTTTGCGACAAAACGTAGACGATGGAGGCCTCGTCCTCGAGGAGGGGGACGTCGATGGGGCGCTCGGGGCGGGCGTTGAGGTAGCGGTGATGGCGGAAGCAGTGGTCGTGGCCGAGGAGGGACCAGTCGTGGCAACGGCTGCCGTCGGATTTGGTGTAGTGACACATGCGGTCTTCGGGGGCTGCGCCGCCGGAGTTGATGGTTTCCTGACCTTCGATTTGGTTTTGAGTCATGATCTGTTCCTTTCCTGATGCAGAAAAAGAAAGCCCGCGCGTGGCGGGCATGAGAAAGCCCCGCCGGAAGGGCGAGGCTATTTTCTTTTTCTATCTTAAGTTCAGAATATCAGTTTGGGGGAGTAAGTCTGCCAACTATGTCGGCTTGTAAGTCGCGTTGTGTCAATGAAAGTTACCTTGGGGAAGTGGTGGAAACTTGACAAGATTGGCGTGGACGGCAGAACGGCTCGCGACGGGGATGTGGCTTCCCGAAATGGCACTGGATTCGACTGTAACGGTACTTTTGATTGCTGCGATGAGCAAATGGGCTTGAAGATTTCATTTCGAAGGCGCTAGCTTCTTGCTGTGGGGTGAACCTGGCCGCCGCCCGGTTTTGGGGGCGGCATTTTCTGGCGCGCCCTCAGCTCCAGCTCGGCCTTCTTCGCTACACGCTCGAGGCCCAGGGAACTCCCCACGCTATCGCGACCGCGTCATCGCCATCGAGCCGCCGCCCACGATCAGCAGGAACACCAGCCCCAGCACCATGCTGAAATCGGTGCGCGCGTCGTGCAGCATGAACCAGAAGCCCTGACCCGCCCGGTGCAGTTCAGGAAGCTTGGTCGTGACAATCGCCGTGCCGATCACCACCACCAGCGGAATCGCAGCAAGGCGCGTCCACAGCCCCAAAATCACCGCCAGCCCGCACGCGATCTCCACCGCACCCACGACCGGGAGCCGCGAACGCCGGCTGCGGGATCCCGATCTTCGCGAAGCGCCCCACCCCCAGCGCCGCCGGAAACAGAAACTTCTGAATGCCCTCGGAAACGAAGACCCACCCGACGAGTATCCGAATGAGAATGACGGCGCGATTCACAATCCCCCCCTGCGAATGGGACCGGCTGGAGCCGTGAAATCGTCTCGAACCTCAGTGCCCGAAGGGCGATTCGCTGGACGCGAAGTCCTCATTTGGCCGGCTCTTCGATGGTGTCGCCTTCGCCGGGCGCGAGGAACAGGTTCTCCTCGAGGCCATGCTGGCGCGTGTAGAGGTCGTAGTAGCGGCCGCCCAGTGCGTACAGGCTGGCGTGCGTGCCGCGCTCGACGATCAGCCCGCCTTCGACCACGAGAATCTGATCGGCTCTGCGGATCGTCGAGAGCCGGTGCGCGATCACGAACGTCGTGCGCCCCTGCATCAGGTAGCTGAGGCCGTGCTGAATCATGGCCTCGGACTCGGAGTCGAGCGACGAGGTGGCCTCGTCGAGGATCAGGATGCGCGGGCTGGCCAGAATCGCGCGCGCAATGGAGAGCCGCTGCCGCTGCCCGCCGGAGAGCTTCACGCCGCGCTCGCCAACGATGGTGTCGTACCCCTCGGGGAAGCGCTCGGCGAACTCGTCGACGCGCGCGATGCGGCACGCCGAGAGGAAATCCTCGTCCGTCGCGTCGGGATGGGAGAACATCACGTTCTCCTTGATGGTCCCGTCGAACAGGAACGACTCCTGCAGCACCACGCCCAGCTGGCTGCGATAGCTGTCCAGCCGCACGGTAGAAAGGTCGATGCCGTCCACGAGCACTTCGCCCGAGTCCGGCTTATGGAACGCGCAAACCAGGCTGATGATCGTGGACTTGCCCGACCCCGACGAACCAACCAGCGCCGTCACCGTGCCCGGCCGCGACTCAAAGGAGATGCCGTGCAGCACCGGCTTGTCTTTCTCGTAGGCGAAGCGAACGTCGTCGAAGCGGAGGTCCCCTTCGATCTCCTCCAGCGTGCGCACCCGAGCCGGATCGGCAAACTCGTCCTTCTCGCTGAGGATTTCCATGGTGCGGTCGAGCCCCGCCACCGCTTCGGTCAGCTGCGTGCCGATGTTCACGATCTGGAAGATGGGCGCGATCATGTAGGCCAGCAGCATCGTGTACTGGAAGTAGCCGCCAGTGGTCATGCGATGCCCCAGCACCTGGTGCCCGCCGATCAGCATCACCAGTCCGCCCACCACGCCGAGCACAGTCGTCGCCGCGAGGCTCAGCAGGCTGGTGGCGGTGAGAGACTTCATCACGTTTTCAAGCAGCCGCAGAACGCCGCCGCTGAACACGCTCGCTTCACGCTGCTCCGCGTGATAACCCTTCACCACGCGCACCCCGCCGAGGCTCTCCGTGAGCCGGCCGGTGACCTCGCCGGTGATCTTCGCGCGCTCGCGGAAGATGGGACGGATCGTCTTGAATGCCCTCTGCAGGATGACGACGAACGCACCGACCACGCCGAAGACGATCAGGGTCATTCTCGGGTTGGTGATGACCAGGTAGACGAAGACCATGCTCGCGGTCAGCATGCCGCCGACGAACTCCACCAGGCCGGTGCCGATGAGGTTGCGCACGCCTTCGACGTCGTTCATGATGCGCGAGACGAGAAGGCCCGTCCGGTTCGCGTCGTAGAAGGCGACCGACAGCCGGCCGACGTGCTGCTGCACCTGCTGGCGGAGTTCGGTGATCATGCGCTGCGCCGCTTTCGACAGCAGCTGCGTGAGGGAGAACGAGGTCACCGCCTGAATGGCCGTGGTGGTGAAGACGATGCCCACCAGCGGCAGCAGCAGGGCGGCGTTTCCATGAGCACCCAGAACCCGGTCGATGAGGAACTTGGTCGAGAAGGGCAGCACCAGCCCGGCAACCCGGTTGACGATCATCAGCAAGAAGCCGAAAGCGAGCAGCCAGCGTCGCGGCCGGATCAGCTTCCAGACCTCAGGCATCACCTTCTTCAGGTCGGGCTTCTTCTTCGGCAGATCCGCGCCGGCGCGCGCGCGAGCGGCGCCTCCTCTGCTCCGATCTCCATGTATGGCCGGAACCGATCCCATTCGCATTCTCAACTCAGGTTAAGCTGGCGGCGGACTTCCGGCCACTAGCTCGCCGGCTGGCTGGCCTGGCTGCCGCCTTCCGCCGGCGGCGTCCTTCTAGCCTTGATGAACGAGCGCACGCAAAGGAGCACATAAATCAGCATCATGACCGAGAACACGGCCTTGTCCTCGACGGCGATCGGCCGCAGCACCGCCCGGCCCATCTCCATCCGGATGAAGTACCAGATGTTGAGCGAAGTGAACAGAAAGCAAAGCGCTGCCAGCGTCACAGCAATGTGCATCACCAGCATGCGCTTCTTCTGGCTGCCTCTGCGCGCCAGAAAGCCGAGGATGGTGAACACGATCCCGACATACATCGGGATCAGCGCTGTGGGCGCCTGCCATCCCGTTCCTACATATCCTGCGACGCCGAGCATAATCAGCAGGAGTCCGAACAGAATCGTGACTTTGGCCATGCTCCCTCCAGTGCATTCAGTCTACTGGAGCGGTTCGGCCTGAGGTCACCACAGTATCCGGATGGTGAACGGTCCCTGCGATCTAGCGCTGGATTCTCGCCGAGCCGCCCTGCGCGAAGGCCTTCACCTGGTCCAGGGTCGCCATGGTCGTGTCGCCAGGGAAGGTGGTCAGCAGCGCGCCGTGCGCCCATCCCAGCTTGACGGCCTCTTCCGGATCGGCGCCCGACAGCAGGCCGTAGAAGAACCCGGCCGCGTATCCATCGCCGCCACCCACGCGATCGTAAACATCCAGCTCGGCGGTCGGGGCGGTGTAGGTCTTGCCGTCAACCCAGGCCACGGCGCTCCAGCTGTGCCGGTTGGTGGAGTGTACTTCGCGCAGAGTCGTCGCGACCGCTTTCACCTGCGGATGCTTCTTCACGACCTGGTCGATCATGCCGAAGAACGCGCCGGGATCGAGCTTCGACTTCGTCTTGTCGACCTTCGGCCCCTCAATGCCCAGGCCCTTCTGCAGATCCTCTTCATTGCCGACCAGCACATCGACGTGCTCGACGATGCGCGCGATCACCTCGACCGCGCGGTCCGCGCCACCGCTGATCTTCCACAGCTTCTCGCGGAAGTTGAGATCGAACGAGGTCACGGCGCCGGCGGCCTTGGCTGCGGTCATCATCTCAACCACCAGCGGTCCGGTGGTCGGCGAGAGAGCCGCGAAGATGCCGCCGCTGTGGACCCAGCGCACGCCACGGGCGAAGATTGCCTTCCAGTCGAAGTCGCCGGACTTGAGCTGCGCGCCAGCCTCGTTGCAGCGGTTGTAGAAGACCACGGGCGCGCGCACGCCGAAGCCGCGGTCGCTGTACACCGTGGCCATGTTGGGGCCGGTCACGCCGTCGTGTTTGAAGTGCTTGTAGAAAGGCCGCACGCCCATGGCGCGCACACGCTCCGCGATCAGATCGCCGATGGGGTAGTCCACCATCGCGCTCGCGATCGCGGTCTTCATGCCAAAGCAGTCGGAGAGGTTCGCCGCCACGTTGAACTCGCCGCCGCTCACGTGAATCGCGCACTCCGTCGCCTTGCGAAACGGGATGATGCCCGGGTCCAGCCGATGGACCAGCGCCCCCAGCGACAAGAAATCCAGCTCACCGTCTTTGCGAATCGTCAGCGCGTTGCTCATGATTCCCTTCCTGTGCGGTCGGACCGTTTCCGATCACGATCATACCGCGTCAGCCGACCAGCTTTTTCACATCCTGGATCACCTGGTCAGGCGTCCAGTCGTTGCCTGGATACCACTTGAAGATCTTGCCATCCGGCCCGATAACCACGGTCGACAGCGAGTGCGTGATCGTCTTGTCCTTCTCCGGCGTCGCACCGATGTCGAAGAACTGCAGCACCTGCGGCAGGTCCTTCTCGGTCGGCGCCGCGAAGTCCCAGTGCTCGAAGGTTTCCCTGGTGTACTGGCCGGTATAGGCGCCGCCGTAGCTGCGCAGGACTGCGGGCGTGTCGTACTTCGGGTCGAAGCTGACGCTCAGCAGGTGGGTCTTCGCATAGAGCTGCGGATCCTTCTGAAGCTGCTTGTCGATGTCCGCGAAGTTCCGGCTCATGCGCACGCAGAAGTTCGGCAGAGGACAGCGCGTGTAGATGAAGGTCATCATCAGCACCTTGCCGTGCCACTGCTTCAGCCGGACCTTCTTTCCGTCCTGGTTGAGAAACGCGAAGTCGGGGACTGCCTCGCCGGGTTCCAGATCGTTGAACGTCACCGCCGGTTTGTAGTCCGGCTTGGCCTGCGCGACGATGTCGATCTCGTCCAGCGTGTCGGCGTTCGCCGTCACCGTCAGCGTGGCGGTGATGGTGTCGCCGGGATGCAGCTCGGTCGCGACGTTCGGCTGCGCCAGGGTGTACGGCATGGTCATGGCTTCCATGTAGCCGGGGATGGCGTCGGTATCGAGCGTGACAGAGCCGGTCTTCGCGTCGCTGGAGACGACAATGCCCCGGACGTGGAACTGTCTTTGCGCCCGCCTGCTGGTTGGTTGCCGAGCCTTTGCTCCCACTGCGGCAGCCGGCAAAAAACACGACCACCGCCAGAAGGCAGGCGGTGGAAATGTGTACACGAAGTTGCTTCACCTGCCAGTTTACACTTGAGTTCGACGCTCCCCTTCATGCCGCTGGCCCGCACAATTGCCGACGCGCTCCGGTGCGGCGCTACCGTCGTCGCCTCCAGCGCCCGCTCCGCGCGTGCTCTGCATCTTCGATTCGCCGAGGACCAGCGCGCGCTGGGTCACACGGTCTGGGCCACTCCCTCGATCCTTGACTGGGATTCCTGGCTGCGCGGACTCTGGCGTGATCATGCCTTTGCCACAGCCGACGCGCCGACGCTTCTGACGCCGCTGCAGGAGCGTGTTCTGTGGAAGCGCGCGCAGCGCAACGACGCGGCGCTGGTGATTTCACCCGACTCCATGGCGGCTCTGGCGATGGATGCCTGGTGGCTGCTGTCCGCGTACAAGGCGCATTCCGCGCGTCGCGCTGCATGGGATCAGGCGGATGCCGAGCGCTTCCGCCAGTGGGCGGCGGCCTTCGATCAACTCTGCTCGCGGCATGGGTGGCTGAGCGCGAGTCAGCTGGAATCGGCGCTGCTTCCGCATCTCGCCGATCCTGCGCGTCTCACGCTTCCCGGAGCCATCCTGCTGGTTGGTTTTGACCGCCTGACTCCTGCCCAGCGCGAACTGCTCGATGCGGTTCGGTCGCGGGGTGTGGCCGTCTCTGGATTCGAATCCGAGCCTGATTCGGTTTCGGCGCAGCAACAGCGCTGGATCGCCGCCACCGATCTGCGCCAGGAGATCGAAGCGTGCGCTCGATGGGCGCGCGACCTTTTGCTGGAGAGTCCGACCGCCCGCATTGGCGTGGTGGTTCCGTCGATCTCCGCCGCGCGCGGAGCCATGGACCGCGCCTTCCGCCGCATCCTGGTGCCTGCAAGCGAGGACATCCGGCAACCTTCGGCGCGCCCTCCGTGGGAATTTTCTCTCGGCCGGCCTCTCGCCGACGTTCCGGCGGTCCGCGCAGCCTTGCTGCTGTTGCGCTGGACGGCCAGGCCGTTGGCGGAGGAGCAGGTTTCCTGGCTGGCGCTTTCGGGATTTGTCGCCGACACGGCTACAAATTCAATCGCTGTTGCGTACCATGACGCGCGGCTGCGCCGGTTCGCCGTGCTCTCGACGGAACGCACGCTTGCCAGCTACCGCGATTCGCTCGCATCCTCTTCCGGCCTGCACGATCTGCGCTTTCGTCTCACCGATCTGCTGAAAGCAGCGGACCAGAACCGGCTGTCTTCGGTGTCGCGACAGCCTTCGGTCTTCGCGGATCTGGTGCCTCGGCTGCTGGAGCGCGTTGCGTGGCCGGGGCAGCGGCCCGACGACTCCGTGCAGTATCAGGCGAGGCATCGCTGGGAACGCCTTCTGGACGAGCTTGCGCTGCTGGACTTCGACGGCACGCGTTATTCGTGGAGCGAATTCCTCGATCTGCTCGAGCATCAGGCGGAGGAGACGATCTTCGCTCCTGAATCGCACGATGCGCCAATCCAGATCCTGGGTCCGTTCGAGTCTTCCGGCCAGCAGTTCGACGCGGTTTGGTTCCTGGGAACCGATGACACGGCCTGGCCGCAACGCGGGCGGCTGCATCCGCTGCTTCCCCCGGCTGCACAGCGGCAGTATGCGATGCCGCACGCGGCGCAGGACGACGACTGGAACCTGGCGAACATTGTCACTACGCGCCTGCTCCATTCCGCATCGCGCATCGTGTTTAGCTTTGCCGAGCGCGATAAGGATGCCGAACTTCGGCCGTCGCCGCTGATCGCTGGATTGTTTCCCGCGGCTGCGGAGCCGGAAACCGTGGTCTCGGGCGCGGAGGACGCGATGCCCGCGCCGTCGCTCGATTCTGTGGCCGATGACTCCGGCATTCTCCGGTGGCCGCAGGAGCAAAATGCTGGCGGCGCCGATGTGCTGAAGCGCCAGGCCGCTTGCCCGTTCCAGGCCTTTGCCGCGAAGCGGCTCCGCGCCGCGCCGCTGGACGAAAGCGAGTGGGGCATCAGCCCGTTGGAAAAGGGGAAACTGCTGCATGAGGTCATGCAGCGGCTGTTTTCCTCGACCGAGCCGCTTCCGATTCGCAGCCGCGACGATCTTGCCACCGCCATTGTTACAAAACAGCTGCCGGGCATCCTTGAAGGGCATATCGATGCCGCAATGCAGGCGCAGTTCGGCGGCGCGGTCGGCGATCCGTGGCAGCAAGCCTGCCTCGCAGCGGAAAAGCGCCGCCTGATGATCCGCATTGGGGACTGGCTCGCTCTGGAAGCGGGCCGCCAGCCCTTCACCGTTGAGTCGTGCGAGCAGCGCCTCCCCGATGTCCATGTCGGCGATCTGAAGCTGAATCTGCGAGCCGATCGCATCGACCAGCTGCCGGATGGCAGCCGTCTGCTGCTGGACTACAAGACGGGCAACGTATCGACGGCCAGCTGGGACGGCGACCGGCTCGACGACCCGCAGCTGCCACTGTATGCGGTCTACGGAAACGTGGAGAATGTGAGCGGCATTCTGTTTGCGCGGATCCGTTCCGGCAAGATCGAATTCGAAGGCCGCGTGCGGGACGCCCACGCACAGCTTGCTGCCGATATCGGCAACAAGAAGGCGCTGGTCACGCATCCCTACACCGACGCGACACGCGATGAATGGGCGCGCGCGCTGGCCAGCCTTGGCGACGAGTTCCTGCGCGGCGAAGCGGCGGTTGATCCTCGCGACACGAAGGTCTGCACCTTCTGCGATCTGCACTCCCTGTGTCGCGTCGCCGAGTCGGCCCTGGTGCCGGTCGCTGTCGATGAAGAGGGTGAGGAAGACGCCGATGACTGAGATCGTCGCGGACGCCCCCGTGGATGCTGCCGCGCGCGAAGCGGCACTCGACATTCGCCATTCGGTCATTGTGCAGGCGCCGGCGGGTTCCGGAAAGACCGACCTGCTCACGCGCCGCTACATGCGTCTTCTGGCCGCCGTCGACGAGCCGGAAGAGATTCTGGCGATCACCTTTACGCGCGCGGCCACGGCCGAGATGCGCGCGCGCATTTTGCGCGACCTCGAAGCGGCGGCCGGCCGGCGCACTCCTGGCCACGAGGATCTGGAGCGCATGGCGCTGGCCCGCGGTGCTGTCGCTCATGCCGAGCGCCGCGGCTGGAATATTTTCGAGCATCCGCAGCGGCTCGCCATCGAGACCATCGACTCGCTGTGCCTGCGCATCGCGCACGATCGGCCTCTGCTGGCGCGGCTTGGAGGGCACTTTCAGCCGATCGAGGAGGCCGATCCGCTGTACGCGCTGGCGGCGCGCCGGACGCTGGAACGTCTCGGTGGCTCTGACGCCGCGCTGGACAAAGCGCTGGCGCAGCTGCTGGACCTGCGCGACAACCGGCTCTCCGACTGCGCCTCGCTGATCACGGAAATGCTGAGGGTGCGCGATCAGTGGGTGAGCGCGTTTCCTCTTTACGACGCCATGAGCGATGAAGACTGGGACGATCTCCGCTTGCGGCTGGAAGAGCCGTTTCATCGCGAGAATCGGCGCGTCGTTGCCGAGGCGCACCGTCTGCTGACCAGCCAGCCCGCGGTCGAGCGGCAGCTTTTGGAACTGGCTGCGTATGCCGCGAGCCATAGCAATGAGCAGGCAGGATTGCTGGTTGAGGTCGAGGCGCTCTCGGCCACCATGCCCCTCCAGCACTGGCAAGCGGTGTGCGACTTTGTGCTGACCACGGATAAGAAATGGCGTAAGTCGGTGAATGTGACCCAGGGTTTTCCCCCCAAAGGGCGCGACGCGAAGGAACGGAAGCGTGCCATGGAGCAGTTGCTGCTGTGGCTCCAGCACACGCCGAGCCTGCTCGAGGCGCTGTGCGCGATTCGCCGCCTGCCGCCGGAAAACTACAGCGACGAGCAGTGGACGACGCTGCGAAATGTGTTCACGGTTCTGCGCCAGGCGGTTGCGGAACTGAAGGTCGTCTTCGCCGAGCACAACCAGGTGGACTTCACGGAGCTTTCTCTGGCCGCAGTGCAGGTTCTGAAAGACTCACCAGAGCGGGTGCTGGAGATCGCCGGCAATATTCGTCATCTGCTCATCGACGAATTTCAGGACACATCGCGCCGCCAGCATGAACTGGTGTCGGCGCTGCTGGCGGCGTGGGATCCAGGCGAAGGCCGCACCGTCTTTCTCGTCGGCGATCCGATGCAGTCGATCTACATGTTTCGCCAGGCCGAGGTGGAGCTGTTCACGCAGGTGAGCGAACACGGCATTGGCACCGAGCCGGGTCGACTTCGCTGCCGCCCCGTGCAGCTCTCGGTGAATTTTCGCTCGCATGCCGGGCTCACCGAACCCCTCAACGGCGTCTTCGACGTGATTTGCGCGGAGGCTGCGCCAGCGGGTTCGGCTTCCGTGCCGTTCGCGCGCGCAACGGCCTTCAACTCTTCGAAGCCATCGCAAACCGGTCTGCACATCCATCCGCAGATCATCGGCGCGGCCGATCGAAATCCCACGCGGGCCGAAGATATGGCTGCACAGCGCGAGGAGGCCGAGGTTGTCCTGAACATCGTCGAGCAGTATCTTCCGCAGATTCGGCACGCCCGCGACACCGGCTTGGAATATCGTGTCGCCATCCTGGTTCGCGCGCGCAGCCATCTTGCGCAGATCGTCCCTCTTCTCCGCGAGCGGAGGATTGCGTTCCGCGCCGTCGAAATCGAGCATCTCTCGGAGCGCCAGGAGCTTCTCGATCTTCGCGCGCTGACGCACGCGCTGCTGCATCCGATGGATCGCATCGCATGGCTCTCGGTGCTGCGCGCGCCTTGGTGCGGACTGACCCTCAAGGACCTGCACCTGCTTACGGGCTCGGACGATCCGGCCTTCAAAAACAACTCCGTCCTCGAGCTCATCGAGACTCGCGGGCATTTGCTCTCCGACGATGGCCGGCAGCGGCTCGCCCGCACGACGGAGATTCTGCGTCGTGCTCTGGATCTGCGCTGGCGTCAGTCCGAATCGCCTTCGTTCGCTTCGTGGGTCGAGCGTACCTGGCGCACCCTGGGTGGTCCCGCGTGTATCGACGCCGCGGCTTACGAGAACACCCAGGTTTTCTTCTCGCTGGTCGACGCGGTCGCACCCGACGGACTGGCGGCTTCGACCGCGAGCTTCGACGCGGAGTTCGATCGCCTGTTTGCGCAACCGGATCCCGGGGTGAGCGAGCGAGCCGGCATCCAGCTGATGACGATTCACAAGGCCAAAGGCCTGGGCTTCGATGTGGTGATCGTTCCGGGGCTCGATCGCCGTTCGTCCGGCGATCCGAATCCGCTGGTCTGCTCGCTGGAGCGCATGAATCCCTGGAGCGCGGAAAACGAATTTCTGGTCGCGCCGATCGGCCTGCATGGGGAAAATACTGAGCCGCTGTATCAATGGGTGCGCAAACAGCGGCAGATCCGTTTCGATGAGGAGCGGAAGCGGCTGCTTTACGTGGCCTGCACGCGGGCACGGCGCGAGCTGCATTTGCTGGGGACCGCGGTGGCGTCTGCGACCGGCGTCCGTCCGCAAAGCCGGGATAGTCTGCTGGCCACGGCGTGGCCCGCTCTGCGCTCGACGTTTGAATCTGCGTTGCGTCCGGCGCAGCCTGGCACAGCGCCTTCGCGCATTATCGCCTTTCCGTCATCGGGCGAGGTCCGCGAGATGGCTGCGGTGGCGGATTCGCCGCGCCTGATGCTGCGGCGGCTCCCGCTGACTGCCGGACCTGCTGCTCTGGCTGAGAATGTAACGGTCACAGGATCAATTTCCGTCGCCGATCCCGATGCGCCCGACTTTCAGCGCCGCGAAGGATCGCGGGAGTCGCGCCTGATTGGTTCCGCGGTTCACACGTTTCTCGAGCGTCTGGGCGGCGGCCTGGAGCGGATTGACGCGGCGGAGCTGCGCGCGCGCATCGGGTCGCTGCTTCGCGCGGCCGCTCTTACCGGCGATGCGCTGAAAAATGTCACCGACACGGTTACGAAAATGCTGCTCGGGTGCGCTGCGGATCCTGTTTGCCGCTGGATCCTTGCGGGCCATCCCGAAGCGCAGTCCGAGCCCTCGTGGACCGGATTTCTGGCCGGCACCAATCCTCAGGCGACCAGCTTGCGTACGCTGCGCGCGGATCGGGTCTTTCGTGCCGGCCCGGCGCCGCTGGATTCTTCCAGCGCAGATTTTCTGTGGGTGATCGATTACAAGACAGCGGAAGCCGCGCCCAGCGCTCTGTTGCTGGCTTCGGAGCGCGCGCAATACGCGCCTCAGCTGCTGGCGTACACGCGCGTCCTGCGCGCGCTGCACGGGCCTGCAACAAAGTTCCGCCTCGGGCTTTATTACGCAGCGGTTCCGGCGCTCGACTGGTGGGACCCGGAAGCAGGCTGATCGTCTACTGCCGGCCGTCGGCGCCCGGCCGGCGATTGTTCCCGGTCATTACTCCGACGTTATGGCGCACGTCCGCGCCGCGCACCCAGAAGATGACGTCCTCGGCGATATTCGTCGCGTGATCGGCCACGCGCTCCAGCGCTCGCGAGATCATCAGGGCATTCAGCGCCTGCGGGGCCAGAGCGGCATCCTTCTTCATCAGGTTCAGCAGCGTGTAATGCGCAGCGCCGTTCAGCTTGTCGACGCTGTCGTCCATCTTCAGCACCGCTTCGGCCATATCCGCATCGCCTTCGATGAAGGCCTGCAGGGCCTTGCGCACCATGCCGCTGGCCAGGTTGGCAATGCGCGGAATGTCGATGGGCATCTCCGCCATCGGAAAAGCCTGCAACTCCCGCACGCGGTCGCTGATGACCCGCGCCGAGTCGCCGACGCGCTCCACGTCCGCATTGATTTTGATGACGGACAGGATGAAGCGCAGGTCGATGGCCATGGGCTGCTCCATAGCAAGCAGGTCCAGCGACATCTGATCGATTTCCCGCTCCAGCCGGTTGATCGCCATCTCGCCGCGATCCACCAGGTCGCAGATCGAGAGGTCGCGCACCCGGTAGGCTTCCACCGCGCGCTGGATCGACTGCTCGGCCATGCCGGCCATCACCAGCAACTTCTCTTTCAGGTCGTCCAGGTTTTGCTGAAAGCGGATGCGCGCCATTATCCAAACCTGCCTGTGATGTAATCTTCCGTCCGCTTGTCGCTGGGGTTTGTGAATATTTTGTGGGTCGAATCGAATTCGATCAGTTTGCCGTTCAGGAAAAAGCCGGTCCGCTCGGCCACGCGGGCGGCCTGCTGCATGTTGTGGGTCACAATCACAATGGTGTATTGCGACTTCAGCTGGAAGATGAGGTCCTCGATCTTGGCTGTCGACACCGGATCGAGCGCCGAGGCCGGCTCGTCCATCAGTAGCACTTCCGGATCGACCGCCAGCGCGCGGGCAATGCACAGGCGCTGCTGCTGGCCACCGGAGAGGCTGGCGCCGGATTTCTTCTTCAGGTCGTCCTTGACCTCGTCCCACAAGGCGGAGTGCTTGAGCGAACGCTCGACGGTTTCATCCAGAAGCCGGCGGTTGCGAAAACCGTTCAGCTTCAGGCCCGACGCGACATTGTCGTAGATCGACATGGTCGGAAACGGATTCGGCCGCTGGAAGACCATGCCGATGCGCCGCCGGACTTCGACCGCCGAGGTCTCGCTGTAGATATCCTGGCCGCCGACCTTCACTTCGCCAGTGACTTTGGCGATCGGATTGGTTTCGTGCATGCGGTTCAGGCAGCGCACAAACGTCGATTTTCCGCACCCGGAAGGCCCGATGAGCGCGGTCGCCTCGTTGGGGGGAATATGCAGCGTGATGTCCTGCAGCGTGTGATTGGTTCCGTACCACGCGTTCAGGCCGTTAACCTCGATCCCCACCCCCATGTCTAACTTGCCCCTTTCAGCACGCCGCGCGAAGTCACATACCGCACCAGCGAAACCGCCAGCACGATCAGCACAATCAGCACCAGGGATCCGGCCCACGCCAGCCGGTGCCAATCGTCGTAGGGTCCCAGCGCGTAAACATAAATCTGGAGCGGCAACGCCTCAATCGGCTGATTCAGAGCCGTGCTCCAGAAGTTGTTGCCGAACGCCGTAAACAGCAGTGGAGCGGTTTCCCCCGCCACGCGCGCGAACGCGAGCATGCAGCCTGTGATCACCCCTGGCAGCGCCGTCTTCAGCGTGATCGACAACATCGCGCGCCAGTTGGGCACGCCCAGGCCGAGCGCCGCCTCGCGAATGGAGTGCGGCACCATCAGCAGCATCTCCTCTGTCGTCCGCGCCACCGTCGGGATCATCATGATGCCCAGCACTACGCCGCCGGCGAAGGCCGAGAAACCTTTCTGCGGCACCACGATCAGGGCGTACACGGCAATCCCCATCACGATTGAGGGTACCCCGTTCAGCACGTCCGCCGTGAATCGAACAACATTCGAGAGCTTCGTCCCCCGCCCGTACTCGGCCAGATAAATCCCCGCCGCAATCCCTACCGGCACGCCCATCAGGCTGGCCAGCCCCAGCAACACGCCCGAGCCCAGGATGGCGTTTGCCATACCGCCCCCCGACTCTCCGGGCGGAACCGGCAGTTTTGTGAAGAAGGCCAGATTCAGAGAAGTCGCGCCCTTGTACAGCAGATCGAGAAAGATCGCCACCAGCGGGGCGATCACGAGGATGGTGGCACCCACCGCGAGCACCGACGCGAGATGGTTGGCAAACCACCGCCAGTGGCGGTTGGCCACACTTCCCTGCAGATGAGCTGCGGTCGCCATGGGTTTAGGCCGCCCTCGCCGGCGCCCCGCGCGTAACCGCCCAAACCAGCAGCCGCGCAAGGATGTTGACAATAATGGTGACGATGAAGAGCGCCAGCCCAATCTCGATCAGCGCCGTCCGGTGGAGGTCGCTAACGGCTTCGGTGAACTCGTTGGCGATGACCGCCGCCATGCTGTAGGCCGGGGCCAGCAGCGACCTCGTCAGCGATGGGCTGCTGCCGATCACCATGGCCACCGCCATCGTCTCGCCCAGTGCGCGCCCCAGCCCCAGGATGATGGACCGACGATGCCGATGCGTGCGTTGCGCAGCACGCCCATGCGGATCATCTCCCAGCGCGTGGCCCCCAACGCCAGCACTGCTTCCCGCTGTGTGTGCGGCACCGCCGTCATCACCTCGCGCGTGAGAGAGGAGATGATGGGCAGGATCATGATCGCCAGGATCACCCCCCGGAAGCGAACAGGCCGATGCCGAAATCCGGTTTCACGAAAAGCCCGGTCCAGCCCAGCGTCTTAATCAGCAGCGGATCCGACATAGCCGCGCAGCAGCGGCACCAGAACGTACATGGCCCAGAGTCCGTACACCACGCTGGGAATCGCCGCCAGCAGCTCTGTCAGGAACGACAGGATCCCGCGCAGCGCCTTCGGGCACATCTCCGTGAGGAAGACGGCCACGCCCACGGCCAGCGGTACCGCGATCACCAGCGCCACGGATCGACGACACGAGGTTCCGTAGATAAAGGGCAGCGCCCCGAATTCGCCGCTCACCGGATTCCACGCCGAGCCGACAAAGAACTTCCACCCAAACGCCTTGATTGTGGGTTCGGACTGTGTCACCAGCTCCGTGCCGACCAGCGCGACGATCGCGAAAGATGCTGAGCGCGCACAGCCAGCATCAGCCACCGGAATACCGAATCCGCGATGCTGGAATTGCCGCGGCTCTGCAGGAAGCGGCGGATCGGCGAGGGCCGGCTCGACCACCGACACGAGACCGTCCACGGGGAGTTCGTCCGCCATGGCAGGGGCGCGAGGTTCCTGGATCCGCAGTTTCACGTCTCGTCCACCCTAGCCCGGTAATTTGAATGGAGTGTTAAACGTTATGAAAAGGAAGGAAATAAAGCGCCAACGACTGTACCGCCCGCGACCCGTTTCTTGTTCCGGTTTCGGCGGGAAAAAACACAGGGTCCGGCGTCCTTGACCGGCCCTGGGCGCTCCGCACCTGGGCTAGGGCAGTTTTGCGATTGTCATCCGTACCTTCTCCGCCACCGGCCGGCAGCGGCGCGTAGTCCAGGGACGATACCTCGCCCTCGCCGCGGTCCAGCATCCAGCTCAGGAAGTCCTTGACGATCTTTTTTTCGTCGCGTCGCCCGGCATTGTGGGGATCAGCAGCCAGGTGAAGCTCGAGATCGGGTAGGCGTCCTTTCCCGGCGCGTTCGTGATCGACACCCGGAAGTCCGCCGGCATCGTCTTGACCGAAGCAGCCGCGTCCGTCACTCCCTCGATGCTCGCCTTCAGCCACGTCCCGGCCGCGTTCCGCATGTAGCCGTAGGAAACGTGGTTCTGCAGCGCGTAGATCAGCTCGACGTAGCCGATGGCGCCCGGCATCTGACGGACCAAGCCCGCCACGCCCTCATTGCCCTTGCCGCCATCCCCAGCGGCCACGCTCACCGCCGTGCTCTGCCCACGCTGCTCTTCCACTCCGGGCTTACCTTCGACAGGTAGTCGGTGAAGATGTAGGTCGTTCCGCTGCCGTCGGACCGGTGGATCACGTAAATCTCCTGGTTGGGCAGCTTCACTCCCGGGTTGTCCTTCGCGATCCGGGCATCGTTCCAGTTGGTGATCTTGCCCAGGTAGATGTCGGCCAGCACATCCGGCGCAAATTGCAGGTCGGTCCTGACACCGGGCAAGTTGTACACCGGCACCACTGCGCCCAGGACGGTCGGGATGTGCACCAGCTTGACCTTCGACGCGCGAGCTGCTCGTCGGTCATCGGCATGTCGCTGGCCCCGAAATCCACCGTCCCCTTCGGTCACCTGGCGGATGCCTCCGCCCGAACCGATCGACTGATAGTTGATCTCTACACCGGGGTGCTGCTGCGCATACTCGGCGAACCACTTGGAATGATCGGATACGGGAACGTCGCTCCCGCCGCAGTGATGTGTTGTGCTATGCACGGCACGGCGCACACCGCCAGCGCAGTGGCCAAAATCAAACTCTTTCTCACGGAAATTCCCCCTCAGACAAACTGAGTCGATTCTGGGTTCCGATTGTTAACGTCCGTTTACGCGACCGTGAAAAGCGGAACAAAGGGCTATCTTTCGGCTGCTAGGGATGTACCAGGCATCACGCTGCGAGGGTTTTTCGGGGCCGATCACATACGGTTCAGCTTGAGTCGCATGGCGTGGCCAGCTTGCGCTGCCGCTCGTCGAAAGAGTAGACATGGGTCGCACCCAGTTCGAGGGCGCAGGCGACGTGAAGCAGATCGAGCGAGCGGGTGCCGAGGGACGCAGTCGTGCGTTCGGCGATTTGTTTGGCTCTTACGAACATGGATTCAGGCAATCCCTCGAATTGCAGAACCCGGTTCCGCAAATCCCCTTTGAAGTCCTCAGTGCTCTTTCGCGATTCCAACGCTGTCACTTGTTTCCAAAACACTCGCTGCTGCAAAGCATTCATCACTTCGAATTCGACCAGCGCTGACACAATTACCGGACCACGCAGAGTGCTCATGGCGTCTGCAGCGGCGGCTGTATGCGAGTCAGGGCTGTACAGCGAGATCAGGAAGCTGCTTTCCGTGTAGACCGGCCCTTCGCCTGTTTCTGCCATTCGCTTCCTTTTTTCCCCGTCGGTATAAGGTCGTCCCGGTTCCGGCCCTCGGCAACAATCTCCGCCCCGGTGACCGGGAGGATGCGATCGCCATAGATCTCGCGGAGCCTCGCCAGGAAATCGGGCATTTCCCTCTGTGTTTCCGCCCGCTCCGGAACGAGCCGGCCGATGACCTTACGCCGCTTTGTGATCTGCACTTCGTGGCCCTGGCGAAGCAGTTCCTCGACCTTTCCGAAGTCGTAGCGCAGGTCTCTCACGGATGCCTGTTTCATGTGATACATTTTTGCATCACAAAGACCGCCAGCAAGGATTTTCTAATTCGCCGGCAGCACGAGGTACTGCTCCAGCTTTCCGTCCGGCTCGGTGTAGGTGGTGACGATCAGGGGCTTGCCGCCGTTAGGGAACTCCACGCGGAAGACTCGGAACGTCATTCCTCCGCGCAAACTCTCCGCGGTTTGCTTCACGCTTGACGGCTTTCCCAGCGGCGCCAGGCTCGACGCATAATCCCCCAGCGCCTGCCTGTCGAAATACGCGTTGCACCAGTCTGTAAAGAGGCTGCGGTCGATCTTGCCCTGCTGGAAATTCTCGAACAGCGCACGAGCCTGCGCCTCCGCTGGGTTCGGTGTCTGCGCGGAGAGTCCAAGCAGCAGCGGCGCCAGATCAGCGCCCAGCAGGCTGCCCGCCCGCGCTGCGTCCGGTTCGTCAGCACCGCGATCGCCAGCTTGTCCTGCGGAAACACCTGGTTGTCCGCCGTGAAATCCGACACCTCGCCGGTGTGCTCGAGCAGCCGCGTGCCCCTGCAGATCGCGCACGTCGAGGCCCAGTGCGTAGTGCGTGTCGCTCCCGTCCTTCAGCTTCACCGAGGCGAAGAACTCGTCGTAGGACTTTGGCGCAAGCAACGAGCGATTCATCATGCTGATGTCCCACTGCGCCAGATCGTAAGCCGGCATCGCCAGTTCGCCGGCGGCAAACATCCACCCTGCGCCTTCTTTCGGCGCCGGCCGCAGCGGACCCAGCGCAAACCTTATATATCCCTTTGCATCGGTGTCGCCCAGCTTTGTCAGGTCGGAGTTCCATACTTCCTTCATTTCGAGCGGATGAAAGATGTGCTCCTCGAGGAACCGCATCAGTGGCTCGCCGCTCGCCATCTCCACAATCCGGCCGGCGATTACGTAGTTCGTGTTCGAGTACTGCCACTTCGTTCCCGGATCGAAATCCAGCGCCTTCTTCCCCCACGCATCCAAAATGTGCTGCGCTGTCGTGGGCTCGGACATCGGCGGCATCAGATAGTCTTCCGGCCAGTAATCCTGATAGCCCGAGGTGTGCGACAGCAACATGCGGATGGTGATTTCGTCCGCACGCGTCAGGTCCGGCAAATACTTCGAGACCTTGTCGTCGAGCGAAAGCTTGCCCGTCTTGTTCGAGAAACAGAATCGCCGCCGCGGTGAACTGCTTCGAGATGGAGCCGATGGAGTAGCGCATCGCCGGCGTCGCCGCCACGTCGGGGATCAACTGCGCCTTCCCGTACGCCCTCGTATAGGCGATCTGCCCATTTCGCACGATCGCCACCGACGCGCTCGGAACGCCGGTCTGCTCCAGCACCTGCTCGGCCACCTGATCGATCTTCTGCGCCAGATCGGGCGGCAGGGTATTCACCTGGAGCTGGGCGCTCGCGATCGCAGTTAGGCCAATAAGGCACAGCAAGAGGAACATTTTCTTTCCAAACATCCGGACCCTCCCAAAACCCCACAGCTTAGCACTTCAATCCCTGTACCCTCGACGCTGTACCCCGGACCCTCGACCCTGTACCCTGTTGCGCATGACTTCACGGCGCGATTTCCTCTCGCTCGGTGCACTCACCACCGCCGGCCTTACCCTCCCCGACCTCTTTGCCCAGACCGCAGACTCCGTCAAACAGCTCCAGCCCCCTGCGAAACCGGTCATCGTTACGCGCGTCACCGGCGACAACACCATCCAGGAGGCGTATCAGATGCTCCTCGACGGCGCCGACACGCTCGACGCTGTGCATCACGTCTGCCTCGGGCGCGAGAACGACGCGAAGGATCATTCCGTCGGCTACGGCGGGCTGCCCAACGAGGAAGGCGAGGTCGAACTGGATTCCTGCTGCATGCATGGGCCATCGCGATCGGCCGGATCGGTTGGCGGCGTCCGCAACATTAAGAATGTGTGCCTCGTGGCTCGCAAGGTTTACGAACACACCGGCCACGTGATGCTCGCGGGTGAAGGCGCACAGCGTTTCGCGCTCGACCTGGGCTTCCCCAAGGAGGACCTGCTCACCGAAGACGCGCGCAAAATCTGGATGCTGTGGAAGGAGAACAATTCGCAGATGGACTGGTGGGGCCCGTCGATGACCGAGCCCGGCTGGAAGGACCCTTATGCCGGCCGCCCCGCGCCTAAGCCGTCGATGGACCTGCATGGTTTGTCGTCGTTGCGTCAGGATTCTCCGGTTCAAACGGCAGAACTGCGGCCGGGACCGATTCCACGGCACCCGACGCCGGAGTGGACGGAGACGATCCGCGTGCGGACGAAGAAGCTCGTGAACATGGCCGCCGATTTGGGCATCGCTCCCGAGGATCGTTTGTACGCGGCGGAGCAGATTTTGTGGCCCGACGACGGGCACGATCCACGTTTCGGTGGTCAACAGCAAGGGAGAAATTTCCGGCGCCACGACGACCTCCGGCCTGGCCTGGAAACTCCCCGGCCGTCTGGGTGACTCACCGATTCTGGGCGCAGGCAGCTGGACCGATCAGGATGTAGGCTCGGCGGGCGCGACCGGCTCCGGCGAGGAGAACATCAAGGTTGTGGGCGCGCACACCATCGTTGAATTGATGCGCCACGGCATGGAGCCCGAAAGACGCCGGCCTCGAGGTCATGCGCCGCATCGTGCGCAACTACAACGGCGACATGACGAAGGTCCGCCTGCTCGATATGGAGTACTACATCGTCCGCAAGGACGGCGCCTACGCGGGCTGCTCGCTGTGGAGCACCAGCCCCACGGGCAGGCCGCGCGTCTTCACGGTTCACGATGAGAAGGGGTATCGGGTGGAGAAGTGCGCGGCGCTGCTGGAAGGGCGGAAGTTTGGAGTGGCCGCCGTTTTGAGGCGGATCCCGACAAAGGCTCGTGGCTTCCCGCATCTGCCAACGGCAGGCAGATACGGGGCACCCGGGAATCGAGGCCGGCGGCAGATCTGCTGCCCCTTAGACGGCGCGCCGGCGGCTGCCCCGAGGCCCAGGCCCACTGGAAGTTGAATCCGCCGAGGTGGCCGGTGACGTCGACGACTTCACCGATGAAGTAGAGACCCGGCACATCGCGGCATTCCATGGTCTGCGCGGAAAGCGCGGCGGTGTCGACGCCGCCGGCGGTGACTTCGGCCTTTTCGTAGCCTTCGGTGCCGGCAGGCGTGAACGGCCAGGCGTGCAGGCGCCGCTCCAGCTCTTCGAGGTGCGTGATTCGTCCAGCTCGGCGGGGCGAGAACTTCGAGCAGGCGATCCGCCAGCCGTGCCGGGAGTTTCGCTCGTAGTGCGGCTCGGGCTGCGTGCGAAGTTTCGGCCGAGCGCTCGAGGCACGCAGGTCGGCCGAAAACCTCCTGACCTGGAGCCCAGTCGATCAGAACCGGATCTGCCCCGTTCCAGTACGACGAGATCTGCAAAATCGCCGGCCCGCTCAGGCCGCGATGCGTGAAGAGCAGCTTCTCGCGAAAGCGGCGCTTGCCGACGGACGCGACCACTTCGGCTGAAACGCCGGTCAGTTCGGAAAAGCTGGCGTGCTCCTCGCCACCGAGCACGAGAGGAACGAGCCCGGCGCGTGGTTCGCGAATCGGAACGCCAAACTGACGAGCGACGTCGTAGCCAAAGCCGGTGGCGCCCATCTTCGGGATCGACAGGCCGCCGGTGGCGATCACCAGCGCCCCGGCATGCAGCACGGAATCGTCCAGTTGCACCGCAAACCCGGACCCCTCGCGAACAATCTGTCTCGCTTTGCTCCCGTCACCACGCGAACCTCAGCCTTCGCGCACTCGTTCAGCAGCATCGCAACAATCTGCTTTGCGCTGTCGTCGCAGAAGAGCTGGCCCAGCGTTTTCTCGTGATACGCGATGCCGTAGCTCTCGACCAGAGCGATGAAATCCGCCGGCGTGTAGCGCGCCAGGGCCGATTTAGCGAAGTGGGGGTTCGCCGAAATGAAAGTTCTCCGGCTTGCAATGCAGGTTGGTAAAGTTGCAGCGCCCGCCGCCGGAGATGAGGATCTTTTTTCCCGACGCGGTCCGCATGTTCGAGCAGCAGCACGCGCCGCCCGCGCTTGCCGGCCTCGATGGCGCACATCAGTCCGGCAGCGCCTGCGCCGAGAATCGCCACATCGACGTTCAGCGAGCCTGTAGGCGGTAGCCTGTAGCCGGTAGCGAAACCCTCGGGCATCACCATCTGTTGTAGCGCGTTGCTTCGGAAAGGGCTGAATAGCTTCTGGGCGTGTCTGAAGAACTACAGCTTGATCCGAAATTCGCTGAGTCGAGATTGCTCAGTCCGCCCCGGCAAACCCCATCGCGTCGCATACGTCGGCCGGCGATGCAGGATCAGCGTCATGCCCAACGAAACCGCCGCCATCAGCGCCGCGAAGAGGAAAATCGGCGCGTACCCCAGGCCTGCGACGATCAGCCCAACCAGCGGCCCGGTTATTCCCAACGACAGATCGGCGAACGCCGTAAAAACCCCCAGCGCCGACCCACGATTTTCCGGCGTAACGCAGTTCACAGCTTCGACGCCCAGAGACGGGAAGACGAGAGAGAAGCCAAATCCAGTGAGCGCGGCCCCAGCAAAGGCCAATGCGGGCGCGTAGGCCAGCCACAGGAAGAGCAGCCCGGCGATTTCCACCGACAGACAGACCAGCGCGACGCGGAACCCGCCCCAGCGGTCGATGGAGTGAGCAAACAGCAGGCGGGCCAGGATAAACGCGGCGCCAAAACTAGTCAGAGCGTAGGCGGCATCCGGCCAATGGCGATGCGCATAGAAGAGCACCATGAACGACGCGATGGTGCCGAAGCCGGTGCTGGCCAGGGCCAGGCTCATGCCGTGCGGAAACACCCGGCGAAGGACCTGCCGGAAAGCCAGCGGCTCGCCTTCCGGCACCGCTACTTCGCCCAGAGGCCAGGCGGTCAGCAGTCCGACGCAGGAGATGCCCACGCTCACCAGTCCGACGCCGCTGAGCCCCCACGCCTTCAGAATCCAGATCCCCAACGGCGCGCCGATCGCGATCCCGCCATAGGAACAGATCCCGCTCCAGGAGATCACCTTGGCGGTGTGTTCCTGGCCCACGCGGGCGATGCCCCAGAGACACGAGCCGGTGGCAAGCCAGCTTTCTCCCCAGCCAAGAATCAGGCGGCTGGCGAAGATCACCCCGAGGCAGGCGAGCGGAAGCGCGCCGAGGAAGCCCGCAAAGAACAGAACGACGCCCGAGATTCCGCAGGCGACCAGCCCGGAGAGCACGGTCCGCCGAGCGCCCACCGAATCCGCCATGCGCCCCGCCTGGGGACGGCTCAGAACCGTGGCGACGTATTGAGCACTGATCGCCAGCCCGGCCAGGACGGTGTTGAAGCCTAATTGCAGGTGAACGACGCTGGGAAGGACGGCCATCGGCAGCCCAATGGCGAGGTAGCAGAGGAAAATCTGCAGCGAGGTAGGCAGGATCCGAAGCGTGACGGACCCGGAGGTTGAAGGAGGGAAAGAAGTTGTGGCGGTTGCGGCCATCGCCTCTCTTCATGGTACCAGCGCCCGGCGTCTCGAAGCTGCACAACTCCCACCTCTGTGGCAGGCACGGGGTATGGAAGTACCCGAAGCCCGGAGTACAATACATGGATATCCGCACGACTGGCGCGGAGGACGGAAAGCCATGCTCCAGGTTTTCTGGAGCTCTTCTGACTCTTCCAGCAGGGTAGCGGCGTCTAATTGTTTGGAGAAATCGGGCCGGGCGTTTTTCGGTCAGTTCCGGGTAGGTGACCGGCCGGGATCCGAGTCAACAGAGAGAGGTTTCCCCAAGGTGAACTCGACCGTTAAACAGATCCTGTTCTGGGTACTGATCATCGCCTGCCTTCTGGTGCTCTGGCAGTTGTTCCAGAAAAACGGCGCCATGGGCGGCCATGAGACGGAAGTGACCTTCTCCCAGTTTCTGGGAGATGTGAATTCGAACCAGGTCAACGACGTCACCATCACCGGCCAGGAAGTTCGAGGGCACTTCCGCGCCGATAAGGGAGCCTTCCACGTCGTCGTTCCCGCGAACTACTCGCACCTCTACGACGTCCTCGACCAGAACAAGGTCAGCGTGACGGTGAAGAACGCGGACGGCAACAGCTGGTGGGGCTGGCTGCTGCAGTTCTCCCCGCTTATCCTGATCGCGCTGCTGTGGTTCTTCATGATCCGCCAGATGCAGAGCGGCGGAAACAAGGCGCTGTCGTTCGGCAAGAGCCGGGCGCGGCTGCTCTCGATGCAGCAGAAGAAGGTCACCTTTAAGGATGTGGCCGGCGTCGACGAAGCCAAGGAAGAGCTGAAGGAGATCATCGAGTTTCTGCGCGAGGCGCAGAAGTTCCAGAAGCTGGGCGGACGCATTCCGAAGGGCGTGCTGCTGGTTGGACCTCCCGGAACCGGCAAAACCCTGTTGGCGCGCGCGGTCGCCGGCGAAGCCAACGTCCCGTTCTTCTCCATCTCCGGCTCGGACTTCGTCGAGATGTTTGTCGGCGTCGGTGCCAGCCGCGTCCGCGACCTGTTTGAGCAGGGCAAGAAGAACGCCCCCTGCATCATCTTTATCGACGAAATCGACGCTGTTGGACGTCACCGCGGTGCCGGTCTCGGCGGCGGTCACGACGAGCGCGAGCAGACCCTCAACCAGCTGCTGGTCGAAATGGACGGCTTTGAGTCCAACGACGGCGTGATTCTGGTCGCCGCGACGAACCGCCCCGACGTGCTCGATCCGGCGCTGCTGCGGCCTGGCCGCTTTGATCGCCGCGTGGTGGTCGGACGGCCTGACGTACGCGGACGTGAAGAGGTTCTTCGCGTTCATGCCCGCAAGGTGCCGATTGCCGACGACGTCGATCTTCGCGTTCTGGCTCGTGGAACCCCGGGCTTCTCTGGCGCCGACCTGGCCAACATGGTCAACGAAGCGGCGCTGAATGCTGCGCGGTACAACCGGAAGCAGGTCCTGATGCTCGACTTCGAGCAGGCCAAGGACAAGGTGCTGATGGGTGCCGAACGCAAGAGCATGCTGCTCACCGACGAGGAAAAGCGCGTCACCGCGTATCACGAGGCCGGGCACGCGCTGGTTGCGGCGCTGCGGTTGCACGCCGATCCGCTGCACAAGGTCACCATCATCCCGCGCGGGATGGCGCTGGGCGTGACCATGCAGCTGCCGGAGGACGACAAGCACACCGTCACCAAGGACTACCTCGAGACGCAGCTGGCCATTCTGATGGGCGGCCGTATCGCCGAGGAAATTTTCCTCAAGCAGATGACCACCGGCGCCGGCAACGACATCGAGCGCGCCACCGATCTGGCCCGCAAGATGGTCTGCGAATACGGCATGAGCCGCCTCGGCCCGCTCACCTTCGGCAAGAAGGAAGAGCAAATCTTCCTCGGCCGCGAGATCGCGCAGCACCGTGACTTCTCCGAAGAAACGGCGCGGCAGATCGACGGCGAAGTCCGCAGCCTGGTCGACGAGGCCTACAAGGCGTCGTGGGAGATCCTCAACACGAATCAGCCCGTCATGCACCGGCTGGCCCTGGCGCTGCTCGAACGCGAGACGCTGGATGCCAACGAAATTCGCATGATCATCGACGACAAGGAACTGCCGCCGCTGCGGCCCTCCGGCGGACCCGGTTCGCCGACCACGGATGTGCAGCAGGTGCTCAAGCCCGAGCCGGGACGCACCGGCAGCCTGCCGGAAGGCAGCCCCAGCCCGGCGTAAGCCGGTGGTTGGGTCAGGAATGAGGCCAGCTCTTCGGAGCTGGCCTTTTCGTTTGGGAAGCGGTTGGCGGTTTCAGTTGACATCCCAATGCGGTCAGGTGAACCTCAAAGTGTGCGAATAACGATTACGCTGGACGACGATCTGGTCGCGCTTCTGGAGAAAGCGTCAACGGAGAGTGAGCTGTCCTTTTGTGAGACCGTTAACCACTACCTTCGTCTTGGGATGACTCGACCTGGCCCGGTACGCAAACCATTCTTCGTGAAACCTATATCCCTGAATCTGCCGCCTGGGATGAGCTACGACTGCATCGGCCAGCTGCTCGAAGATCTCGAGGGGCCGCTGCATCGGTGATTTTCTTTTGATAAAAAGCGACCGCTAATTCTCGCTTCGCTTCAGCATTCGGGAGAATGCCTTGTAAATGCTCCAGTCGGGGTCTGGCTCGATCGCAAATTCAACAACGAACCCCCGAAAGATGTCGGAATTATTCGCCAGTTTTTCTCTGGCGTCGGTTGCATTCCGTGTATAGAAAATGAAATCGCGCAGCCCGTTGTTGGTGATCACCAAAACGCACAGCGATTCGTTTTGTGCTTCCAAAAGAAACGACAGATTCTCTTCGAGCGTCTGCAGATCGTCGCCCTCTTCGCTGGACGGAAACCCGTCCTCCCGGCGGTTGCGGAAGTGAACTGACGCGATGACGTGATGCTTGTAACCTTTGACCGGGGCTAGGCCAGCGTACGCCTCTGCCATGCGCACAATCATTGGAAAGTCATCCCGCTCGCCCTGCGCGAGTAGCCAGTCCGTTGGTTTCGGTTCCTGCGAGGACTCCCGCTGCTTCCTCTTGAATAGTGGCATCCGATTGCTCCGGACGCAGTTTATCAGCGAACCCATTGTTCCCTGATCCTCTGCGACAATGTCCTCAGTCATGTCTTCGCGCCTCTACGTGGTCCTGTGTGCACCGATTTTCTTATTGGCCCTGGCGCTCAGCGGCTGCGGCTATCACACCCTCAATTCGGCCGCGCATCTGCCCAGCAACGTCCGCACGCTCGCTATCCCCTCCTTCAAGAACAACACGCAGTCGTACCACACGCAGGCCGTTTTCACGGAAGCGGTGATTCGCGAATTCAACAGCCGTAGTTCGCTGCGCATCGTCTCGGGCGAAGACCCCGATGCCGACGCAACCCTGCGTGGCACGATCCTGACCTTCCAGATCAATCCACTGACCTATGACAACACTACCGGGCAGACCTCAAGCTACCTCGTCACGATTAACACGAAGCTCGAGTTGGTGGACCGGCAAGGCAAGGTGATCTGGCAGCAGCCTTCGTATCTTTTCCGGCAGCAGTACGAGCAGATTCAGGACCTCGCCAGCTTCATCCAGGAGGACTCGGCCGCGACGCACCGGCTGGCGCGCGAGTTCGCATCGGCCGCTGTGGCGGACATCCTCGAATCGTTCTGAAAACGCGTACACGGACGGAAAACACGCTGCCATAGCGCTCAGGCCCGTTACCGGAGAATCCGCGGTTGTTACCAGCGTCTCTCATTCGCCTGTAACTCGGAACGATTCACAGCCCCAGTCTTGACACACCTTTTGTTAGGTGCCTATACTTTGGCCCGTTTCGGTAGAGGCCCCTTATTTCTGCCCAAAATTCGCAAGCCCGTCTTCCACCAGCTCAATTTTGTTAGCGATCAGGACTAAAGACAGGAGCTTTCCCAAATGCATCCCTCTTCAAGTGACCACAAGTCAGGATTCGTGCGTTTCGCTCTCCTTGTTGCTGCGGCAGTTTCTTTGCTGCTGTGCACCGCCCCGCTCCACGCTCAGATCGTCGCGAACTATACCTTTGAGGACGGCACGGCCCAGAATTGGGTGTCTTTCTATGGCGCCTCCACGCCGACCAACTCGACCGCCGATGCGCACAGCGGGACGCATAGCCTGCTGACGTCGACCAGCGCGACCGGGACGGGTGGCCCACAGGTGAATCTCACCGGCGTCCTCGAAGCGGGGGCGCAGTACACCATTACCGGATGGGTGAAGCTTGTCTCCACCGACAACCCAGCGACCGCGAACATGAACTTCACCATCCAGCGTTCGGACCCATCCCCCGCATGCAGCGGCGGAACCTGCTACGACACGATTGGCGCGTACACCACGGGCGTGACCACCGGTGGATGGACCCAGATCGGCGGCGCCTATACGGTCAGCACCACGGAAACAGCGCTGAACCTGTATGCGCAACTCGTGGGCGCCACCTCCGCTGAGGCCTTCTATCTCGATGATGTCGTCATCACGCAAACCGCGCCGCCACCGGGCGGAACGGCCGTGGCCAGTTACACCTGGTCCGATGGCGGGCTGGATGGATGGGTGCCCTTCGGCAATCCGACCCTGACCAACGCGATGCCTTCTCCGGTCGATCCCATCGGCAACGCGCATGCACTCCTGACCACCAATCGCACGGCGACCTATGAAGGGCCGAGCCTCAACCTATTGAGCGTGAACGGCGTGGTAGCCGGCGCGACCTATGAAATTTCCGCCTACGTCATGCTTGCTCAGGCGGACGCGAGCAATCCGACCGTAACCATGTCCACCAAGACCGCTAACTGCGCCAGCTCGGGAACCTACGGCAACATCGCAACCTCCGGCGCGCTGTCCAACACGGCGTGGGCGAAAGTGTCCGGCACCTTCACCTTCAGCGACCAGCCCGGACCACCCTCCAGCCTGACGCTCTACTTCCAGTCCAGCAGCGCGACCGACTCGTTCTACATCAGCAACGTGACGATCGGGCAGCTGACACCCGCACCGCTGCCGCCCAGCGAGCAGGACAACACCGGCATCACTACGACCTTTGCCGACGGCGCGGCCGACGGATGGACCTCGCGTGCAGGAAGCACGGTGAGCGTGGTGCCGTCACCGACGCCGGATCCGAACAACGACACCAATGCGCTGCTGATCGGCAACCGCAGCGCCAACTACGACGGCCCGCAGATCAGCGTCGACAACAAGATGTACGTCGGTTCGATCTACAACCTCAGCGTGTACGTGATGATGCAACCGCAGGACGCCGCGACCCACATCATGAACATGAGCCTGCAGGTCACTTATCAGGGGAACACAAATTACCCGAGCATCACCAGCTATCCGGGCGTGACGGTGCCCGACGATGGTAAGTGGCATCAGATTGTCGTCAATAACTTCCCCATGGGCTATAACTACGATCCCAGCAAGGCGTTCGTTTATCTGCAGACGGTCACCAACGACGGCAGCGCGGACCTAACCGGTTTCTACATCGGCGACTTCCAGCTGAGCTATGTGCCGCCGCCAACCATTCAGACCAACATCCCGTCCATCTACCAAACCTTCGCGAAGTATTTTCCCATCGGAGCGGCCATCGACCCGAACGATCTGACGGGCCCGCACGCGCAGCTGCTCACCATGCACTTCAACAGCATCACCTCGGGCAATGACTTTAAGTGGAGCAGTACCGAGCCCTCGCTGGGCAGTTATAACTGGACCAACGGGGACGCGGAGGCCGGCCTCGCGGTCTGCCACGACATGAAGATCCGCGGGCACAACCTTGTATGGGCCAGCGGGTCGCAGGTGCCGTCGTACGCATTCGGCGACGGGACCAACTCCCCGACAAACCAGGCGACGGTGACAACGAATATTCAGGAGCATATTCAGGCCGAAGTGCAGCACTTTGGAACCGAAGCCTATGCCTGGGATGTGGTCAACGAGCCTCTCGACCCGAGCCAGCCGGATTGTTTGCTGCACGGGCCGTTCTATAACGTGCTAGGCGCGAGCTATATCGACATCGCGTTCAGGGCAGCGCGCCAGTATGCGCCGCCGGGAACGAAGCTGTTCCTCAACGACTACAGCACGGCCGATCCTAACCGGCTGGCCTGCCTGGTTAAGGTGGTGCAGGGCATGCGGTCGCGCGGAGTGCCCATCGACGGCATCGGCCACGAGACGCATAACGCGATCAACTACCCGTCGATCCAGGCCATGCGAACCTCCATCGACACGGTCGCTCAGCAACTGCCGGGGATCGATCAGCAAATCACCGAGCTGGACGAGAGCGTCTACAACGCCGGCGACAACGCAGCCAATTACGGCAGCAACATTCCTCCGGCCGTGCTCGACGAGCAGGGCTGGCTCTATAACCAGTATTTCAACCTGTTCCGCGACGAGCGGCACAAGCTCACCGGCGTGACCATCTGGGGCATGGCGGATGACGACACCTGGCTCGACAGCTTCCCGGTCAGCCGCACCGACTATCCGCTGCCCTTCGACATGGGCCTGCAGGCCAAGCCGGCGTACTGGGGCATCGTCAATCCGGATGGCAACGGGATCCCGGGTTATGGGCTGAGGTTCGCGCTCACCCACGTGAGCGGCTCACGCACGGCGCAGACCTGGACCATCACCGCAACCAATGGCAGCGTTGGACCGGCGTACACGACGATGATCACCGGCCTGACCCTGCAGCAACTCAGCGGCGCACGCTGCACCGCAACCATCACGCCGCCAGGCGGGAACTTCCCCGTGGCACTGGGGGACATCGCCACCAGCGGCTCGGCGACCGTGCAGTTCTCCCTGACGTTTAAAGGATGCGGCCCGCTGGCGACCTTCGTGGTTCAGGCGCCATGGACGCAGGCGACGTATCACACCGGAACCCTGCTGGGCGTGGCCGACCCATACTTCGGACTCGCTTTCTGAATCCGGATTTGCACTCGAACCAGGACCCGCCTCCGTGGAGGCGGGTTCTGTTTTTGGCGACTGGTTTATCAGGGCTGCCTGGATCCGCCCTGAAACATCTCCAGCAGAAGCTCGGCGGCTTGTTGGGCGTCCAGGGTGCGGAACTCCGGCGTGAGCTGGAGAGCGGTGGCTTCCGGTGCGATGTTTTTGAGCGCGGTCAGAACGGCGGCGGCGGGCATCTGCGGCGTGCCGGCGCCTATGAGGATGAAATCCACCGGATACAGCGGCAGCAGAACCCGCGCGTCGCTGACCAGGCTGGCGGAGCGGACCTCATAGCCGTGGCGGCCGAGGACGGCGCGGACGAAGGCACCCAGGTCGGCGGAGCGATCGACGACGAGCACGCGATGGCCAACCTGATCAACGGCGCCAGGGGCGGAAGGCTGGCGGAGGAAGGACAGAATCGCTTCCTGCTCGCCGGGGTACGAGTCGATGATGGTATTGAGGCGCGTGACCTCGAGAATCTCTGTGACGAAGGGCGGCGGTGCGGCGAGGCGGATATCGCCACCGCGCTTGCGGAGGTTCGCAGCATAGCGGACGACCAGGCCGACGCCGGAACTGTCGACGCGAGTGACGCCGGCAATGTTGAGCACGATGCGCTGGAATTCGCGCACGACGTTCTCGAGCGCCACGTCGAGCGTCTTCAGCTCGTCCCCGAGAACAATGCGCCCGGCGCATTGCAGGATGAAGACGTTGCCGCAGAAGCGTTCTTCGATTTGAAGGGACATACGATTTTCCGGCGGATGCGATGCCAGGGTATCACAAGGGGTTGAAGAGCGAATCGGCAGCGCGGCCTGGCCCGTTTGAACTATCCTCAGGGATATGATTTTGCGATCCCTTTGGACTGCGTGCACGCTCGCAGTGTTTTGTAGTGTTGGTTCCCCGGCCCAGTCGACCACGCCGCCTTCGCAGCAGGCTCCGGCACAGCAACAACCCAATTCGAATGCGCAGCCCCAGACGCCAAACTCGGCTGCCCCGAAGCTGCAACTGCAGGATTTGCCTCCTGACGCCCGCACCCTGACGCCTGCCGAGCAACAGCAACAAAAGCAGGAGGAGGCGCTGAACGCGGCGATACGGCTGGCAACGCTGCAGGCGCACTGGGGTCCGCAGATGACGACTGCGGGACTAACTCTGGCCATGACCGAGGTCGCTCGAACGAAGGCAGCGGAGGGAACCCACATCACCTGGCGCCTGACGGGTTCAGGATTCTCGCCGACCGACAAGCTGATGCTGGTGCGGTGGCCGCTGGACGCTCAGGCAAAGGTGCTGATGGGCGGTATCGGCTTCGACGCGAAGGGCGTGGCGGTGTGCAGCGATACGCCCGGAGCGGACGCTCTGGCGACTGCGGCATCGAATTTGAATGCGCCGCCCGCTCCAGCTCCCAGGGGGGCGGGGAATGCGCAGAGCGCGCCGCCGGCCTTTACGCCGCCGCCCTCGTGCGCGACGACGATGAAACCGGGGCAGCCGGTGGAAATTGAAACCACGGCAGCGCAGGGGGAGGCGATTCGTGTAGCGCTGGTGACCACGGATCGCAAACGCGTTGCGGAGGCCAGCGCGATTCCTTTTCCGATTGCGAATGAGGACAAGGGTTGCAAGCTGCAAGTGATCCTGAGCGTCAAGGATGCGGGGCTGGTGCTGCTGGAAGGCTCAGGCTTCCCGGTAAGCACGTCTCTGAAGCTGGTGGCGAGCACGGGCACCGCGACGCGCGAGCTGCATGCACGGTCGAATGCCGAGGGGCGCGTCGTTATTCCGTTGCTCACGGGCGAGCAGGCAAAGCCGTCGGGTGAGACGATGGTCAAGTTTGCCGGTATCAACCGCGAGCCCACCCTGGATACGCCGAAGGAAGAGGCAACGCCGACTCCGCAGTGCGCTCCGGCGGTGAGCTATCCGTGGGGCGAGGGCAGCTACAAGCCGCAATAGCGAGGCTCATGGGGATGAAAGGCTGGGTGGTTTGCGCGCTATTGTGCGGGACGGCGGTGGCGCAGCCGCTGGTGCATGCGCCGCAGCCGGTGGATTCGTTTGCGGGGCATCCGCGGGTGGCGATCCTGAGCGACATCGGCAATGAGCCGGACGATCAGATGTCGTGGT
>CAVPCB010000108.1:0-7509 GCA_963702285.1 uncultured Acidobacteriaceae bacterium | reverse complement strand
GGCATCGTGATGGTCGCGGTCGTCGGGATGGTCCTGAGCGATGGCGACGGAGCCCATGAGCGAAAGGGCAACGGTGGAAACAGCAAAAGCTCGGCAAAAACGGTTCATGGTTTGGGTCCTCGTCGGAGTTGGATTCGGGGGAGGGGGCGGGGGATGGTTGGGGTGAGGTTAAAAAGGCGGAAGAGATCGGAAATAAGAGGATCGGAAATCTCTTGACGTATGACGTATAACGTCATACGATTATGGTGTGATCGTCAGCTTCAGGGACGAGGAAACGAAGAGGCTGTTCGAGACAGGGCAGAGCCGCAGATATACCAACATCGCTTCGGTGGCACTGCGAAAGCTGGATCAGATTGAGACGGCGACCGTAGTAGAGGACCTGCGTTCTCCGCCGGGTAATCGGCTGGAAGCGCTCAAAGGCGATCGAAAGGTTCAACACAGTATTCGGATTAACGATCAGTATCGGTTGTGCTTCGAGTGGAAGGCGGACGGAGCGCATGAGGTCGAGATCACCGATTACCACTAACGATGACCGGGACGGCACGGTAGGAAAAGGAACGATGATGATCAACAGACCCACAGGCGGGTGGAATCTGCAACGGGTGACGACGCATCCGGGGGAGATGTTGCAGGAGGAGTTTCTGAAGCCGCTCGGGATCAGCCAGAATCAGCTGGCGCTGGACCTGCGGGTGCCGTCGAACCGGATTGGGCAGATTATTCGCGGCGTGCGGGGCGTGTCTCCGGACACGGCGCTGCGGCTGGCGCGGTATTTTGGGAACAGCCCGGAGTTCTGGCTCAATCTGCAACAGCTTTACGATTTGAGCAAGGCTCGGATGGAGAGCGCGAAGAAGATTGAGGAGCAGGTGCGGCCGTTGAAGCGGAGCGCTTAGAGCAGGAGTTCCTCGTGGATCCCGAAAGAGAGAGCCCGGCCATTTTTTGCCGGGCTTTTTCTGGTGAAGCCGAACGGTAGGAGAAGAACCACCAGGCCCTTCGACTCGCGGGTGAATGGGTTGTCGCGTCGGCGCGACGAATTTAGAAGGCTGGCACGGAATGACAGCCGTTGCAGGATGGGAAGCCGAGCCGAGGTTCTGCAGCCGGCGATTGTGACTATACTGAACCGTGCCAAACGGGGCGCTCATGCGGCGAATCAATCTATGAAGACGAAAATCAATTCTGTAGTTCTGCTCGGAGCGGCGTTCATTCTGACGAGCGCCACGTGGACGATGGGTCAGCCAACCGAAGCGGGGACTCCGTCCAGGCCGAAGGGTCCGTGCGACATTTACGCGGCTGCCGGCGACCCTTGTGTCGCGGCGCACAGTACGACGCGCGCGCTGTATGCCTCGTACAACGGCCCGCTCTACAGGGTGAAGCGGCAGTCGGATGGCAAGAGCCTGGACATCGGCATTGTGCAGCCCAGCGGCTCGGCGAGCGGTGGATACGCCGATGCGGGGGCCCAGGACGCTTTTTGCGCGAACACGTATTGCTGGATCACGACTATCTACGACCAGTCACCGAAGCACAACGATCTGACCCAGGCGCCGCGGGGGGATTCAGCGGGCCAGCGATGGGGGGATTCAACAACGTTCCGATGGCCGATATGGCTCCGGTGACGGTGATGGGTCACAAAGTGTACGGGGTGTTCATCGAGCCAGGCATGGGACTCCGCGACGACGATCCGAAGGGCACGGCGGTGGACGATCAGGCGGAAGGGCAGTATTGGGTGATCAACGGCCGCCACTTTAATTCCGGCTGCTGCTTCGACTACGGCAACGCGGAGATTGACAGCCGCGACGATGATAACGGCACGATGGAAACCGCTTACTTCGGCGATGCGACTCCGTGGTTCCACGGCGAGGGTACCGGACCGTGGATTATGACCGACCAGGAGAACAACCTGGTGGGTTGTGTGAATCCGGATGGGTCGAAACTGTGCGTGAATATGCCGAAGATCGACTGGCGCTTCGCGACGGCCATAGCAAAGGGCGAACCGCATCACTGGACCTCGATGGGCGGCGACGCGCAGCAGGGCACGCTGTCGGTGATGTTCGACGGGGGGCGCGTGAATGCGACCTACGACCCGATGCGTAAGCAGGGAGCAATCCTGCTGGGCAACGGCGGGGACAACAGCAACAGCTCGCAGGGCACTTTTTACGAAGGCGCGATGACGGCGGCGGACACGTTTCCGACGGACGCGACCGACCAGTTGGTGCAAGCCAACATTGTGGCTGCCGGATACGGAGTGCAGCCGGTGAGCCTGGCGCCGGCGACGGCAGCGGCCAATCCACCGGGGCTGCAGACGTTTTCGCCAGGATCGTCGCAGGACACTGCTGTGACGTTCACGAATACGAGCGGGGCACCGGCAGCCGGCGTGGCTTTGAGCATTTCGGTGCCGAACAAGTGGAAGTCGGTGGTGTCGGGGACGTCGGAGACCGCGAAGACATTCGCCGATCCGGTGGCGCCGGGAGCGAGTGTGAGCGCGACATTTAAGGTGACGTCGGGCTCTGCGGCTTTTAACGGCGACCTGGTTGGGACCGCGCGATGGACGAACGCGACGACGAGCAAGAAGCAAACGGAGACGATGGCGGAGAAAGTGCGGAACGCGAGCCCGGTGAGGATCAACGAATTCCGGATCAGCTCAGGTCCTCCGACGAACGCGACCGATTCGTTCATCGAGCTGTACAACGCGGGCTCGGATAGCGTTGACCTGTCGAACTGGAGCCTGACCGAGCATCCGACGCAGGAGGCTATTTTCTCGACGGTGAAGATTGCCGCGGGGACGAAGCTGGCGGCGCATGGATTTTATCTGCTGGGCCTGTCGAACTCAGGGCTGGCGGCCGCTGCGCGGGCGGGCGATCGCAACATTTATGTGAGAAGCACGGCGGGGATCAAGGCCGGCGATTCGATCGGCATTGGCAGCGGGCCGGATGCGGAGACACGCAAAGTGGCGAGCGCGGGGACGGCGGCCGCCAACAATTCGACGCTGTGGCAGCCCTTGCCGGATGGTCCGGTGATCACTTATCCAGTGGGTTCGACGAATGTGCCAGTGACGAGTGTGGCCGGGTTCGTGGCCGGTCAGAAGATTGCTCTTGGCTATGGCGGCACGTATCCCACGGTTCCGGGAGGCACGGAGAAGTACGAGTTGGCGACGGTGACCGCGGTGGGTAAGGCGGGCACGCAGGCATATCTGGCGGCGGACGCGATGGCCGGGGCGACGAACATCCAGGTGACGTCGGCCGATGATATTTCGGCTGGGGACAAGATCCGGCTGGACATCGACAGCGTTGGGCACGGGATCGAGACGGTGACGGTGACGAAGGTCGGGACCGCGGCGAGTCACACGAATCTGGCGGCGAATGCGAGCGCGGGTGCGACCAACATTAAGGTCCGCAGCGTGCGCGGTTTCACGGTGGGCAGCAAGATCACGATCGGCACGCCGGCGAATCGGCAAACGGTTGCGATTGCCAGCGTCGGGACGCCGGGGCCGAATGGAACGGGCATCGAGTTTGCGCCGGCACTCGAGCGGGCGCACATCAACGACGAAGGTGTGGTGCAGCCGGGTACGGGAGTCGAGCTGGCGGCACCGCTCCAGTTCAACCATGCGGCGAATCTTCCGTTCAGCGATCGGGGAACGGGGATCAGCTTTGAGCCGGCGACTGCTTTTGCGCACATCAGCGACGAGCCGGTGCAGGCGCTGGGCACGGGCATAACGCTGGACAGTCCTCTTGCGCACGATCACGCGATCGAGGCGGTGGTGCGCGATGCGGCGGTGACGACGGCGGGGTATCAGGGAGCGCCGGAACCGAACCAGTGGTTCGGCGGGCCGGAGCTGGCGGCGAAGGTTCCGTTTTTCAACTTCACCATCACGCGCAGAGAGGGCAGCATGGTGCTGCGCGACGCCGGCGGGGTTGTGGTCGACAGCCTGAACTATGGGTTGCTCGTTGATCCATGGTTAGCGGAAGGGTACCAGGGCGTGTCGGGTCCGTCGGAGAGTGGCTGTTATGTGGCTGCGCCGGGCCCGGCCGGTGGTGGGTTCGGGCCGTTTGGTGCGGCGGGCGCGTCGAATACGAGTGCGGGCCGCTATCCGGATGGCGCCGACACGGACAGCAACTGCATGGATTTTGTGACGTCGCCCGCCACTACGCTGGGGGTTGCGTCGGTTGCGGGCGCGACGAATATCAAGGTCGCCAGCGTGGAGGGTTTTGCCGATGGAGAGACGATTCGGATCGATGCCGGTGCGAATCTCGAGACAGCGATGATCGCGACGGTGGGCACGGCAGGCGCCACGACCGTTGGCAGCGACACTGCAGCGGGCGCGAAGGTGATCCCGGTGACGAGCGCGATCGGGTTTAGCGAGGGGCAGACGATCACGATCGGCAGCGGTGCCGATGCGGAGACGGCGGTGGTTGCGTCGGTGAGGAGGTTCCGCGAATCGGGGATTGTGCTGGAAGCGGCGCTGACTCGGGTGCACGCGGCGGGTGAGGCGGTTTCGGGTAGCGGCCTTACGCTGGCTGCGGCTTTGACGCGGGAGCATGCTGCGGAGGCGCAGGTGACGGGGGAGGTTGCGACTCCTGGGGCGGCTAACCGGTATTTTCGGAAGGGGCGCTGAAACGCGGCCGCATTGGGTGCGGTTGGTTAGCGAGCGGCGGTCAGCATCGAAACGCGGGGGACGCGGATTTGATTCTGGCGTTTGCGGGTTTGGGCGATGTCGTAAGAGGCCTGCATGCGGAGCAGCGTGTCCATTTTGACGCCGAAGGCTTTCTCGATGCGGAGAGCCATGTCGCCGGAGAGGTCGGCCTTGCCGTTGAGCAGGCTGGAGAGGGCGGGGCGGGAGACGCGCAGGGCGGCGGCCGCGGCGGTGACGGTGAGGCCGGCGGGCTCGATCACTTCGGTGCGGATGAAATCTCCGGGGTGGGGTGGGTTCTTCATGGGCTTTTGGATTTGCCATGCCAGGACGCGTTTCACCGCGGAGTTGGTTGCGTCCTTGCAGATGCCTTCTTCTTTGAGGAGGTCTTTGAGGGTGGAGCCGATGCGGGAATTCTTCTTCACGGGATTAGTTTATCGGGTGGGGTGCCTTCCCGAAATGGGAAATTGGGGCGGGTGGGCTCCAGCGCTGCGGCGCTTCCGCCCACGGCCTGCGGCAGCAAGGAAGCGCCTTCGGCGCGGTTGTTTTTGGCACGGCTGAAGCCGTGCCCTGATACAAAAGCAGGTTTGGTGCGCTCTCTTTCGATTCGTTCTTTGGGGTGGGGAGTGTGTCGGGGCTGAAGCCCCTTGTTTTTGGGTGGCGGGGTTTCGCCGGGTTTTAACCCGGCGCTTTCTCCGGGGCCCTCGCGCATCGTTAGGGATGGCGGTCGACAATGAAACACGGAGCACGCCGATTCCAGGCCCGTCAATCAGTTGATTTTCGCTTCAGATAAAAAGTGGCCGACCAATCATTACTGCTAGCAGTCACACTGAGGCTTGTGGCCAAGCGGCAGTCAATTCGCCGGATGCCGTCCTCAAAGGAGGCGTTCCTCAAACTTCTGGGCATCCATTCGCTATACATTTTTAGTGTCTTCAGAGCCTGTTCGGCCTCAGGGGCTTGAATGTAGCTCTCCGTGTAAAGAAAAGCGAATAAATCGTAAGAACGAAGAATCGTTGGTGGTAGCTTTTTACCCTTCGATTCGAGTGTTCTGATCGCATTGATATCGTTGCTCACCGTTGGCGCGTCGAGCATGATCCCAGCGGCGTGAGTGTAGGCTTACCTATGCCCACGTCAATGTTGTATTCCCGCCCCAAATCCCTGATGTCGGCCAGCGAAACGGGCACCGATCCGCGAGTCGCAAGTCCATCCAGATCGGAGGAGGTCAAGATCTTCAAACGCCCGCTCTTAAGTGCCTTCTCAAGCTTTGGCCTTACAATGCCTCCAAACTTTCTGTTTGAAAGGACTTCAACCTCAACCTCACTCATGAGAAATGAACGCACACCGAAATCACTTTCCAAGATCGAGAAGATCCGGTGTTGTCCGCAAAGTAGTATTTGAATTAGGGCGTCCGAGTCGAAGAAGAATGAAAGCTCGGGCGGTTCGTCCACTACTCCAAGACCTCAGCGGCCAAGTCTCCGAATCTGCCGAAGAAAGTATCCTCATCGATCATCAGCAACTCAGAGGCGCGACTTATACTGATGTTGAAGTTTCGCACAGCTTCTAAAACGGCCTTTATGTACGGAACCGGTAGGAAGAGCTTCGTCTTTGCGAGCGTGGTCAAGCGCTTTCCCGTCCAGGCAGATGCCGCTTGTGTGCCGATCTTTTGAATATATTCGAACGTGCTCAGTGCGTGGTCTCTGAGGTTGCGAAGTTCTTCTGCAATATCGTAAAAGAGATATTGTTGGGCGAGGGCTTCATCTATCAGGGAATACTCGAAGAGGACTTGGATTACAGTCTTCTTTTCCACTCCAGTTTCGGCAACCAGAACTGCTAAGCCATTAGAAGTCAGAGAGAGGGGATTAAGGCCATGTTTTCGAAGGAGGCCCTGTAGAAGTTTGTGAGGCAGTAAGGTCTCGCGGGCGAATGCATCGGCTCGCACTTAACGAGGCTCTCCGCACGGGTGCAAAGTCAGTTGTGTCCGACAATATATCCATTTGGCCGCCAATGTTTGATCAAACAAGGCGTGTCCCAACTCGTGCATGATAACCACGTTGCGACGGAACCACGTTGTCTTATATGTATTGACAAAGAGACATGGCCGCTGTGCCGAACTGTCACCCACGTAAAAGCTGCAGCCCTCGAGTTGAGAGTTCGGAATGGGGCTTTCAATCAGCAGGATCCCTTTTGACCTTAGACGATCACGTAGGATTTCAGACGAACCCCTGCCAGCGTGCCCAAATTGGTTCAGTTCACAGAAGTGCTTTGCCGCGGTTTGTCCTTGATCTCGTGGCGAAGCCTGGAGATCGACTTGGCGCATAATCGTCTGAAAAATTACGTCCCAAGCCTTATTCGGCTGTCCGAGTGTTGCTTGCTCCAGTTCATTTGCATTGTGACCCAAGCGACGAATGGCGAGGATCGATTCGCGTTCCGGGTCCGTGAATTCTTCTCCCCGGAATTTGAACCAGATCGCAGCCGGTTCTGCTTTCACTGAAGGTGAGGCCGATGATTGCGTTCTCGATGTCAGAGCCTCCGGCTTGATGTGAGTGTCACCGCCAATAGAGATGCGTACGCGGGTGGCATTTCTCTTTGGAAGTCCGCCCACTGTTGAAAGATCTTACGGTCAACACCCAGAGTCCGCGCAGGCGTCGATTCGAAGCCCCGCTTCCTCAATTACCTTACGAAAGCCATCTTCCTCACATAATCTCGAAGATCATCCGAGATTCGGCGGGTTTTGTCGAAATGCCGGTTGTCATTGGTCTTAATCGGCGAAAAAAAGAAGAATTTCACCCCGCGTCCTTCATCATCTACCAGACGCATACCGTATGCAACAGTCACGTGTGTTTGTCAAGGGAATTCGGAGTACCTCCGGATATACCAAAAGCGAAATC
>CAVPCB010000107.1:0-15993 GCA_963702285.1 uncultured Acidobacteriaceae bacterium | reverse complement strand
GTTCAGAGTCGTTCCCAGATATGAGATTTGGATAAGTCGGGAACTCACTTCGTGCGTCAGGGGATCGGGTTGGGGCACGGCTGGTTCCAAAATGGAACACGGCAGTACTTTGGGGTGGGGCCGCTGACGATTTGCGTTGATGTTGGGCCGGAGGTGGAGCACGCTTCTTGCTATGGGGTGAACCTGGCCTGCCCTGTATTTTTTTGGGGTTTGTTGGTTTTTCCGTAAGCTGTGAAGCCGTGTCCCTTCACAACTGCGCGTTTTTCCGCAAACTGTGAAGCCGTGCCCCTTCAAAGAGGCGGCTTAATCAGAGTTTTCTTAGGCGTTCGAGCCGTCGTCGGAGGGGTAGTCGCGATTGAAGGGGAAGACCAGCTGCTCGACCGAGGCGACATTGTTGCCGTTGAGGGCGGCGGGGTGAAAGCGCCAGGTCCTGACGGTCCGAAGGACCAGGTCGTCAAGACTATTGCCGAGGCCCTGCACGAGCTTCTCATCGGTGACATCGCCATCGGCGCTGATAGTGACGTCGACGATGATCTTCCGCTCAGCGGCGGGCAGCAGGGAGCGGTCGGTGACCGGCGGACGCGGGAAGAATGTCGGGAAGGCGGGTTCCGCGTCGTCGGTACCGCTGCCCGTGCCGGCGGTTTGTTGCTGTTGGAGCGACGGCGTGCCGGAACGGGCGAGACGGTTGTGTGCCGGCGTGGCGCGGTGCTGCGGTACACGGGGATGGCGCAGGCGGACGGGGTTCTGAATCAGGGATTTTGGGGGGACGGGGATGGGCGAGGGGATGGCGTGCCGGTCCGGAGACGCGGGGCTGGAGTCGCTGACGCCGGTATTGCCGGTCCAGTAGAGCTGGGCGGTGCAGCAGCGGCTGTCGCGATAGATGGGGCGGACTCTTCCCCAGTGCAGCGTCAATAAGAATGCGATCAGGAGCAGGGCGGCGTGGCCGGCGAGCGAGAGCAAGATGCTAACGGGACGGCGTCGCTGGGGGCGCTGCGGTGAGAAGATCATGGCGGGCTCCTGTTCGCTGGAGATCGAACAGACCGGGTGATGGACTTTATTTTACCTTCCTGGGAGACTGGTGTGGGGAGCGATGCGATGGCCTGGACCGAGACTTTCCACTGCGACGTGTGCAGCAAGGAGAGGAAAGAGGGATCGACGGACTGGTGGCTGGCCTGGACGGAGAAGTTTTCGGCGGCGGAGGGCGAGACGGAGCAGACCGCACTGAAGCTGGCGCCGTGGAACAACTTTCTGGCGCATTCGGCCGATATCCAGCACCTGTGCGGGGCACGGTGCGTACACACGATTCTGGATCGATGGATGCTGGAGCGGGACTGAACTTCAGGGCTCAGAGCTCAGAGCTCAGGCCGCGATTACTGCGGCTTGCTGGCAGATCAGTAGGTGTAGATGCGGATGTAGTCGACCAGCATCGGTCCTGGAAAGACGGTGGTGGTGTTGGGGCTGCCGGGCCAGTCGCCGCCGACAGCCAGATTCAGGATGATGAACATCGGGCCCTGATCGAAGGGCCAGGCGCCGTTGAAGTTGCTGCTGTTGAAGGTGGCGTAGATGTTGGCGGGATCGTCGACGTAAAACTGGACCTGGTTTTTGGTCCAGATCATGCCGTAGGTATGCCAGGCGGCGGCGGAGAAGCCGGCGGGATGGTATTGCTGGCTGCCGTCGGCGTGAGTGCTGGTTGTGCCGCCGTGGACCGAGCCGGCAATCCAGTCGACACCCAGATTCGGTGAAGGCGGCACAGCGCCGTCGATGTGCTCCATGATGTCGGCTTCGCCGCAGGCTGGCCACGAGACGGTCACGATGTTGTTGCCGAGGAGCCAGAAGGCGGGCCACATTCCCTGGGATTCGGGGAGCATCATGCGGGCTTCGATGCGGCCGTACTGAAAACTGAACAGACCCTGGGACTTGAGGCGCGCCGAGGAGTAGACACTCGTCGAGGGGTTGAGCGCGACGACGTGCAGATCGCCATCGGTGCCGACGTACGCGTTGGGGTTGGTTGGGGTGCAGGGGCTGGTGGTGGATCCCCAGGCGCAGTAGGTTTCGAGCTCGTTATTGCCGCAGCAGTTGGTGCCGGTGTCGTAAGTCCACGTGGTGGCGTTGGGCTGAGCATTCGCGGATCCGGAGTTAGCAAACTCGTCGCTCCAGACAAGGGAGCCGGAGGGAATGCCGGCCGAAAAAGTTTGGGTGGCGACGGAGCTGTTGAGGTACCCGGGCGGATTGGCGGCGATGGCCTTGAGGGTGAGATTCGAAGCGACGAGGAACGGCGCGTAGTAGCGGGTGGCCGTTTCGGTCGGCGCGGAGCCGTCGGTGGTGTAGTAGATCGTCGCACCCGAGGTGGAATCGCTGAGGGTGACGATGACCGCGCCGTTCTGGGCGGCGGCGGTTGCAATGGCGGGAGCGGCGGCATTCCGGGGGGCGGCTGCCCGCTTCCAGCGGATGAGGAACGACCGCTGCAGCCGGCGACACTGGGCACGGCGAGCCCACCAACCATAGCAAGGAGCAGAAGTGTGGATAGGATTTCGGTTTTCAGAACGAAGCGTACGAGTCGCGCGACATTTTGTACCTGCATCGTGAGTCCCCGGGCACTCGCTCGAGCCCGCTCACCACTGTAATGCCAGCGGCATCGGTCCGGAACCTCAAAATCGAGGGGTCTGACTGCTCTGGTAAGCTGGCGCAATGCCGAGCCCCTTCCGGAGCCTGAGTTCGCGGCAGAGACATGCGTTTGCAGCGTGTTTTCTGGGGTGGTCGCTCGACGCGTTCGACTTTTTTATTCTGGTGTTTTGCGTTTCGGCGGTGGCGGCGGACTTTCACGTCGCGCGGACGGAGGTCGCGGCAGCGATCTCGATCACGCTGATGTTCCGGCCGGTGGGAGCATTCGTGTTCGGTGTGATGGCGGACCGGTTTGGGCGGCGGCCGACGCTGATGTTCAACATCGCGAGCTACTCGGTGCTGGAACTGGCGTGCGCGTTTACGGGATCGATGCACGAGCTGTTCATTCTGCGCGCGCTGTTCGGGATCGCGATGGGCGGGGAGTGGGGCGTGGGCGCGGCGCTGGCGTTTGAGACGCTGCCGAAGGAGAATCGCGGATTTTTTTCGGGCCTGCTGCAGGAGGGATACGCGGTTGGGTATCTGGTGGCGGCGGCGGCCTACGCGCTGCTGTTTCCCGTGGTTCTCGCACTTGACCTGGCATGGGCACGCGTTCGGATGGCGGGGAATGTTCCTGGTGGGTGCGGCTCCGGCGCTGCTGGTGTTCTACATCGGCGGCAAGGTGGAGGAGTCGCCGGCGTGGAAGGAGCGCGGCGTGCTGGAAGAACGAACGCTGCCGGAGATGGGGTTGACGAAGGGGCTGTGGCAATACGCGGGGACGTTTCTGTTTCTGGTGCTGTTGATGACGGGGTTCAATGCGTTTTCGCACGGGACGCAGGATTTGTATCCGACGTTCTTACAAAAGGACCATGGGTTCTCGGCGCAGCTGACGGGGGGGATTGCGATTCTGTACAACGTGGGCGCGCTGGCCGGCGGGATGGTGTTCGGGACTTTCTCGGAGAAAATCGGAAGGAAGAAGGCGATCATTCTGGCGGCGTTGTTGTCGTTGCCGGTGATTCCGCTGTACGCGCTGTCGCACTCGGTGTGGACGCTGGCGGCGGGCGCGTTCGTAATGCAGTTCATGGTGCAGGGAGCGTGGGGTGTGGTGCCGGCGTGGCTGAGCGAGCTGTCGCCGGGGCCGGTGCGGGCGACGTTTCCGGGGCTTGCGTATCAGCTGGGGAATTTGCTGGCATCGTGGAACGCGGTGGTGCAGACCAGGGCGGCGGAGCGGGTGGGTGGGTTGGGGGTGGTGCTGGCGGTGACGGTGGCGATTGTGGCGTGTTATTTGGCGGTGGTGGCGGCGTTCGGTCGGGAGTCGCGGGGGGCGGAGCTGGTGTGACAGGGCACAGGGCACAGGTCACAGGGCACAGGTCACAGGGCACCGGGCACAGGTCACAGAGCTCAGAGCGCACGGGGCACCGGGCACAGGGCACAGAGCTCAGAGCACAGAGCACAGAGCACGGGGCACAGGGCACGGGGCACAGGCAGAGAGTCTGAAGCTTTGCGATGCAGCGATCGAAGGAGCTATCGCAAACTGACGGGCGTCCATTAGCGCGTTTGACTGTGGATACGCGCGGAGAGAATTTTTTCTGCGGCGCGTAGGTCCTCTTCTGTATCGACGCCGATGGTGTCGCTGGGGGCTGGGGCGACGTGGATGTCGATGCCGTTGTCGAGGAGGCGGAGCTGTTCGAGGCGTTCGACCTGTTCGATCCAGGAGGGCGGTGTGGTCGCGAATTTCTGCAGCGCGGCTTTGCGATAGGCGTAGACGCCGAGGTGCTTGCGATAGCCGGCAAATCCGGAGTTGTCGCGATCGTAAGGGATGGTGGCACGGGAGAAATAAAGCGCACGGCCGTCGGCGGCGGTGACGACTTTGACGGCGCTGGGATTGTTGATGTCGTGTGCAGGGCAGCGGACGGCGAGGGTTGAAACCTGGACTTCGGGGCGCTCGAAGAGTTGCAGGAGCGGAGTGAAGTGCTCGGGCGTGAGGAGGGGCTCGTCGCCCTGGATGTTGACGTAGATGTCGGCGGGGATGGACTGCGCGACCGCCCAGACACGGTCCGTGCCGCTGGCGCAGTCCTCGGGGGTGAAGACGGCGGGGAGGGAGTGCTGCTGGGCGAAATTAAGAACCTCGTCGGAGTCGGTGGCGATGAGCACGCGGTCGAGCAAGGGGCAGGCGCGGGCGGCGCGATAGACCCAGGCGATCATGGGCTCGCCGGCAATTTCGCGGAGGACCTTGCGAGGCAGGCGGGTGGAGCCGAGGCGGGCGGGGATGACGGCGAGGACGTGGCCGAGGTTAGCGGGCACGAGGTGGCTTCCCAAGGCCCTTACGGGCTTCGTAGAGATCCTTCAACCAGGCTGCACGTTCTGCCTCAGACAGTCGTACACCCTGCAGCGCCTTTGCAAGGTCCGCGCCTCTGGAGGAAACGCGTTTTGCCGAGGTGTTCGGCAGACAGGTAGCCGATGAATTCGCTTTTGACGTGTTGGCCACGATGAGATTGTATTCGGTCTGCGGGACTCACGGTTCACGGGTTGTGGCATAGCGCGTCTCATCCTCAGCACTGCCCCGATCGGGCGGTTGCGCCCTGACGGGCCGGGACGGTAGTTTGGACTGACGGAGAAAGCATGTCATCCCAGACCGCGATTAACCCCAACCTCGAATCCATTTTGCGCGAACACCGGGTATTTCCGCCGCCGGAGGAGTTCGCGAAACAAGCCCACATCAAGAGCCTGGCCGAGTATCAGCGGATGTATCAGCGGTCGGTGAAGGATCCTGAGGGCTTCTGGGCCGAGGCGGCGAGCGAGCTGCACTGGTTCAAGCCGTGGGACAAGGTTCTGGACTGGAATCCGCCGTGGGCGAAGTGGTTCGTCGGGGGGAAGATCAATCTCTGCTACAACTGCGTGGACCGGCACGTGGGGAACGGGCGCGCGGACAAGACGGCGATCCTGTGGGAAGGCGAACCGGGGGAGGTGCGGAAGCTGACGTTTGCGGAACTGCATGTGGAGGTGCAGAAATTCGCGAATGTGCTGAAGGGGCTGGGGATCAAAAAGGGCGATCGCATCGCGGTGTATATGGGGATGACGCCGGAGCTGGCCATCGCGATCCTGGCGTGCGCGCGGATTGGCGCGGTGCATTCGGTGATCTTCGGCGGGTTCGCGGCGAATGCGATTGTGGATCGCGTGAACGATGCGCAGTGCGTGGCGATCCTGACCCAGGACACGTCGTACCGGCGCGGCAACGAAGTGAAGCTGAAGGCGACAGTGGACGAAGCCGTTGGGCAGTGCCCCACGGTGAAGAACGTGGTGGTGTACAAGCGCACCGGGTCGGCGGTGGAGATGCAGGCGGGGCGCGACCACTGGTGGCACGAGCTGATGAAGGCGGCGGAGAAGGAGTGTGCAGCGGAGGAGCTGGATTCCGAGGACCCGCTGTACATCCTGTATACGTCGGGCACGACGGGAAAGCCGAAGGGGCTGGTGCACACGACCGGCGGCTACTCGGTGCAGACCTATCTGACCAGCAAGTACATCTTCGATTTGCGGGAGGACGACGTTTACTGGTGCACGGCGGATATCGGCTGGGTGACGGGACATTCGTATGTGGTGTACGGGATTTTGCAGAACGGCACGACGACGCTGATGTACGAGGGCGCGCCGAATCATCCGCAGCCGGACCGGTTCTGGAAGATCATCGACGACCATAAGGTGACGGTGTTTTACACGGCGCCGACGGCGATTCGGGCATTCATCAAGTGGGGCGACGAGTATCCGGCAAAACACAAGATGGACAGCCTTCGCCTGCTGGGGACCGTGGGTGAGCCGATCAATCCGGAAGCGTGGATCTGGTATCGCGAGGTGATTGGCAAGGGGCGGTGCCCGATTGTCGATACTTGGTGGCAAACGGAGACGGGCGGGATCATGATTTCGCCGGTGCCCGGGGCGGTGGCCGCGAAGCCGGGGTCGGCGACTCGGCCATTCTTTGGAATTGTGCCCGAGGTTGTTACAAAAGAGGGCCAGCCGGTGCCGGCGGGGCAGGGCGGGCTGCTGGTGATCCGGAAGCCGTGGCCGTCGATGGCGCGAACGATTTGGGGCGATGCGGATCGCTATGTGAAGCAGTACTGGTCCGATGTGCCGGGATGCTATTTCACGGGCGACGGCGCGCGCATGGATGAAGACGGCTATTTCTGGCTGATGGGGCGCGTCGATGATGTGATCAACGTGAGCGGGCACCGGCTGGGCACGATGGAAGTGGAGTCGGCGCTGGTGGCGCATCCGAAGGTGGCGGAGGCGGCCGTGGTGGGGCGTCCGGACGAGCTGAAGGGGCAGGCCATCTCGGCCTTTGTGACTCTGGAGGGCGGCTACACGCCGACGCCGGATTTGAAGAACGAGCTGCGGGCGTGGGTGGCGAAGGAGATTGGCGCGCTGGCGCGGCCGGACGATATTCGCTTCACCGATGCACTGCCGAAGACGCGGTCGGGAAAAATCATGCGGCGGCTGCTGCGGGAGATGGCGACGCACGGGGAGATCAAGGGCGACGTGACGACGCTGGAAGATTTTTCGGTGATCGCGAAGCTGAGGGAGCAGGAAGAGTGAAAGAACAGGGAGTAGGGAGTAGGGAATAGGGAGTAGGGAAGAGCGCCGGAGACGGTGCTCTTTTCTATTGAGGAGCAGGATGAACCAGGAAGACAGCGGCTCATCGATGATCACGCCCAGGTTTTTAGCTCGGGATAGCGGGCGTCGATCATGTGCCGATCTTCTGCAGGCAGGTCGCCGAGGCGAATGGGTTTGTCCTGAGGGCGCGTGCCCTTCTGGTTGAGGACATTCATGAGGCTCCACTCGCGCTGCAGCGCCTGAGGCTCGCGGGCGGGGAGGTCGTAGCGGGTAAAGTCGATGACCCTGTGCGGACTCGCGGTGGTCCAGTCATCGAGGAGAGCGAGGCGGAATTTCTGGTTCATGTACCAGCGGATTTCGAGGTTCTTCTCCGATCCGGGCGCGCCGGTTCCTTTGGCGTCGAAGCGGTAGTTGAGCGCGTGGTTGTTGGGGAAGTGACGGCGCCACTCCAGGCCAAATTCGCCTTCGGCGATCACGCGCGTATCCGGCCAGCGCTCACGGACGGACTGGAGCCACCAGGTTAGGTCCTGATCGTGGCCGATGGAGACTTCCCAAATTGCTGTGACCCAGCCGAAGCCGTTGAGAGCGTGCCCACCGTCGAAGTGCATGGCGGTGGTGTCGATCATTTCCTTACGGCCGATCTGTTGGCCCAGGTCCTGCACCGTTTCGATCGGACCCACGCCCATGCGGCTGTTGAATCCTCCTTCGAAACCGTTGCGGCGGGCGGAGAGAAAATCGCAGGTCCAGCCGTCGAGGCAAACGCAGTCGATGAAGTCAGCGGGACCCTGGGCCGGCTTGAGGTAGTGCTGGCGGCTGGGGTAATAGGGATAGCAGATGCCGCCGTCGCCATCGCCGTTATCGATGCCGTGCTGGCTCCAGATCTGGCCCTGGCAGACGTGGATGGATTCGTCGGTGGCGAGGAGACGCTGGTTCTCCGCATCCATAAAGCCGGCGACGAGCGATTGCGGGCGATAGCGGTTGCCGACCATCTTCGCGATCCCATCGAGAGCCTGGTGAATGGTGACGCGGATTTGTTCGCGGGTGTTATACATCGGCGCGAAGTAGCCGCCAGGGATGAAGGTGATCTCGTCGGCGTAGCGATCGTGGAAGGAGGCGAGCAGGCGGCGCGCATCCTTATATTCCTGACGGGTGTCGTGGAGGGCAAGCCAGCTGATGGCCCAGGTCATGCGGCCATCCGGGCAACCGCGGGCAAAGGCGTCACGGCGCGCGCGGATTGCGGCGGGGCTGTTGGCGGCAGACTCGTCCTGTCCGATGGAGCGATTGGGAGTGACTTCGATCTGATTCACGCGCACGACGGAGACGTGGGTGAGAAAGCGTCCGCGTAGCGGTGATGAGGCGGAGGGTTGGGCGAGGAGGTTTTCACTGTGCCTACCGAGACCGAGGGCAGCTGCGGAGCCTGCTGCGGAAGCCAGGAACTTTCGTCGGGTCCAGGGATGATGGATTGGGTTCATTTTCTGAGCAAGCGCTATTGGGGAATTGGCAACTCGATGTGCGAGGACGCGTAAATGTGCTGCTCTGCGGTTTTATAGTCTACGGGCTGGGCGGTCATGATGTTGGGCACGAAGGTTTGCGGATTGCGGTCGTAGAGCGGGAACCAGCTGCTCTGCACCTGCACCATGATGCGATGGCCCTTGAGGAAAACGTGGTCGGCGGCGTGGAGGGAAAATTTGTATTCCTCCGGCGTGTTCGCGGGGATGGCTTCAGGCTGCGAGAAGCTGGTGCGGTAGCGGCCGCGGAAGATTTCGTCGGCAATCATCAGCTGGAAGCCGGCGGGCTTGACGCCGGGGCCGGGGTCGATGGAAAAACACGGCTCTTGACAGGAGGAGGCCGCGGGGCTGTCGGGAAAGACATCGATGAGCTTGACGACCCAATCGCTGTCGGTGCCGGAGGTTGATGCGGTGAGGTCCGCGACGACGTTGCCGGTGACGGTGATGTCGTGGTCGAGCGGCGGCGTTTCCACGCGGCGACGTCTTTGCGTCCGTCCACAAAGCTTTGGTCCTGCACCAGCCATGTGTACCAGCCGGAGCCGCTGGGGGCGTAGGTGGCTTCAATGGGGCGGCGGCGATAGGGGACGGGATCCGCGGGATCGGAGGTATAGGCCTTGAACGAATCCGGATCGGCGGGCTTGTCGAAGCTCAGCGAGCCGTCGGATCCGAGATAAAGATCATGCGTTGTTACGTTTTTCGGCGGCCACTGGTTGTAGTGCATCCAGCGCTCGGAACCGGTCTGGTAGGTGGCGGTGTTGGCGAGGTCGAATCCCGGCTGGTCTTTGAGGTAATACGCGAAGAAAGGGGCTTCGATCTGGCGGCGGAACTCGTCGCCGACGGGCTCTCCGAAGTTGACGTCGCCGAGGCGTCGGGTGGTCTGGGACCAGCCGCCATGACGCCACGGGCCGAGCACCATGTAGACGCGATGCGCGGGGTTGTTGGGCTCATTGTGCGGTTCCAGCACGGCGTATTCTTCCTGGGGCCCCCACAGATCTTCCTGATCCCAGAAGCCGCCGACTTCGAGAGTGGGAACGGCGACGGTGGTGAGATGAGGCTGAACGGCGCGCGCGCGCCAGAAATCATCGTAGGCGGGATGGTCGAGGAAGGCCTGCCACGTGGGCAGGGCCTCAATTGAGGCGGATCCGCTGGACATCTTATCGGAAAGCTTGCCGGCGGCGGCGAAAGAGCCGGCTTTCAGGAAGAAGGTATAGGCGTCTTCATCCAGTTTGGTGAAGGCGTTCTCCTTGCCCGACTCCATGCCGATGACATAGTCATAGCCATAGGTCTGGCGGAAGGCGCCGTTATGGAAGAAGTCGTCGCCGATCCAGACGTCGGTCATGGGGGCCTGGGGCGAGATGGCGCGAACGGCGGGGTGGGGGTCGATGCCGGCTTCGGCGGTGAGAAAGCCGGGATAGGAGACGCCCATGACGCCGACGCGGCCGTTGTTGTGGGGAACGTGCTCGAGGAGCCAGGCGACGGTGTCGTAGCTGTCGGTGCTTTCGTCGATTGCCTTTGGGTCGCGGTGGTCGGCGAGCGGGCGCATCATGACGAATTTGCCTTCGGATTTGTAACGGCCACGGATATCTTCCATGACGAAGATGTAGCCGCTCTGGGCGAGTTCGGTGTAGCGGGAATCGATGGCGCCGGAGTCGTAGCCATCGACGCCGTAGGGCGTGCGCTGCATCAGGAAGGGCAGAGGATCTTTGGTGTCGGTGGGGCGCAGAATGACGGCGTGCAGTTTCACCCCGTCGCGCATGGGGATCATCGCTTCCTCGCGCGAGTAGGGCCGGAAATGGTTTTGCGCCGGCTGGGAGGAGATGCGCGTAAACAGGATTTCCTGCCCGGGCGCGGAAAACTTCATGGCGTTGACGGCGCCGCTGGCATCGGTCTGAAACGCGTAGTGCGAAGTCGAGTCGGGCGAAAACGAGGTGTTCGATTCCGCGTTGAGATCGATGCGCGCGGTGCGGGCGCTTTCCATGTAGAGGCGGTCGCCGTCGCGAAAGACGGAGAGGACGGTGTCGGGGTCATCCTGTTCGCGATACTGGCCTACATAGCGGTCGAGAACGGCGGTGGCAACGTGAACCGGAGCGGGTTTTTGCGCGGCGAGAAGCGGAGCAGGGCCGGAGCAGCAGCAGACAAGGGCAAGCAGGACGGCAATTCGGCGAAGGGGCATCGGAATTCATAGTATCGCGACGGGGCGCAGGGAAATCAGGCTTGGGGCTATCGCAAAGGGATGGCGAGCGGCGACAATGGTGGCTGACTTTCCAGGGGAAGGAAACATCCGAGTGGGAATCAAGGGGCGCTCCGGTTCGAGGAGCGGATTGACGCTGGGGATTTGTTGGGGTGCGGTTCTTTTGTTGGCCGGGTCGTCTGCCGTGTCGGCGCAGGCGCAGGCGCAGGGCGGAGCACAAAATACAGGGATGGCGAGCGGGGTGCAGCATCAGGCCGTATACGACACGCAGCATCGCGTGATTACGGCGGGAGGTTTCGTTAAGACAGGTCCGGTCGTTTTTCAGGACGTGGCGAAGGCGGCGGGGCTGACGAGCTGGCATCACACGGCGGGGACTCCGGACAAGCCGTACATCGTGGAAGCGAAGGGACCGGGCGTGTGCCTGATCGACTACGACAACGATGGGTGGCTGGACATCTATCTGGTGAACGGATCGACGCTGGACGCGATGAACGGGAAGGCGGAGGCTCCGCGGGCGGCGCTGTTCCACAACAACCACGATGGAACCTTTACCGATGTGACGGAGAAGGCGGGCGTGGCCAACCTGCGCTGGGGCTACGGCTGCGCGGTAGCGGACTACGACAACGATGGCTGGCCGGATTTGTTTGTGAGCAACTACGGGAAGAATCGGCTCTACCACAACAACCACGACGGGACGTTCACGGATGTGGCGGAGAAGGCGGGTGTGGCGCTGGGGACGTGGTCGACGGGCGCGACGTTCGGCGACTACGACGGCGACGGGCGGCTGGATTTGTTTGTGGCCGGGTATATTCATTTCGACTTCGTGCATCCGCCGGTGTCAGGATCGCGGACGGTGAATTACGCGAACTGCCAGTATCGCGGCGTGGAGACGATGTGCGGGCCGCGCGGGCTGCCAGGGGAGCGCGATCACCTGTTCCACAACAACGGCGATGGCACGTTCACCGACGTGAGCGAAAAACTGGGCGTGGACAACAAGAACGGCTACTACGGGCTGGGCGCGCTGTTTGTGGACGTGAACAACGATGGCAAGCCGGACCTGATTGTGGCGAACGATTCGACGCCGAATTATCTGTACATCAACAAGGGCAACGGGACGTTCGAAGACGACAGCTATCTAAGCGGGCTGGCGCTGAATGCCGACGGGCGCGAGGCGGCCAACATGGGCATTGCTGCCGGGGATTACGAGAACAACGGGCATGAGGATATTGTGACCACGACCTTCGCCGACGATTACGACATCGTGTTTAACAACGACGGCAAGGGAAATTTCACCGACGTGAGTTATCCCTCGGGGGTGGCGGCGCCGACGATTCCGTACGTGAGCTTTGCCGACGGCTTTCTGGACTACGACAACGACGGGTGGAAGGATCTGTTCTTCACCAACGGGCATGTGTATCCGGTGGTGGATCAGCATCCGGAGTGGGGAACGACGTATGAGGAAAAGCCGCTGCTGTTCCACAACGAAAAGAACGGCAAGTTCTCGCTGGTGCCGACGGTGGAGGGCACGGGGCTGGCGGTGGTGACGGTGGGGCGCGGGGCGGCGTTCGGCGACATTTTCAACGACGGCAAAATCGATGTGGTGATGAACAACATGGACGGCGTGCCGGTGCTGGAGCGCAACGTGAACCCGGACCATCACCACTGGGTGGAGCTGAAACTGGTTGGTGGTCCGAAGAGCCCGCGCGATGCGGTGGGCGCGACGGTGTATCTGACGGCGGGCGGAATCCGGCAGCGTGGCGATGTGCTGAGTGGCGGGAGCTACTTGTCGTCGAACGATCCGCGGGTTCATTTTGGGATCGGAGATGCGACGAAGGTGGACGGGGTGGAGATTCATTGGCCGGACGGGAAGGTGGAGAAGGTGGCGGTGCCGGAGGTGGACCGGATCTTCACGGTCGAGGAGGGGAAAGGCCTTCAGTCGATGTAGGCCCCCCTCCCCCCGGAAGGGGACTGTGGCAAGCTCTTGAATCTGCAGGGGCTTATTTTGTTGTCGATGTTAACAACAGGCGCCTGTCCCGCTTTGCGAAGCGGCGGCTTCGGGATGAGAAAGAGCAGGACCGGTTGGCATTTCTGCCTCCGCGGCGGACCGTGAGGCGCAATGGAAAAGGACTCGCAGGGCGAGTCCTTTTTGGAATACAGAGTTCTATTTTTAGTTTGGGCGATGCGAGGGTGCTGTTGCAAGTGAATTGTGGGGGCTCGGCAAACGAAGGTAAGGGGCGCGAATGAATGCCTGGACGCGCCGGAGATTGCTTTGTTCGTGGGCGGAACTTTCGGGTTGAGGGTGGGTCGTCCGGAACGGCGTCGGCATCAGCGAGTGTCTTGGCGACGATGCGTGAAATTGACTTCCTGGACAGCCGAGAGTTTCGGTCTGGGGGGCCACACGACCACCATCCTGGAGCGTGTCGATCGCGTCGCGCGGAAGAGGTTACCCATTCACACGCTGCGTTGAGGCACTTGCCTTCTTCCCCTTCGTGGATGAGTGCGCCGCGAATTGGTTGAGGACCCCTGCTAACTTCTCCGTCATGGATAAGTGAGGCGTATGGTCTGTATCGAGCTCAACAACATCGTCGCACACGTTCTCCGCGATCATTCGCCGCTGCAGCGGCAAGGGGATGGCCCGATCGCGAGTACAGACGACGAAATATCGGTTGATTCCGTCGAGCGCCCGGGTCGGGATCGAGACTGGAGTCACGAAGGGTCCGATTGGCTGCGGGCGCTGCCGTGCGATGGCCCACGCCGCGACCTCGTCCGTACAGGAGCCGTACAATGCCTGACGCGACGCCGCGGCCGGCATAGTGGCAACCGGCGGATCGCCTTCGATGGCGATATTTGCCTGCACCTGATCGCCGGCCCCCTCCGGAAGCTTTGTCAGGTCGAGAAGACTCTGGCCGTCCCTGGGCAGGAAGGCAGTTGCGTAAACGAGCGCCGCGACCCGTTCCGGAAGGCGTGCCGCCGCCTGGGTCGCGATTACGCCGCCCATGCTGTTACCGACTACAATCGCCGGCTCGGAGTCAGCAGTCAGCACCTCACAGAGTCGGGCCACGCAGCTATCCAGTGTGATTTCGCTGGCTGGGGTTTTGTCGTCTCCGAGCCCGGGCAAATCGAACGCGGCCACCGCATGGCCGGCCGCCTTCAGATGGTCCGTCAATGGTCCCCAGATCCAGGCGCCGGAAAACGCGCCGTGTACAAGGACAAATCTCGCCATTCGATCTCCGTTACGCCGTTGGTGAGCACCCCAGCGCGGTCACCACTATACAGGAGACCGGCGTTTCGTCGTGATGCAACGTATGAGCATTCGCCGAAGCTGAACGATTGAGTGTTGCCAACAGGTCCTGGCGCTCATTGAGGCCTGAACAGCGGAGAATCGGCCGTTCGGGTGGAATTCAAAACCAGTCGGTCAATCTCGACCAGGCCGCCATCCTGGAACAACCAGTATCTTCGCCAAGCCGACTATCGGTCCCGATTCCACAGTCACTGCGGCAGTTATCTGCCAGACCCGCAGGCTGACGACCCGCCAATCTGAACGAGATCCGCGACGCGATGCAGATGCAATGCGCATGCTCAGATCAGACGTGACGATCAGGCGTGTTTGATTTCTACGCTGATCACGTGAAGGTCGGACTCGCCGATGTTTTCGAGGGTGTGCGGGGCGAGGGGCGGTCCCCAGAAGGCGCTGCCGGCAGCGGGTTTCGGCGAGAGGCTGCGGCTGTCGAGGAGCACCGCCCGGTCACGATCGCGGCGGATGAAGTCGCTCCAACTGAGCAGGTAATTCGTGCTCGGCCATTGGTGTGTGTGCAACGGGACGGTCTGGCCGGGGCGGACAAACGTGTCGAGCACGCGAACCGTCTCATTTTCGAAGAGCAGCGTGTGATTCCGGGGTGCGGCTGTGAGGGCGTCCAGGTCCTCTGCATGTTGCGGGAGATCGGGCATGGCGAATTGTAGCGGCAACGCGGACCCCGCTGCCGATAGCTCACCTTCTGCGCCAGGATACCGCTTCGATTCTTCATACTGTCCCAGAGCTGGTCCGGGCATCCCGGCGGGTGGGAGTCAATTCCTGAGAACAGACGATTGCACTCATGCAGCTCGGCTTGCTTTTCAAATCACGGATAGGTATCGACAGACGGGCTTGTGTGTGGCGATGTGTGGATGGTCGGCGACCCGGGCGTTTCGCTGACCAGCTACTTGCAGGGCACGCGAATATCCTGGGAGGCGATGACCTGCCATTGGTTGGCGCGCTTGAGCCAGGTATCGGTCCAGACCTGGCATACCTTTGCGGTGGGTTGGGATTTGTCTTTGCCGATGGCGTGTTCGCTGCCGTAGACGATGGCCAGGTTGTCGCCGAAGAAACGCACTTTTGTCTCATCGAGCCCGCAATCGTGCGCGGGGTGTGGAGATTTCTCGTCTCGCAGTTCATCCGGCTTGGTGAAGCGCGCGCCCTGGGTGGATGTGCCCTCGAAGTCGTCGGCCAGCAGACCGGCAACGACACCGTTGTCAACGCAGATGCTCTCCGCCCACTTGCGTTCCATCTCGATGATGGATTGCGCGGTCTTGTCGCTGGGCGAGGCCCAGTGGCTTAGCTGGGCGTATGCGGGGAGGAAGAAGAGAAAGGTTGCGGAGGCCGCGAGGGCGAGTCGAACGTGCATGGCTGGCATGAGGGGAATCGTACACGGCGGGTGGAGCCGCGTTCCAAAATGGAACCACGCACGGTTCGAGCGGTACTTAGGGGTGAGACAGGGAGTGAAATCCATTGACGCAGCGCAGTGCGGGGGTATGGACTTCTTGCTGTGGGGTGAACCTGGCCGCTTTCTGCTTGTCGATGGTGGCGGAGAAGCAGAGCTGGGGGAAAGAGAAATTATTTTTCCGATTCGAGGAGAGGATCCGTCCGGCCCGGCGCTGTGGGGTGGACTGGGGCGCGTTCCTTCGGTTCTCGATGCGGCGGAACGGGAAGCGGCCGGGAATGGAAAAACTGTTTTCCTGGTCCGAGCTTCCGGACTGGGCACTGGGGGCTGGAATGGGGGCGCGTTGCTTTGTTTCTCGATGCGACTAACGGGAAAGGGTCGGGAATGGAAAAAC
>CAVPCB010000106.1:0-5978 GCA_963702285.1 uncultured Acidobacteriaceae bacterium | reverse complement strand
ATTCGTCGCGTATTGCTCGGTAGATCAGCACTTTTTTGCGAATCGTATCCATATCAGCCGAACAATAGCGACAGATTTGAGAGTACTGAAACGCCTAGAGCAGATGTCAGCTTTCAGATTCACAAGCAGGTCTGCTACGAAAGAGTCCAGCTGCGCCTGAGTGTCATGTTAATGGTCCTGAATCTCACACCAAACAGGCTGGATCCTGCAGATGCCAGCGGTCCCCGCAATAGTCCAGATTTGAGAATCAAAAGACCAACGGCACCAGTCCGGCATCTGCCGCCACCAGCAGCGTAATCGCCGTCCGGCGCGGCCAGTAATCTGGGTCCTCGCGCGGCGTGCGCGCAGATTGTCCGCGACGCTGACGTCGAAGCGCAGCAGCAGAAAATCCTCGAAGCAGTAAACCAGCGCAATCGACAGCCAGCCCGGTGCCACGAACAGCCACGCCCACGGTCTTCTGCGCGATGTTCAGCCAGTACGTGGCAGGTCCGCCAGCGGCAGCACAAACCCGGCCCCAGCCAGCAGACCAGAACCTGCGCCGGCCGCCGAATGCGCGACACGATTCGCAGCATCGGAGGAGTTCCTGCGTTCTGGCTACGATGAAAGTGATTCACCACCTTTCATCAGGATCTTCTTCGCGAATGAGCTCAGCAGGATCGCCAGCAGCAGGATGGCCAGCCCAATCGTCCAGTGCCGCCCGTGCAGTTGCAGCAAATGGTCGGTCCAGTTCGGCATCATCTTAGTCCAGTTTTACTGCCCGTACTCGAGCAGGGTGACCAGAACCACGCCGCCCAAAATATTTCCGCTTGTCGCCGCCAGCAGCCACCGCCCATAGCTGCTGACCGATACTCCGTGTGCGAGCACGGCGGCCAGATCTCTCCGCTGGTGGCAATGCAGTGCGCGGAGTGTCCCGCACCCCACGATGAACGTCAGGCCCAGATGACCGCCACCGACCCGGTGATCGAATGGCTGCCACTCACCAGCCACGCCACCATGGCGATAATCCATCCGCCGACCACGCCGCTCCAGAAGATGTGCCGCATCGTTGGGATGGCCGCCTGGGTGCCCAGCTGTACCAGAGCGTGCAGCGTGTCCGGTGCAGAGCGCCTTGGTGCGTGCAGCCAGAAGCGCGAACAGAAATGCCCCCGCCACATTGCGACGGGAACACGATCCCCCAGCAGCCGTGCTGTCGAGAGAAAATGCGGCGCTCCGCCAGAATCAGCGCCACCGGATACAGCGTGTTCTCCGTGAACAGCTGCCCGCGCCCCAGAATCACCGCCATGAACCCCATGGGATAAAAAAGCAGCGCCACAAACTGCGCCAGCGGCGAATTCCAGCATCGAGCTGACCACCGATACGCTCAGCCCCGTCAGGCCCATCGTCAGCCCGCCGACGATGCCGGAAATCGCCAGCGCCTTTGCCGGCCGCTGCAGCTCCCGGCGCGCATTGCGTCGAAACCTGCTCGTAGATATCGATGGCCGTCGGCCGGTCCAGATCGCGCTGCTGCGACTGTGATAGAATCCTTCGCGGATCAGCATCGATTTTAATGTTGCGCAGGGCATTCGTGCTTTGGAAGGCCGCAGTGGCTCACCGGTTGGATGACAGGCGCCCGAATATTTGCCCTCTCCAGCTCTGTGCGCTCGCCCAGTCCCCAGCGCTCGTGATAGCCTTGCCCTTCGCCCACACGAGGAGTCCGATGAACCACCAGCTTCATTTCGATCTGAGCGCCGCGGCGCGCCGGACCATGCTCGCCCACGGCTTCGAGCCGGACTATCCTCCCGCCTCGCCGCTCAGCTTGACAGCTGCGCGCGCATCCGCCGCAGCCTGACCCTAAGGCGCACGACATGCGCGGCCTCCTCTGGTCCTCCATCGACAACGACACCTCGAAAGACCTCGACCAGATCGAATACGTCGAAACCCTCCCCAACGGCAGTTCGCGCGTCCTCATCGGCATCGCCGACGTCGATGCATTCGTCCCAAAAGGTTCCCCCATCGACCAGCACGCCCTGCGCGAAACCACCACCGTCTACACCGGCGTCGACATCTTCTCCATGCTGCCCGAGGAGCTTTCCACCGGCTCAACTTCGCTGCTCGAGGACCAGGAACGCCTCGCGATCGTCGGCGACTTCACCATCGACGCACAGGCCCACGTCGTCGCCAGCGAGCTCTACCTCGCCCGCGTCCTCAACAAAGCGCAGCTCGCCTACCCCTCCATCGGCGCGTGGCTCGCCGGTCAGCCGGCGCCTCCCAAAGTCGCCGCTTCCTCCGAGCTGCAGCAACAACTCCATCTGCAGGATCAGATCGCCCAGCGCCTCCTCGGGGAGCGCGACAGCCATGGCGCTCTCAACCTCGAGACCATCGAGACTCACCCCATCCATCTGACCGATGGCGAAATCGGCATTGAAGCCGACACGAAGAACCGCGCCACGCAAATCATCGAGGACTTCATGATCGCCGCCAACGGCGCGGTCGCCCGCATGCTTGACGCCAAAGGCTACTCGTCCATCCGCCGCGTCGTCCGCACGCCTAAACGCTGGGAGCGCATCGTCGAGCTCGCCTCTCAGCGTGGAACGCAGCTTCCCGTTGAGCCCGATCCCAAACCGCTGCACGACTTCCTCTGCGATCAGCAGCGCAAAGATCCCGACCATTTCGCCGACCTCTCCCTCGCGGTCATCAAACTGCTCGGCCCTGGCGAATACATCCTCGAGAAACCCGGCCAGCAGCCCATCGGCCACTTCGGCCTCGCCGTGCAGGACTACACGCACTCCACCGCGCCCAACCGCCGCTACGCCGACCTGGTCATCCAGCGCATCGTCAAAGCGATGATTGCCGGTAAGCCCTCGCCCTACTCCGACGACGAGCTCGCCTCCATCGCCGCGCAGTGTACGCGCATGGAAGATGCCGAGCGCAAAGTCTCGCGCGAGATGCAAAAGCGCATCGCCGCCGTCGCCATGAGCAGCCGCATCGGCCAGACCTTCGACGCCATCGTTACCGGTGTCAACCAGCACGGTTCCTTCGTCCGCACCCTCAAGCCTCCCGTCGATGGCATGCTGGTTCAGGGTGCGCAGGGTGTCGATGTCGGCGACCGCCTCCGTGTGTCTCTCGTGCGAACCGATCCGGCCCAGGGATACATCGACTTCGCCCGCGTTTAAGCTGGATCAGGCGCGGGTTGGCTCCAATCGCTGCGACTCACCTGTCCCGCGGCCTGCGTCCAACAACCTGGCATCGGCCGGCACTATGCGTTCCAGCCTCATCACGTTCCTCGACGACTTCCGCCGTCACGGCGATGCACCCGCGATCGTTGTCCATCGCGGCAACCGCAAACTCGTTTCGTCGTGGAATCAGATCGCCGACCTCGCCGACCGATTCGCTGCCGAGCTCATGCGCCGCGAAGTCCCCATTGGCGAACGCGTCGTCCTCTGGGGCGCCAATGGCCGCGAATGGATGGCTGCGTTCTTCGGCTGCATCCAGCGCGGCGTCATCACCGTACCCCTCGATCCCGCGGGCGCTCTCGACTTTGCCATCCGCGTCATCGCCAACACAAAACCGCGTCTGATCGTCGGCGACAGCGCACTCCTGCGTGAACTCCCTTCCGATCTGCCGCGTCTCAGCTTCGAAGACTTCGCCTCAGCGCTTCCCGCAACGCCTCACACAAATCTGCGCGATCCCTCCGTCGCGCTCGACACACCGTTCCAGATCCTCTTCACCTCCGGCACCACCGCAGAACCCAAAGGCATCGTCCACACCCACCGCAACGTTCTGTCCAGCCTCGACCCCGTCGAGCGCGAGATGAAGAAGTACCTGAAGTACGAGCGCATCTTCCACCCCCTTCACTTTCTGCACACGCTTCCGCTCAGCCACGTCTTCGGCCAGTTCATGGGTCTCTGGATTCCGCCGCTCCTCGGCGCTGTGGTCCACTTCGAAGACCGCCTCCAGGCGCAGCGCCTCATCGAGACCATCCGCAACGAAAAAGTTTCTGTCCTCTGTTCGGTGCCGCGTGTGCTCGATCTGCTGCGTTCGCACCTTCTCGCCGTCCACCCGAAACTCGCCGATGAACTCCAGCGCGCTGCTGCGACAGGAATCCTCGGCCGCTGGTGGCGCTTCCGCCGCATTCATCGCACCTTCGGTTACAGATTCTGGGCCTTTGTCTGCGGTGGCGCCGCCCTCTCTCCGGAACTGGAAAGCTTCTGGGGCACACTCGCCTTCCTCATCGTCCAGGGCTACGGCATGACGGAAACCTCCGCGCTCATCACCCTGAACCACCCTTTCCATACCGCCCAGGGAACCATCGGCAAAATTCTCCCCGGTCGCGATGTCCGCATCACCGACGAAGGCGAGATCCTCGTTCGTGGCGACATGGTTTCCCGCGCCACCTGGCAGCACGGCGCGCTCCAGCAGAATGAATCGCGAGTGGCTCGCCACCGGCGATCTCGCGCAGCGCGACGATCAGGGCCAGCTCCACTTCGTCGGACGCAAAAGTCAGGTCATCGTCACGCCTTCCGGTCTCAATGTCCACCCTGAAGATGTCGAGGCCGCGCTGAACGACCAGCCCGGCGTCCAGGCTTCCGCCGTCGTTCCGCTCCTCACGCCGGCCGGAACGGAGCCCGTCGCCGTCCTGCTCTTCCGCGGATCGAACGAACAAGCCCACGCCGCCATCGTTGCCGCCAACGGTCACCTCGCCGACTATCAGCAGATCCACCAGTGGCGTCTGTGGCCCGAACTCGATCTGCCTCGAACTTCCACCGGAAAAATCCGCCGCCCCAAAGTCACCGAATGGGTCAACGCGCAGCGCATCGAAGATCAACGGCTCCGTCGCCGACCCGCTCCTTACTCTGATCCTCTCCATCAGCCACGCGACTCCCGCCAATACCAGAGACGAAACCCGCCTTCAGAAGACCTCGGCCTCGACAGCCTCGGCCGCGTGCAACTCCAGTCCGAACTCGAGCAGCGTCTCGGCCTCACCCTCGACGACACGCCATCGAGCGCATCTCACCCTCGGCGACCTGCGCCGCGAACTCGGCATGTACGCGGCCGAGATCACCGCCAAAGCCAGAGCCGCACCACAGCTACCGCACCGGCGACGGCCCCCGAGCCCACTCCAGCTCCAACTCCGGGTCACGTCGAGCCCCGCCGCGACCTGAAGACGACCTCTACCCCCGCTGGACCTGGTGGGCCCCGTTCCGCTGGTCCGCGTCCTTTACTCGAGCTCGTCTCGCCGTTCTTCGTCTGGCTCCTCGGCAAACCCGCGTCGAGCGCCCCAGCGAACCTCAATCCGAACACCCCGGTCATCCTCATCGCCAATCACGTCACGCGCCTACGACGCCGCGCTCATCCTCTACGGCACTTCCCGGTCCCATGCGCCGCCGTGTCGCTGTCGCCATGGCCGGCAACATGCTCCGCGACTTGCCACATGCGCAACGTCGGCCCCCAGGGCTCGCGGATTCTCGCATCCCCTCGGTCCACCCGCCTGGCTTCTCATCACGGCGCTCTTCAACGTTTTTCCGCTCCCGCGCAGCGCAGGCTTTCGCCGCTCCTTCCAGCACGCCGGCGAAGCCCTCGATCGGGGATACAACGTTCTTGTTTTCCCTGAAGGACTTCCGCACCGAAACCGGCGCTGCAGCCCTTCCGCCCCGGCATCGGCCTGCTAGTGCGCGAATCCGATGTGCCGGTCGTCCCCACCGCCCTCGTTGGCCTCAGCGAACTCAAGCAGCAGCGCAAAGGCTGGTTCCGTTCCGGCAAACTCACCGTCCGCATCGGCGAGCCCATCCGCTTCACGCAGGACGACTCCCCGGAGCAGATCACCGCCCGCCTCTATGAAGCCGTCAAGGCGCTGCTGGAACGCGGCTGAACGTCGCCACCGCGCTCATCGCAACAGGCAAACGCAGCCTGAGCCGCGTGAGGGTCGACGCGCCCACAAACACACGTCGCCCCTGACTCGCCGCTTGCTTGCAGTCGGCTCGCCTTTCACTCGCCTTTTT
>CAVPCB010000105.1:0-41629 GCA_963702285.1 uncultured Acidobacteriaceae bacterium | reverse complement strand
GCTTTAGTAGCGCCCGCGTCCGCCGCCGCGTCCGCTGCTGGCGCCGCCCTTCTGCGCCTGGTAGCAATCCCGGCAGTACACCGGCCGATCGCCACGCGGCTCAAACGGCACCGTCGTCTGCTGCCCGCAACCGGAGCAGACCACCGCCGTCCCTCTCGGCTCCGCTCGCTGATAGCCGCCCCCGCCCCCGCCTCCGCCCATCTGGCTCTTCTTCGCCTGACGACAGCTCTTGCAGCGTTTGGGTGCGGTATACCCGCGTTCCTGAAAAAATGCCTGGTCTTCGCTCGTGAAGGTGAATTCCTGCCCGCAGTCGCTGCAGATGAGTTGCAGATCGCCAGCCATGGGTTCCTCGTTTCCCCTGCTACGCCATAATTACAAGGTTTTGCGCCCCGCGTAAACCAGGCTCGCAAATTTTTCAATTGGACGCGCCCGCCCCGGTCTTCGCCGCATTTTCACGCGGCTATCTTCCGGTTCCAGCCTCCCACCCCGAACCGGTATGATTTCCTTCCGGAGTGATTCTCATCTTATGGCTTTTCCTTTCAAGGGCGTAGACTTCATCGGCTTCGACAGCCTCCTCAGCGACGACGAGCGCCTCACGCGCGACACCGCCCGCCAGTTCATCGAAGACAACCTCGTCCCCATCATCGAGGAGTGCAACCGCGAGGGCCGCTTTCCCAAAGAACTCGTTCCCCAGATGGGCCAGCTCGGCTTCTTCGGCGCCAGCCTCCAGGGCTACGGCTGCGCCGGCATGTCCAACGTCGAGTACGGCCTCGTCATGCAGGAATTCGAGCGCGGCGACTCCGGCGTGCGCAGCTTCGTCAGCGTCCAGTCCGCGCTCGTCATGTATCCCATCTACACCTTCGGCTCCGATGACCAGAAGAACTTCTGGCTCCCGAAAATGGCCACCGGCGAAAAGCTCGGCTGCTTCGGCTTGACCGAGCCCGACTTCGGCTCCAACCCCGGCGGCATGCGCACCCGCGCCGACCGCAGCGGCGATGAGTACATCCTCAACGGCGAAAAAATGTGGATCACCTCCGGCTCCATCGCCGACGTCGCCGTCATCTGGGCCAAAACCTACGGCGATGACGGGCAGGAAGACGGCACCGTCCGCGGCTTCCTCGTCGAAACCAACCGCCCCGGCTTCGGCTCCTGGGATGTCCACGGCAAATGGTCCCTGCGCGCCTCCGTCACCTCCGGCCTCTCCATGCAGGACGTCCGCATCCCCGCCGCCAACCTCCTGCCCGAATCCGGCGGCCTCAAATCGCCCGCTCATGTGTCTCAACCAGGCCCGCTACGGCATCGCCTGGGGCGGCATCGGCGCCGCCATGTCCTGCTACGACACCGCCCGCCAGTATTCCCTCGTCCGCAAGCAGTTTCGCGATCAGCCCATCGCCAGCCACCAGCTCGTCCAGGAAAAGCTCGCCTGGATGATCACCGAAATCACCAAGGGCCAGCTCCTCGTGCTCCAGGTCGGCCGCCTCAAAGACCAGGGCAAAGTCGACCACCAGCACATCTCCATGGCCAAGCGCAATAACATCTGGATGGCCCTCGAGTGCGCCCGCATGGCCCGCGACATCCTCGGCGCCAATGGCATCACCGACGACTTTCCCGTCATGCGCCACATGATGAACCTCGAGTCCGTCAAGACCTACGAGGGCACCCACGACATCCACACCCTGGTCATTGGCCAGAGCGTGACCGGCATCGCCGCATACTAGCCAGGGCCGACCCTTCTAAGGAATCCCCGATCGACCCTTTGTTTTGAAGGGGCACGGCTTCAGCCGTGCCGTAAAGCCGGCAAAATTCGCAGGGCTTTAGCCCCTGAGGTCTGTTCTGCTGTGTTAATCAGAGGCTCTCTAAGCCCGCAACCTGTAACTCGAGCCCTGTGCCCTGCACCCTGTGCCCCGCAACCCGCCCACCCAGCGCCGCGTCTAATCTAGGAGCACCCCACCAGGGTCGAATCCCACCATGCATTTCCCCAAGCTTCAGCGCCTTCCCGAACTCGACGCCCTCCGCGGCCTGTTCCTCGTCTGGATGACGCTGACCCATCTCCCCACGCACTACAGCAGCCTCGTCAATGAGCCCCTCGGCTTCGTCACTTCCGCCGAAGGTTTCGTCTTCCTGTCCGCAATCCTCATCGGCCGCCTCTACATCCGCAAGTCCATGCAGGACCCCGTCGGCGTCCGCTCCCAGATGTGGCGCCGCTCCTTCAAGCTCTACGCCTACCACCTGTTTCTGCTCGCGTTCGCTTTCACCATCGCCGCCAGCTGGGCCGTCCATCACCATCGCGCCGCCATCACCAACCTGCTCAACTTCTATTTGCACCACCCCGTCGTCGCGATTGTTGGTTCCATCTTCCTCATCTACTGCCCGCCTCTGCTCGACATCCTTCCCCTCTACGTCCTCTTCCTTTTCCTCACCCCGCTCTTCCTCTCCGCCGCCGTTCGTTGGGGATGGAAAACCGTCCTCGCCGTGAGCGCGCTCATCTGGCTGGGAGCCCAGTTCGGCCTGCGCGACCTCGTTCACTCCTGGGTCGTCCACCTCACGCACCTCCAGATCCCCCTCCAGGAAACCGGCGCCTTCAACCTCTTCGCCTGGCAGATGGTCTGGATCGTCGGCCTCTGGCTCGGTGCCCGCTCCGCCCACCACGACGTCCCGCTAAAGCTGGTTCCCCGCTGGGGAGTCGCCCTCAGCGCCGCCCTTTGCCTCTTCTTCATCGGCGTCCGCTTCAGCTGGCTCGGTCCGCACCTCACCGAGCAGTCCTTCGGCCTCCTCCTCGATAAGTGGCAAATCGGCCCGCTCCGCGTCCTCAACATCGCCGCCTTCCTCATCGTCTTCTACTGGCTGCGCAAATATGTCCGAGTCGTTGTGGCGCGCGAGCCCTTCCTCACCTTCGGCAAAGCCTCGCTCCAGGTCTTCTGCGCGCACCTGCTCTTCGTCTTCGGCGGGCTGGCCCTGCTGGTCGGCGAAATGGAGCAGCTCACCGGCTGGACCGCCATCGCCCTCCTTGCTGTCACCTTCGTCTCGCTCTTCCTCGTCGCTGCCAACGAAGTCCGCAAGAAGCGCCGCGCCAGGCAGGGAAACACAAAGCCCCCCGCATCGGACGCCTCCACGCAACCACCGGTCGCTCCCCCGGCCAGCTCGCCACCCATGGCTGCCGTAGCGCTCGAAGAGCGGCCGCTCTGACGCCTGCGTCTCCGTACAAAAGGGTCAAATTGTCGTGTGCTGCTGCGCTCCCTGCTGGAATCCCCACGAATCCTGGGGAAAGCAAAAACTCTGTCATCCTGAGCGAAGCATCCGAATTTCAGCGCGGCGTTTTGTGCCGCGCTGAATCAATTCAGACGCGAGTCGAATGGACCTGCATTTGGTTTGGACTCTCCCGGCGAATCATCGGCGACCGCAGCGCCCTCGGCGCCTTCATTCATGAAGGCGACTGGAACCAATACGAGATCATCGCCCGCGGCCCCATCATCCTGCACATCCTTAACGGCCAGCTCATGGCTGTCTTAGTCGACGACGACCCAGCCTCCTCCAACAACGTCTCCGGCTTGTTTGGATTGCAAATCGAAGGCGCACCCTGCAAGGTTTCGTTTCGGAGTCTTTGGCTGAAGAAGTTGGACTAGGAGGAGTCGTGGTAGCAGCGTCAATATCTTCCTTGAGCAACACAGAACGCGATGGATCCCGCGGATCTACGCGAATCCGATTACACTGCGCTTTCAGTGAATTAGCCCATGCCTTAGCGTACTGCGTCGTATTCTTGAATGCCTGTCATTGCTTCCCAGCGAACTCTCGGCAGTGGTGATGACAGTAACGGAGAAGGAAGCCATATAAATTGTGTAGTCGGCGCTGTCCTGCATCGTGGTCAGTGTTGTCCGCTTCGTGACCACCACTCGAATGGATCCTACTGTCTGGAAACAGCCGCTCTCCGTTGCGACGCGAATCGGATTGCCCAACATTGGGTCATCGATTTATTACCAGGTCCCGACGGGGCTTTTCAATTGCCGCCGGCAATAAGCCTTATCAGAAGCATGGCCCCTATGTCGGCCATGATGAGCACGTTTGTAGTCGATCCGACAGGACGGATCATGCGCGATCGATGGGGTCACGTTCTGTCGCCTTGGCGACTATGCAGTCGATTATGGCCATCGAGGCCGGAGCACAGCGGAGCCCTGAGGGCCGGAGCTCACTCTGATTCCACTACACCGCGACCGTAAAGCTCTCTTCCGTCCGAGTAACAGCCCGGTACAGCGTGTCCCGCTCCACCGGAACCCGCCCCGCCGCCGTGATCAGCCGCATCAGCTCCGCCCGCACCATCCCCTGCGGAGTCGTCGCGCCGGCGTCGTGGTAAATCTTCTCCTCGATCACCGTGCCGTCAATGTCATCCGCCCCAAACCGCAGCGCGATCTGCGCAATCTTCGCCGTCATCATCTGCCAGTACGCCTTGATGTGCGGAAAATTATCCAGCAGCAAACGCCCCACAGCAATCTGCCGAATATCCGTCATCCCCGTCGTCTTCGGCAAATGGTCCAGCGCCGTGTTCTCCGGATGAAACGCCAGCGGAATAAAAGTCTGGAACCCGCCCGTCTCATCCTGCAGCGCCCGCAGCTTCAGCAGATGATCGACGCGGTCCTCATCGTTCTCAATGTGCCCGTACAGCATCGTCGCGTTCGACTTCAGCCCCAATCTGATGCGCCGCCTTCGCCGTCTCCAGCCACTCATCGCCATCAATCTTGTGGTCGCAGATGATGTGCCGCACCCGATCCGCAAAAATCTCCGCGCCGCCGCCGGGCAGGGAATCGACGCCCGCCTCTTTCAGCTTCATCAGCGTCTCCGGAATCGTCAGCTTCGCGCGCTTCGCCAGGTACGCGACTTCCACCATGGTGAACGCCTTGATGTGCACCAGCGGAAACCGCTCCTTCAACCCGCTGCACTAAGTCCAAAAAATACTCAAACGGCAGATCCGGATGCAGCCCGCCCACAATGTGAAACTCCGTCACCGCCTCGCTGTAACCCGACGCGGCCGTCTCCCACGCCTGCTCCAGCGCCATGGTGTACGAGCCCGCGGCGTTCTTGTGCCGCCCAAACGCGCACAACCGGCACGCCGCCACGCACACGTTCGTCGGATTGATATGCCGGTTGACGTTGAAGTACGTCACGTCGCCGTGCATCCGCTCGCGCACGCTGTTCGCCAGCCACCCAACCGCCAGCACATCGGGTGAGCGATAGAGCGCCAGCCCCTCGTCGTAGCTCAGCCGCTCGCCCGCCGCCACCTTCGCGGCAATCGGAACCAGGCGCGGATCATCGGTCGTGAACGGATGCGAACTCATTCTCCTCTCCATGATAATTCACGTGGTTCGCCGCCGCCCGGCCGCGCATCGACACCGATTTCACGAGTGATACCATGCCTCCAGCAAGCCTTCTCACGATCGAAAGCCGGACCCACTGATTGCAGCTCCTACGCCCATCGCTGATTCTCGCCTTCCTGTGCTGTCTCCTGTCTCCCCTCAGCGCGCAGCAGACCCAACAGGCCACCTTCCCTTCGATCACCTCGTACAAGCTCGACAAAGACAAAATCACCATCCCCGGCGAGCTCCAGGGACAGATCGATCTGCTGCTCCTCTCCTTCAAGCCCGAACAGCAAAATGACATCGACTCATGGATGCCCGCCGCCCAGGCGCTCCAGCACCTCAACTTCCAGTTCCGCTACTACCAGCTTCCCGTCGCCGAGAAGGAGAACTTCATCTTCCGCTGGTGGGAAACCTCCTCGATGCGCAGCGATCAAACCGACCCCGAGGCCCTGCACTGGATCGTCCCCATCTGGGTTGACCGCAGAAAATTCTTCCAGGACCTCGCCATTCCGAACGAAAAACAGGTCGTCGTGCTCCTGGTCGATCGCCAGGGCAAGGTCCTCTGGCGCTCCTCCGGCCCCCTGACTCCCGACAAGCGCACCGCGCTGATGACCGCTGCCGGCGTGCATTAGCGAGCACCCGCGACAGCTTCCAAACGCTAAACTCTCCTCTTCCTGACCGCGCGCCTTTTCCTCGCGCTCCCGGCCAACGCCTCCCTCGTCTTCTTCGACAACTTCTCGAAGACGATCCCCCGAGCCGCGCGCAAAAGCTCCTTCAACTCCGAAGTCGGAAGCGTGTTCCAGCGCTCCACCGCCACCCAATACGCCCGCGCAAAATACGGAGCAGGAAAGACTCCCTCCACTTCCACCAACTCCGCAAACCGCTCCGGCCCTGCCGCAAACGACAGCACTCCGCGATTCGGCGTCAGACTGCAAAGAGCAAACATCTTCCCGCCAATCTTCTTATCCCCAACCCAAAACACCAGGTTGTCGCCCCACTGCATCGTCTCGCAAACGTCGGGCAGCGACAGCAAGAAGCTCCGCAAACTCTCCGCATCCATGGCGATACTCTACTCCGGCGCCGCCCACGACCCGAGCCACCAAAAGCAAAAGGGCGAGAGAACCTCCCTCGCCCCTTTTCTGTGCTCTGTGCTCTGAGCTCTGTGCCCTGAGCCCTGTGCCCTGTGCCCTTCTTCTAGTTGTGCCCTGAGCTCTGTGCCCTGAGCTCTGTGCCCTGTCTAAGACCCTTCCGCCAGATACACCCCGAACCACCTCTTCGCGTCGCTCCACTCCTGCCGCACTGCAAATCCCGCCCGACCCAGCATCTCTCCTACGCGGTCCGGCGTGAATTTGTAACTGTTCTCGGTGTGAATGCTCTCGCCCCGCCCAAAACTCACCTGCAGATCCAGCGCCGGAATCGCAACCTCCTGCGTGACCAGGCTCTCCAGATGCATCTCGATGCGCGACTCGCGCTCGTTCCAGCACGCCCGATGCCGGAACAGCCCGGGGCGAAACTTCGCTCCCAGCTCTCGCTTGATCCGCACCAGCATGTTGCGATTGAATTCCGCCGTCACCCCAGCCGCATCGTTGTAGGCTCGCAGCAGCGTCGAGCGATCCTTCACGTGATCCACGCCCAGCAGCAGCAGATCGCCCGCCGCGAGCATACTGCGCAGCTGCCTCAGCAACCTGGCCGCCTGCACCGGCTCGAAATTTCCAATGCTCGACCCGATATATAGCACCAGCCGCCGCCCGCTGATGCTGTGCACATCCGACATATCCTTCGTGTAGTCCGATACCACCGGCATGCACGAGACCTGCGGCTGCTCTTCGCCGATCCGCCGCCGCGCCTCTTCCAGCGCCGACGTCGAAATGTCGATGGGGTAGTAATCCACGCCCCCCTGTTTGCGCACAGCCGCCGCCAGCAGCAGCCCGGTCTTCGTTGCCGTCCCCGCGCCCAACTCGATCATCGACAGCTTCTTCGCGTCCGCCGCCGCCAGAATCGCATCGCCGTATTGCTCGAAGATTCCGCGCTCGGTGCGCGTCAGGTAGTACTCCGGCAACTCGGTGATGGCCTCAAACAGCTCCGACCCGCGCTGGTCGTAGAAGAGCCACGGCGAAAGCTTTTTAGGAAACGCGGTCAGCCCGCGATAAACCTCTGCACCGATCGGCGTCGACACCGCCTCCGGCAGACAGGGAACAGACGAGAATGCGTGCATTGCGATGAGCGCCTCCTGGGTTCAGTGCTGGGTTCAGTGCTCGGATCAGTGCTCGGCCAGCCGAACGCCGGAAAACTGCCAGCGGGTCGCGGGCGCGAAAAAGTTGCGATAGGCCGCGCGAATATGCGAAGCCGGTGTCGCCACCGATCCCCCGCGCAGCACCATCTGGTTACACATGAATTTGCCGTTGTACTCGCCCAGCGCGCCAGGGAGCGGCTTGTAGCCCGGATAAGGAAGATAAGCGCTGACGGTCCACTCCCAAACGTCACCGTAAAGTTGCTCAACGGCGCCTTGCTCCGGGTTGGATGCGCGTTGCGGCGCCTGCGGGTGGAGCTTCTCGCTCTCCAGCAAATTCCCTGAAACCGAAGCCCCCGCAGCCGCCCTCTCCCACTCCGCTTCGGTCGGCAGCGCCTTTCCCGCCCAGTGCGCGTACGCATCCGCTTCGAAATAGCTGATGTGGCAAACCGGCGTTGCAGCCAAATCCTTCAGCGGCACAAATCCGCGCAGCGTGAAAATCTCCCACCCGTTTTCCCCGCGCCGCCAATACAGCGGAGCCTCCCAGCCCTCCGCTCCCACCGTGTTCCACCCTTCTGAAAGCCACAGCTCCGAGCGCTTGTATCCGCCGTCCTCCATGAACTCCAGATACTCTCCGCAACTCACCGGCCGCGATGCCAGCCGGCACGGTTCCAGATACACCTTGTGCCGAGGCGTCTCGTTGTCGAAGCAGAATTCCTTGCCCCCATAGCCAATCTCCGCCACGCCACCCGCAAACTCCACCCACCGCACCGGCGCGGCCTCGCCCTCACTGCGAATCGCCTCCGCCCCCTGCACATACGCCGGGTGCAGCGGATTCGACCAGAAGCCATGCTTGATGTCCGTGATCAGCAGCTCCTGATGCTGCTGCTCGTGATTCAGTCCCAGCACGATCCGTTCGCGCGCAGACTCCGGAATCTCGCCCCCCGCAAAATCCTCCATCGCCGAGTCCACGTGATCCCGATACGCCAGGATCTCCTCCGCTCTCGGCCGCGAGAACGATGCACGCAGCTTCTTCTCCGGCTGTTCCGACACGGCGTTGTAGTAACTGTTGAACAGCCAGATGAAATCTTTGTGAAAAGGCTTGTAGCCCGGCACAAACTCGCGCAGCACAAAAGTCTCGAAAAACCAGGTCGTGTGCGCCAGGTGCCATTTCGCGGGACTCGCATCCGCGCACGATTGCACCATCATGTCTTCAGGCGTCAGCGGCGCGCAGAGCGCAAGGCTCTGGCTCCGCACGCGACAAAATTCCTCAGCGGCAACCGTTGTCGTCAGTACGCTCATGCGCTTGTCCTTGGTGGAGTCTTCCCAGCTGGGAGGAAGCCAACCGGGCTGGGGATGCCCGTTAGGCTACCATCCTCACCGCTCTCGGATGCGCCAGCTTCCGGCTGAGGTGCATTTTTCGTATCTTGGCAGCCCGTCCAGCCATGCTCATGGATGAAGGCGTCGCAACCCGCCAGCCGTCAATTTGCGCACCCGGCGACCGCTTCCACCGCGTCTTTCCGGCCCCCAAAGCGTCTATTCCGGCATAATCAGAGCGGCTTTCCGCCGCACCTGTACCGATGAGGACCAGTATGCTTCGCCCGCGCCTCGCACGTCTCGCCCTCTGTGCCACTCTGGCCGCTGTCTTCGCTGCCCCTGTTCTCCCTGCTCAGGATGAACCCCCGCAGCAGCAGGGTCCTCGCGGCGGCGGTCGCGGCATGGGGATGGGCGGCATGTTCGGCCCCGGTGGAGGTGGCACCATGGGCAAGGTCACCGCCATCGCCGGCACCGAGCTCACCATTCAGGACGATCAGGGCCAGACCTTCAAAGTCGAAACCGGCCCCAACTCCCGCATCCGCAAAAACCGCGAAGAGGCAAAACTCGCCGACATCCACATCGGTGACACCATCATTGCCATCGGCAATCTCGACGAGCAGGCCAAAACCGTAGGCGCCATGTTCGTCATGGTTCTCGATCCGCAACAAGCCGCGGAAGCCGAGAAGCGCCGCGCCACCTTTGGCAAGACCTGGACCGCAGGCCGCATCACCGCAATTAAGGACCTCACCCTTACCATCGATCGCCCCGACAAGGTCACGCAAACCGTCGCCGTCGACGAGAACACCACTTTCCACAAGGGCGCGCGCGGCCAGGCCACCGACATCACCTTCCCCGACATTAAGGTCGGCGAAATGCTCCGCGCCGACGGCTCCGTGCAGGGGAACAACTTTCTCGCCACCAACGTAGTCGTCATGGAGCCACGGCAGCCCGGCGAGCGGCGCTTCGGCAACGGCGGCCCTCCCGGTGGAGAGTCGGGATCGCGCGTGCACCAGCAGCCGCAGCCCGAGGGAACAGGATCGACGCCACCGCAGCAGCCCAATGCCGTGCAGAACTGACGCCGATGACCGCGCGCAGCCGTATCCCCGCCTTTGCTGTCTCCCTGGTTCTCGCGGGATCTCTCGGCTTCGCTCAGTCGCCTGCACCCGCGACGCCGGCCGCGCCTGCCTCTGACGCCCAACAGACAACATCGCCGCGCCCTCGCCGACTCACCGCGGCCCAGGCTCGCTGCCTGCGCAAACCGGCGGCACCATCCACGGCACTGTGAAGAACGGCAACATCCCGCTCCCCGGCGTCAGCGTCACCGCCAGCAATTCGCTCACCGGCAAGAAATACTCCACCACCACCGACATCACCGGCAGCTACACCCTGGTCATTCCGCAAAATGGCCGCTACGTCCTGCGCACCGATTTCGCCGCGTTCGCGCCCGTGACGAAAGACGCGCTCCTCAACGCGACCTCTCACGCACCGACCGTCGACTTCGCCATCATGCTCGCCTCGCGTGCCGCGCAGCAGGAGCAGCAAACCGACCTCGCCGGCGCCGCGCGCCAGTTCCTTGGCAGCGGTGGCGCGCAGAGCCTCAACCTCCTCGGCGCCGCCTCCGATCTCATCCAGGCGGGTAACGGCAATGAAGAAGCCGGCGCAGCCCTGCCCTCCGCCGCCTCGAACTCCGACTTCTCCTCCGGCGAATCCGTCGCCGTCTCCGGACAAATGGGCACCACCAATCCGCTCGCCGGCATCGACTTCGGCCGCATGCGCGACAGCGCCGAGCTCAATGAATCGCTCAACGGCGGCCCCGGTGGCCCCGGCACGGAAGGCATGCGCGTGCAGATCGGTCCCGGCGGCGGCGGTGGAGGAGGATTCGGTGGCGGCGGCGGCGGTCGGCGGTGGCGGTAGCGCGGCATGCGCGGCAACTTCCGCAACTTCAAACCCAACCAGCCCCACGGCGCGCTCTTCTGGAACGGCGGCAACGGCGCGCTCAACGCCGAAGATTTCGCCCTGCGCGGCCAGACCTTCCAGCAGCCCGCCTACTCCACCAATCGCTTCGGCCTCACCTTCCTCTCCGCGCCCTACATCCCGAAGATCCTCACCAACGACAAGCACGACTTCCTCTTCCTCACCCTTTCCGGCACGCGCAACAACTCGCCCTTCGACCAGTACGGAACCGTCCCCACCCTCGCCGAGCGCGGCGGCGATTTCAGCGCGCTCACCACGCCCACCGGCACGCCCATCACCATCTACAATCCGGCGAACTCCGGATGCACCGCGAACGGCAACACCCCAGGCACGCCCTTCCTCGGCAATGTCGTTCCCTCGCAGTGCATCGTCTCCCAGGCCGGCGCGCTGCTCAACTACGTTCCGCAACCCTCCCTCAGTGGCTCCACCTTTAACTACCAGCGCCTCACGTCTGCCGAGACCAACACCACCCAGGTCGGCGTGCGTCTCATGCATACCTTCGGAAGCAATGCCTCCGGTATGAACGGCATCATGCGCATGGCGCGCCAGTTCCTCGGCCAGGGCAATCCCGGCATCACGCAGAGCATGCACTTCAACTTCAACTACAGCCACTCCGCCTCCGACAACCTCAACCTCTTCCCCCAGCTCGGCGGCAAAAATCAAAGCCATCAGTACGCAGTCCAGGCCGGCTACTCCATCGGCAAAGGCCGCCTCACCGACAACCTCACCCTCGCGCTGGAACCAAACCCACTCCGAGCTCAGCAACTACTTCTCCAGCCTCACCGACGTCGCCTCGCAGCTCGGCCTCAACGGCCTGCCCGACTCGCCGCAGTTGTGGGGCCTGCCCAACATCACCCTCAATCAGTTCAGCGGCCTCAACGAGCAGCAACCGCACTTCCAGACTTCAGAAACCATCGGCCTCACCGACATGCTGATCTGGAACCACGGCAAGCACAACGTCCGCTTCGGCGGTGACTTTCGCCGCGTCTACAACGACATGATCGGCGACACCAACTCCACCGGCACCTACGTCTTCACCGGCTTCTCTACCGAAGCGCCTGGCGCTGCCGGCACCACCGGACGCAACGGCTTCGCCACCAGCGGCTCATCGCTCGCCGATCTGCTCCTCGGCCTGCCTCAGGAAACGACGCTCCAGGCGGCCTACCAGGAAACTCACCTCCGTGCCAATCAGATCGATGGCTACGCGCAGGATGACTGGCGCGCCATGAAAAACGCTACCTTCCTCATCGGCCTTCGCTATGACTACGACTCGCCCTACTCGGAAGAGAACGACCGCCTCGCCACCCTCGATCCCGGCCACAACTTCACTCAGGTTGGCATCGTCACGCCCAACGCCGTCGGTCCCTTCAATGGAAAATATCCGCACGACCTCGTCTACCCCGAGCGCAATAATTTCTCGCCGCGCCTCGGTTTCGCCCTCCATCCTTTAAAAGACACAGTCATCCGCGGCGGCTACGGCATCAACTACACCGTCGGCCAGTATGTGAAATTCGTGCAGAACTTCGCCTTCCAGCCGCCCTTCGCCAACGTGCAAACGAACCTCGCCACCAGCGGCGTCCCCATTACGTTGCAGAACGGCTTTCCCATTCCCGAGAGCCAGCAGATCGGCAACTTCGCCGTCAACAAAAACTACCGCCTGCCTTACGTGCAGGTCTGGAACCTGAACCTCCAGCGCACCCTCCCCTGGAACATCGTCCTCAACGTCGGCTACAACGGCTCCCAAGGCTCGCGCCTCGACATCATCGACGCCCCAGGCGTCTTCGTCACAGGCCGGCGGCGTGCACCACCCTCCCCACCGCTGTCAACAACCCAGCGCTCACCGTTCCCTACAACTACGAAGACTCGCTCGCCTTCTCGAATTTCAATGCCCTCACCGTCAGCGCGCGCAAGCGCATGAGCGGCGGCATCGCCGTCGGCGGCACGTACACGTACTCGCACTCCATCGACGACGCCACCACCGTCGGCGGCAACGGCGGCACCACTTCCGGCGGCATCGTCCAGAACTGGCAGAACATCCGCGCCGAAGAATCCAACTCCAGCTTCGACGTCCGCCACCAGGTCCGCGGCAACTTCGTCTACGAACTCCCCTTCGGACCCGATACCCACCTCCTCACCACCGGCTGGTTCGGCCACGCCCTCGCCAATATGAATTTCTCCGGCAATTTCGGCTTCACCAGCGGCAATCCGCTCACCCCACGCTACGAGGCCAGCGTCGTCGATGTCGCGCGCGGCACCACTGGCACCCTCCGCCCCGATCGCGTTCCCAGTGCATCGCTCACCGCCGGAGGCGGCACGCTCGGCAACTGGTTCAACAAGGATGCCTTTGCCCCGCCCGCCGGCGCCTATGGCACGGCTTCGCGCTTCAGCATCCCCAGCCCCTCTCGCTGGAGTCTCGACGCCTCCGCCTCCAAAAGCCTCCGCTTCGGCGACACGAAAACCATGGAGCTGCGCGCCACCGCCGAAAACGTCCTGAACACCGTGCAGTATTCCGGTGTCGATTCCACCCTCGGCTCCGCCACCTACGGCCAGATCACCTCCACCCAGCCCATGCGCAGCTTCTCCTTCATGGGCCGCTACCGGTTCTAGGGATTGCCGATGCAACGTCATCTCTGCGGATTTGTCTCGACCATCGCCGCCGTTCTCCTCGCCGTCCCCGCGCGCCCGCAAACCGCTCCCATCTCCACGTCCCCACAAACACAACCCACCAATCCCTTCACCCTCAAAGTCAACTCCGACCTGGTCCTCACCAACGTCGTCGTCCGCGACAAAAAAACCGGCCAGCTCGTGAAAGGCCTCACCGAAAAAGATTTCACCATCACCGAAGAAGGCAAGCCGCAGCACATCGTCAGCTTCGACTTCGAGAACGTCGACCAGGCCGCCGCCCTCAACGAGGCCACCATCAACGCCGCCGCGCCCAACGGCATCTTCGGCGCGAAGAACGGCACCGCCACCACCGCGGAGCTGCGCAACCATCGCCTCATCGTCATGTTTTTCGACATCACCTCGATGCAGCCCGACGACATCGACCGCGCCCAGGACGCCGCCCGCAATTACCTCAACAAGCAGATGCACCCCGCCGACCTGGTCGCCGTCGTCTCCCTCAACGACACCCTCACGCTCGATCAGGACTTCACCGCGAACAAAAATCTCCTCCTCAAAGCCGTGAACAGCTACGGCGGATCCCAGAGTGAAGGATTCGAAGCCGGCGCCACCAGCACCTCCAACCAGACTGAAGACGCCAGCTCCTTCACTCCCGACGAGTCCGAGTACAACGACATCAATACCGACCGCGAGCTCTTCGCCATCGAAGAAATCTCCCGCTCCCTCGCCTACCTCAACGAGAAAAAATCCCTCCTCTACTTCTCCGGCGGCATCCAGCGCGATGGCATCGAGAACCAGGCCTCACTCCACGCCGCCGTCAACGCCTCCGTCCGCGCCAACGTCGCCATCTACTCCGTCGACGCGCGCGGCCTTCAGGCCATCTCGCCGCTCGGCGACGCCACCACCGGCAATCTGCGTGGCGCCAACTCCTTCAACGGCGCGGCTCTGCAGAATAACCTCGACTCCAACTTCAACACCCAGGAAGTCATGGCCACCCTCTCCTCCGACACCGGAGGCAAGACCTTCTTCGACTCCAACGACTTCTCCGGCGCCTTCTCCCGCATTCAAAACGACACCTCCGCCTACTACGTCCTCGGCTATCACTCCACCGATCTGCGCCGCGACGGCCGTTATCGCCGCCTCTCCATCAAAGTCAATCGCAGCGACGTCAAGCTCGAGTACCGCCCTGGCTACTACGCTCCCGCCGACTATCAGCACGCCACCAAAGACGAGCGCGAGCGTCAGCTCGAAGAAGAACTCGCCAGCGATCTGCCCGCCACCGACATGGCCGTCTACATGCAGGCCCTCTATTTCCGCCTCGCGGAGAATCGCTTCTACGTCCCCATCTCCCTCGTCGTCCCCGGCTCGCAGATCCCCTTCGTCAAAGGCGGCGACCGCGACAAGGCCACCCTCGACGTCATCGGCCAGGTGAGGGACCCCGCCGGCCACGACATCGGCGATGTCCGCGATACCGTTAAACTCGCCATCGACGAGTCGCAGCAGGTCCGCCAGAAAAACGTGCAGTACACCACCGGCTTCAACCTGCCGCCCGGCAAATATCACGTCAAGTTTGTCGTCCGCGAAAACGTCACCGGCCGCATGGGTTCCTTCGAAACCGACCTCACCGTGCCCGACCTCAAAAAGGTCCCGCTCAAAATGAGTTCCGTTCTCCTCGCCAGCCAGCGCATGCCTGCCGCCAAAAAGCAGCAGGAGAATCCGCTCGTCCGCGACGGCCAGCAGTTCGTGCCCAACCTGCCCCATGTCTTCCGCCAGGATCAGCACATGTATCTGCTCTACGAGGTCTACGATCCCGCGAAAGCCACCGCTGCCGAAGCAAACGCCGCCGCAGTCCCAGGATCCACCGCGCCCGCGCCGCCAAAAAATAAACCCGACAAAAACGCGCCGCCGCCCGTGCGCGTCATGACCAGCATCGAGTTTCTCCAGGGTTCCGCCAAAGCTTTCGAGACGCCGCTCGTCCAGGCCACCCAGCTCAACGATCCCTCGCGAGCCGCCATCGCCTTCCAGTTTGACGTGCCCCTCGCCAGCCTCAAACCCGGCACCTACATCTGCCAGATCAACGTCATCGACGACGCCGGCGGCACCTTCACCTTCCCCCGCACCGCCGTCCTCATTCGCCCCGCGCCGCCAGCCACGCCACCTCCGACCCCGACGCCCGGAGCCAGCGGGCAAGGGAAATAAAGCTCAGCTGACCCTGGCCTCCGCGATCACTTCCGCGATCATGCTGTCGCTCATCCCGCGCTTGCGCAGGCTCTGTGCCAGCGCCTGGCCCGGCGACCGGCCCAACTTCTCGAGGTCCTTCCTTAATCCCCGTCCGATATACGCACGAATCAGCGGCTGGTATCCCGAATAGCCCAGCGCCGGAGCCACATCTTTCAAATCGTCGATCACGTCCGCCGGAATCCGAATGCTGATCGTCGTCATCGGCCGGTCTCCGCGCAGCCGTTTCCACACCCGCTGCGCTTCAGTCGTCGCCGGCCGCAGTTTCTTTCCACCGCTACTCTTCATACTCTTGCCTCTCATGCGAGCTCACCCGACGAGCCGAAACAATCCGGATGATCTCTTCGCGCTGAATGATGTGAACAACAAAGAGAAGGCGCTCATCGAGCGTCTCGCCAATCACCGCTTGTGTATTCGAGTCCGGATCGCCCGCATCTTTCACCAGCATGAGGGGGTCGAAAAATACTTCACAAGCCGTCTCGAACGAAACTCCGTGCTTCCGGAGATTCGTTCTGGCTTTGATCGACTCCCACTCGAACAGCAGCCCGCGGAGTGAATATCGGACGTCCACATCGTTAGCGTATATACGTCGTATATGCAAGTCAACCTGAACCCTGTCACCTGCAGCCCGTCAACCCCTCTTCCCGCGAACCCTCATGTCCCCTGCGGTGATACAGGCTCCCCTTAAACCGCGATGAACCCACTTCGCCACGTACCAGATTCGTACTCACTTATCCACGTCTTTTTTCTTCCCTACCCTTGCTCACGCAAAGTCACCCCTGGATAATCGTGAAGAAGCAGTGGAGGGGCACACACCCCAACAGTGAACCGATACGGCCGCCAGGATGTCCTTCGCATACTGCGTATCTCCTCCCGGCAACTCAGCGCGTGGGAGCGAGCCGGCCTCATCGTCCCCGCAGCCGATTACGGCTTCCAGGATCTGGTTCAGCTCCGCAAGCTTCGCGACCTCCGCGCCCAGCGTATCTCCGCCTCCAACATCCGAGCCGGCCTCACCGCCATGAAAGCCGTCTCCGGCATTTCCAATCCGCTGCTTCAGGCCGGCGTTGCCCTCCACGGCCCGCGTCTCGTCTTCCGCCACTCCGGCGCCACCATGGATCCCATCGCCGGACAGTTCGAATTCGATTTTGAAGGAGGAGGTTCGCGTCTCGAAATCGTCGAAGAAGGCGCGATCTCCGAAACCCAGCGCCAGAGCAAAATCAACACCCTCTTCTTCGAAGGCGTTCGTTGCGAAGAGCAGGCAAGAATCGACGAGGCCGCGAAGCTCTACGAAGAAACCCTCACCCTCGGCGAACATGCCCCCGCCGCCATCAATCTTGGCACCATCCTCTATAACAAACGCCAGTTCGTCCGCGCCGAGCAGCTCTACCGCCGCGCCACCCTCGCCAATCCCGACTACGCGCTCGCCTTCTTCGACCTCGGCAACGCTCTCGACGAACTGCAGCGTCTCCCCGAAGCCGTCGAAGCCTACATGTCGGCGATTCGTCTCTCCCCCGGCTACGCCGACGCGCACTACAACCTCGCCCTCGCCTGGGAGCGCAGCAACGAACGCCGCCGAGCCCTGCGCCACTGGCGCGCCTACATCAAGCTCGATCCCATCGGCCCCTGGTCCAATCACGCGCGCCTGCAGATTCGCAAAATCCTCGACCGCGAAGAACTCACCATCGTCTGGCGCCGTCCTAAGACCGCCCTGGTAGCCAAGAACTAACGGCTCCCAGCTCCAGGCTCCCGGCTCCCGGCCACGTTGAATCCCTTCACCGCGATCGCGTTCGGACCCTTGCCCGCAGACAACACCGTGAACAGCGATCCCGTGATCGGCTGCCCCTTCGGCGTGTAACTGATCGTCCGCACCACCGACACATCGCCCGCCCCGCGATCCACAGCAAGCAATAAAAATCCGTTCCCGGATAGCGCCAGCGGCCCCGGCCCGTCCCCCACCTGCACCGTGTTCACCAGCTGCCCATCGTCAATCGAGTAGGCCGCCACCGTGTTGTCGCGTGAATTGCTCACCCACAGCGTGGAGTTGTCCGCGCTCACCACGCCACCCAGCGGCGCCGCGCCCACTACATAGGCGCCGCCCACTTCGTTGGCTCCCGTCGCGATCTCCGACATCGTGTCGCCGCCGAAATTCGATACGAAAATTTCGCCGCCATCCGGCTTCAGCGCCAGATGCACGGGCGCCAGCCCCACATCCAAAAACGCCAGCAACCGGTCCGTTCTCTCCTGCGGATTCTGCCCGTTCCAGTTCTGGCTCTCCGGCCTCTTCAAGCCAATCGCCATCACCTGCTGCCCACCCGTGCACGCCACAAACGCCTTCGACGAGTCCGGCAGAATCACCACGTCGGAGGCTCCGCTGCATCCGTCAAACACCGCCCGTACCTTCAGCTTCTCCGCGTCCACCACCGTCGCGCTGTTCCCGGCTCGGTTCGCTACCACCAGCGTCGCGCCGTCGGGAGAAATCCGCACCACTCCTGGCGTCTCGCCCACACCCACGACTCCAGTCTCGCGCCGCTTCCTCAGATCCAGAAGCGATACGTTGTTCGATCCCGCGTTCGCCACCCAGGCCCGCTCCCCCGTCGCGTCCACGCCGATCGACTCCGGCTCCCGATGCACCCCAATCGTCGCCACCACCTTATTCGTTACCGCGTCGATCACGCTCACCGATGCGCTGCCGCGATTCACGACGTACACCTCATCGCGCGTCGGATTCACCGCCACGTCGGTCGGATCGTCGCCCACCGGAATCGTCGCCGCCGTCGTCATGTGGACGAGGTCCAGCACCGTGACCGAATTCCCGCCCCCATCCGTCACCCACGCGTATTCCCGAAAATCGGTCGGATACTTCGGGAAATGTTTCCGCCCGCACCCCCCCAGGGGGAGGAACAGCAGCAACATCGCCGCAGCCACGAACACGAAGTGCTGGAGAGCGTACGTCTCGACTGGGGAGAAGAGTGTCGTTTTGAAGGGGCACAGCTTCACAGCTGCGCGAAAAACTCGCCGGGCTTTGAAGGGGCACGGCTTCAGTTGTGCCGTAACAGCCGTAATACCGCTTCGGCTTCAGCCGCTGAGGGATGTTTCTGAGCACCTGAGGCAGCCTACCATTCTCCATTGCGGCCCATTGCTGCCCGGATTATCTCGCGGAAAACCGCCGCCGCGCTCTCCGTCACATGGATCCCGCGCGGCACGCTCCGATGCAGCACCGTCGCAATCTGCGAGCACTCGTCCATCAGCTTTTCAAACTGGTCCGGCAAAATCGACTGCATTCCGTCCGACAACGCCTTGTCCGGCTGATTGTGCACCTCGACGATCAGCCCATCGGCGCCCACCGCCACCGCCGCCCGCGCCAGCGGCAGCACCTTATTCCGCTTGCCCGTCCCATGGCTCGGATCCACCAAAATCGGCAGGTGGCTCTCCCGCTGCACCGCCGGCACAATGCTCAGATCCAGAGTGTTCCGCGTGTGATCCGCGAACGTCCGCACCCCGCGCTCGCACAGGATCACCTCGTAATTCCCCTCGCTCATGATGTATTCGGCCGCCATCAGGAATTCTTCCAGCGTCGCCGCCAGCCCGCGCTTCAGCAGCACCGGCTTCCGTTTCCGCCCCGCCGCCTTCAGCAGCGAAAAATTCTGCATGTTCCTGGCGCCAATCTGGATCACGTCCGCGTATTCCGCCACCAGCTCCAGCGCCTCATGGTCGATCGCCTCCGTTACGATCCGCAGTCCGAACCGCTCCCGGACCTCCGCCATGATCTTCAGCGCTTCCTCGCCCAGCCCCTGAAATGCATACGGCGAAGTCCGCGGCTTATACGCGCCGCCCCGAAAGAACTGCGCCCCCGCCGCCGCCACCGCCTCCGCAATCGCAAACGCCTGCTCTCTTGACTCGATCGAGCACGGCCCCGCGATCATCGCCAGCTTTGCCCCCCCGATCGTCGCGTCGGTTCCCGGGAACCTTATCACCGTATCCTCATCCTTCACATCGCGGCTCACCAGCTTGTACGGCTTCGAGACGCGGATCACCTCGGCCACCCCGGCCAGTTCCTCCAGGTTGCCGCGATCCACTTCGCCCTGATTGCCGGTGATGCCGATCGCCGTCCGCTGTGCTCCTGGCAACGGATGCGCCCGATACCCCAGCCCCTCGATATGTTCGCAGACCGCTTTAATCTCTTCCGGCGTCGCCTGCGCCTTCATCACCACCAGCATCGTCTTTGCCCTCACTTGATCTAACCCAAGTGTAGTGGAACAGGTGCACAAAGGCGATCAGAAGGAGCCAATCGCAGCGGTTACCGGAGCGCAATCATCCGGTGACCCGGCGGCTTAAGCTACTCGTCCCGATACAGGTCCCGTCCGCTCCGCGCCGCAATCACGGCCGGGGTCAGAACCATAGCTATAAACAAAACCACGATCAGAGCGTCTCGCATAGGGGCTTTCATCCGCCCGGTTCGATAACCTTCCCAGGGCACGACGCCAGTCTCTATTGCAGTGGCCCCGGACTAAATACCACTTCGGCGTCTCCGCCTGCGGCCAAAGGGTCAGCCGAACCCCAACAGCAACTTAAAGATTCGAAATTTTGCCTCGCCCCGCAACTTTCGCTCCCCACCCAGGGTCCTTACCCTCGTGAGGGGTCCCGGCGGGCTTCTCACACAGCAACTCTCCTCGGACAACGAGGCTGCCTCTGTCAGATTTCGGTTGGCAGCCTCGTTGCTTTTTCTTTGGCACCCGCCAGTCATCTCCTCGCCTTCTCTGTTCCCCGCAGCTGCGCCTCCTCGTTGTAGCCTTCAGTCCCCCTTAAGGTTGTTGGCGTATGAAGGAATCGTCACTGAGGAACCTGCTCGCGGTGACTGCATCGCCGCCAATCCGAAGGAGAAATCCCATGGCACAATGCCCGAGGCTGGCACTCTCCTTCCTCGTGTACGCTTCCTGCGGGCTCGTGTGCACCGCTCATGCCGAAGAAAAGCGTATCTCCCGCGCTCAGTTGCCCCCGGCGGTTCGCAAAATCGCAGACGAACAGGCGCAGGGCGCCGTCGTTCGCGCCTACACGACCGATGTCGAGAACGGCCAGCGCGAGTACGAAGTTGAAATGACCCTCAACGGCCATTCAAAAGACGTCACCATTGCTCCCGACGGTCGCCTCATCGAAATCGAGGAACAGACGGCCCCCGACGCACTCCCCTCGCCGGTTCTCTACAGCCTCCGGCGCAAAGCCGGCCGGGCTGACATCGTTAAAGTGGAATCCATCGCAAAGAACGGCGCCATCGTCGCGTATGAGGCGCAGCTCCGCAGCTCCGGCAAACATTTCGAGATTCAGGTCGGGCCCAACGGCGAGGATCTGACGCACGAAGAATAACCACCCTTCCTGCCGTCAGCGCCCGTTCCAGCAGAATCTCGATCTGCGTGTCCTTCGGGAATTGCACTTCGTGTCCGCGCGCGATCCACCGGGAGTAGATCGACTTCGACAACGCAAAATACGCGAACCCCCGCCCCACCGCCGCATTCGCCGACGCCATTGCCGCTACCCGTGCCGCAAATCCAAACCCGTTGCTGATCACCGCGCTGTTACTCGGATTCGCCGCGTCGTCCCCATACGAGGCCGCCGTCAACATCCCCAGCGCCATCGGCGCCAGGTACTTCCCCGGTCCCGAGCTCGTCGCCGCCGTTCCTTCTTCCGTGATCTTCATCTTCGCGTTCGCTGCCGCTTCGGCCGCCGCCAGCTGTCCGTATACCGTCGACGACGTGCCACCCTCCGTCTCAATGCTTGCGGAACGTGAACCGCAGGCGTCCGTTGCGCCGCAAACCTCACCGTGCCTGCTACGCCAGCGTCACCAGCCCCTGCAGTACTTCGCGCCCTCTGGAAACACCACCTGCCTGCCGTCCGGCGTCAGCAGCGGCCGCGTCAGCACCGCCGTCACCGGCGCGCCATGTTTGTCTTTGGCTGAATTCAGAATCCACCGTCAGCCGCGCTTCCACCACTCCCGTCGGCGCCCCATGGACCTCCGCCTGCGGCAACGGCGCCCGCCTGGCTTCCGGAATTTCCAGCGGCGCCGTCAGTTCCGCGTCGTACTGCGTTCCCGTCCAGATCGTCGGCGGACTCCCTGGCAGCTGCGCATACACCCACTTCTCCAGCCGATCCCCCAGGTTCGGATGATGAAAAGTCTCCAGCGCTTCGCGCTTGCGGTTCTCGATCTCCTGCCGCGCCATTTCTTTCAGGCTCGAGTGCTTCTTGTTGACGCTCATCTTCACCACTGCTGCGTCGCGCTGCACTACCGTTGTCTCGATCTTCGCCGTCGTGCCATCCGGCAGTTGCAGCGAGTCGAAACGAATGTCGGGCATTCCTGCCTGCACGAAGTTGCCGTCCACCATCGACCCGCACCCGATCCTTGTGAGCTGCGGGATGCGTCCCCACGATACTCGCCCGATACGCGCGTGTCCACCGGCAGCACCTTGTGATCCACGCTGTAGATCGGTGCAATCAGATGTCCTTCGAGGTGGGTCCCAGCCCGCACACGGTAGCGGCTGATCCACCTGGATTCGCAACGGCACGCCTGCCGTAATCACGGTGGTCTGCGCAATGCCCGGCAACGCGCTCAGCGCACACAGCACGCCGGCGATCGTTACAGGGGACATCACCAGTCTCATCTTCTCAATAGATGCCGGCAGGTAAAGAAACAGAACCGCACCTTCATTGATGGCAGCAGCAGCCGCTTCTTCCCGAACGGCCTCATGAACAACGCGTCATTTCTGTGCAACCACCATAATCCTGAACGTTCCCGGCTTCGGCTGTGGACGCTTGCCGTTCTCCGCCGGCCCATCTCCGCCGTCGGCAGAAAAATCTCATGCGCATCGGATCCAGCCCATCGTCCGCGCTCCATCGGCCGTCTTCACCGTCTGCTCTACATCGAACTTCCCCGCCTTCTCTCCGATCACCGTCAGCGACCCATCGCGGCAGCTCGCGAACGCCTGATCCCTGAAAACCCGCGTCGCATCCACGCCTGCCCCGATCGGCAAGTCCGCCTCCACTTTCCCGTCCTCCGTGCTCATCACGACCATCTTCTGCGGATTGCGGCAGCCGATAAAAAACGGTGCGCCTTCGCATCAATCGCCATCCCCACCGGATGTCCCGCCCGGCGCCACCGGCCACCGCGCCACCACCTTCCGCGTGTGCAGATCCACCACTGCCACCACGTCCTTGTCCTCGAGATTGATGTACGCCTTCCCGCTCCCATCCACTGCCAGAAACTCCGGCGCTCCGCCCAGCTCGATCGGCGCATCGATCTTCCCGCCCTTCGGATCGATATCCGGCTTGAAGGCCATCAGCGCATTGCCGTCGCCCGATACCGCCAGCACCAGATTTGTGCTCGCGTCGTAGATGATCCCATCCGCAGTCCGGCATCGCTGCCAGCTTCCCCAACACGCTCATAGCTCTTTAGGTCGAAAACCAGGATCGCGCCGCTGCCTCCTCCGTCCGTGAGAAAGCCGCGCCCCAGCTTCGGCACCAGTGCTACGCCGTGCGACCGCACCTGCCCCGGAATATCCCCAGTACCTTACCCGTCTTCTCATCGATCGCCTGGGTGTGCGTCGAGCGCGTCACAAAAAAGCGGTGATTCGCCGCGTCCACCGTCACGTAATCCCAGCCCCCTTCCCCGCCAACAGGAAACGTCTTCGTCACCTGCCACTGTGTCTGCGCTCCAAGCGGCGCCAGCCCCGCAAAAGCCACGCACATCGCAGCGATCGCCATTCGATAACACGCATCGTCATCCTCCTCGCACGGCTTCGCATTCGCGAAAAATCGCAATTCCGCGCCCCCTGAACTCTACCCGAGCCTTGCTGAATTCTTCCTGAAGGTCTGCTCCGTCTCACCCCTCGGCAGAGCCCATCTCCGGCGCATACCATAGAAGTGGAAGCCGCTGCATCCGCGCGACGGAGCGGCAGGCGGGAAGGGAAGTTGTGCGCTGGTTTCTCCGGCTCCAAGATTCACAATGCTACGGTCACCGAAGCCAACATCGACTACATCGGCAGCATCACCATCGATGTCGCTCTTATGGAAGCGGTCGGCCTCGAAGTCGGCGAAAAAGTTCTCGTCGTCAGCAATACCTCAGGCGCTCGTCTGGAAACCTACACCATCGCCGGCGAACGCAACTCCGGCACCATCCAGATCAACGGTGCCGCCGCCCACCTCATCCGCCGCGGCGAGCAGATCATCATCATGGGCTTCGAGCTCTCCGACACCCCCATTCAGCCCAAAGTCATCCTCACCGGCGCAGAAAACCGTTCGCCGCAACCGCTCTCCGAACCCTGCTGACAGCCCTGCCGCAGCGCCGCCGGCGTCAGTCACGCGGGCGCCTGGCCCGTTCCCTGGCTATGCCACCAGCGTCGCCTTCATCTTCGTCAGCGATTCCACCACTGCTATCGAAACCCGCGCGTATTCGCTCTTGCCTCCCAGCGCAAGATCGCCCCGCGCGATCTTCCCCGCGTCCGCTCCGCGTATGATCTCGCCTGCGGCAGCGTGGAACTGCGCGTGATCCCGTACCAGCTGCGCAAACTCCGCCAGATTCCCGAACCTCTGGCCCTTCCCGTGCAGCCACTGTCCCAGCTCGCAGCGATGTCTCTCCCGTCTCCTCGGCATTCAGACTGCGATCCGGCTTCGTAACATAGGTGGCCAGCTTCGACTTCCATTTCGCATGCGCCTCCATCGCTCGTTCGAAGTTCATCTCCCCGCAGGCCACAACCGACCTTTCATTGCAGATCCGGAATCCACGAATATTCCCGTCCAGATCCGCGGCCAATTCCGTCAGCTCCTCGCACGTCGTTGCCGCCTGCCGCGCCGTCTCCTCCCCATGGTGGGCGATCGTCGCAATGTGCGCCACGCTGGTATTGATCTCCCCCACTGCCGACGTCTGCTGCGTCGCCGTCGTGGCGATCTGCGCAATCATGTCGCCCACATGCTGCGACGACGTAATGATCTCCTTGAGAGCCGTCCCGGCTTTCGACGTCTCCGCCACGCCCAGCTCCACCAGCCGTGTTCCCGCCTCCATCTGCTCCACCGCCGTCGCGTCTCCTGCTGCACCGTTCGATCGTCCCCGCAATTTCCCGCGTCGCCTGCGTCGTCCGCTCCGCCAGATTGCGCACCTCGCCCGCCACCACGGCAAATCCTCGTCCGTGTTCGCCGGCCCGCGCCGCCTCAATCGCCGCATTCAGCGCCAGCAAATTCGTCTGATCGCGATCTCCTCGATCACCCCCACGATTGCCGATCTGCTTCGACCGCTTCCCAGCTCTGATCTCTCGCGCCGTCGCCCCGATCGCCGTCCGCGATCTCTCCATCCGTCGTCAGCTGCCGCCTGCCTCGATCTGCCCGCCTCGCATCGGCCTCTTCCGCCGCATGACGGCTCCTCCGCCACCGGCCTCCGCGTTCGGCTGATCTCCTCCGCTACGTCGCCGTCATCTCCTCCGTCGCCGTGGCCACCTGCGTGATCTGGCTCGTCTCTGTCTGATTCGGTGTCGCTGGCTGTGTACCGACCGCCACGCGCAACACCTCCGCCGCCGCTGACCTCAACCTCGCTGCGCTCTCGCGCCACCGTCTCGATCATCTTCCCATGGCCGGCCATAAACTGCTTGAACGTAGTTCGCGACCGCCGCAATCCGTCCTGGGCTCGATTTCGATCCGCCGTGTCCGGTCGCCTTCCCCTTGCGCCAGTCGCGGTTCTTCTCCGCCACTTGCTCCAGCCGCGAGTCGCCTGCTCGATCGGGAGATCGTCATCGTCGTCAGCAGCCCGACCCCAGATACACACAGTGCAATTGCCCCCGGTCTGCAGCGCCCGATCGTCCACGCTTGCCGCCGTTCCCGTCATCGATGTCGTTCCCGTTCCAGTTCATCCGTCCCCCGGCTGGAATCCCGTCATCGTAGCTGCCCTTCTTCCCGGCTGCATCCTGCCCTGTTTCGGCCACCCGTTGTAAATCCTGCCGCTGCCCTTCTCCCGCGCGATCTTCGCGAATTCCTAAGTCCGCGTCTTCTTCGGTTCCACGTATCCGCGCAGACCCTTTCCCACGATCGCGGGCTTGGTGGGACGCATCACCATCACCGAACGCAGATCGTTAATCCACAGATAGTTCTTTCCCCGTAGCGCGTCCGTCGCACCGCCTCAAGCGGGTTCTCCTCGCCGCTGCTCGGTCAGTTGGCCGGCCCTGGGCTCGCGCATACTTGGCCTGCACCGCCGAATCCCCCAGTCCCAGCACAGACCGCGTCTGCTCTTCTTTTCCGGCCAGCAGCCGCGACCGCTCCCGCATCTCCCAAAACGCGCCATCCTATCAGGCCGCGAGGCGCCACCGTCATCAGCTCCTGAACTTAGATGTCTCAGATTCATTCGCTCGTCCTGTGCCCCAGCGCTCGCCGCCCGAAAAACCGGCCCTTCGACACGAAAGTCCACGCGTCCCGAGCGCTGCCTCCTCTATCGGTGAAAGACTCAGTTTCCTGAGGCGCTTTACGAACGTCACCTCCCAGGACCAGTCGGGCGCACGTAATGTCCGCCGGATGGAACGCCCACCTAATGAGCGTGCGGTTGGATTCACTTCAGTCTTTGGTTGCGGCGGTCCTGTATGACCTCCTCAATCCCAACCGGCCGATCCTCCTCCTCGACGAGCCCACCCGCGCCTCCCTCTGGACCACCCTCGTCTCCGAAATCGAGGCCTACCTCCGCTCCGTCGACGAGCTCCCCGTCTCGCCCACCCTCGACGCTCCCGCCATCCGCGCCTTCGCCCAGTCCTTCACCTTCGACCATCCCCTCCCGCCCGCGGAAACCCTGCGCTCCATCGCCGCCCAGCTCACCCGCTACCAGGTCCACACCCCCCACCCGAACTACTACGGCCTCTTCAATCCCGCTTCCACCACCATGAGCATCGCCGCCGACGCGCTGGTCGCCGCGCTCAACCCGCAACTCGCCGCGTGGAGCCACTCGCCTCCTCGCCTCCGAGATGGAACTGCACCTCATCCGCTCTCTGGCGAAATCGGCATCCCCCGCGATCAGGCCGACGGCGTCTTCACCAGCGGCGGCGCCGAAGCCAATCACACCGCGCTGCTCACCGCGCTCTTTCATCGCTGGCCGCAGCTCGCCGGCGCGGGCCTTCGCTCCCTCCACCAGCAGCCCGTCTTCTACGTCTCCGCCGAAGGCCACCACTCCTTCCTGAAAGCCGCCAAAGCCTCCGGCCTCGGCGCCAATTCTCTCCGCGAGATCGAAGTCGACTCCGCCCTCCGCATGCGTCCGGATGCTCTCCGCGCCGCCCTCGAGCAGGATCGTGCCCAGGGCCTCGCGCCCTTCCTCGCAATCGCCACCGCTGGCACCACCGGAGCCGGCGCCATGATCCCATCTCCGACATCCTTCCCATCGCGCCGCCGAACACAATCTCTGGTTCCACGTCGATGCCGCCTGGGGCGGAGCCGCCGCCCTCGTTCCCGAACTGCGCCCCCTCCTCAACGGAACCGAGCACGCCGACTCCGTCACCTTCGACGCGCACAAATTTCTCTCCGTCTCCATGGGCGCCGGCATCTACCTCACCCGCCATCCCGATGTCCTGAGCCGCACCTTCGGCACGCTCACCGCCTACATGCCCAAAGAGGGCGAACGCCTCCAGGCCGTCCACCCCTTCTCGCACTCCCTGCAGTGGTCCCGGCGCTTTACCGGACTCAGCTCTTCCTCTCCCTCGCCGTCGCCGGCTGGGAAGGCTACGCCGCCACCATCCGCCACCAGACAGCAATGGGCGATCTGCTCCGCACACAACTCGCCGAACGCGGCTGGAAAATTGTCAACGATACCCCGCTCCCCCTCGTCTGCTTCACCGACGCGAACGCAGCCTGGGACCTCGCCCACTGCCAGCGCGTCGCCAACGCCGTCATCGAATCCGGCCAGGCCTGGATCTCCACCATCCAGGTCGGCCGAGAAACAACCCGCCCTCCGCGCCTGCATCACCAGCTTCCGCACCGAGCCCCGCCACATCGAAACGCTCCTCGCCGCCCTCGAACACGCCCGCTCGGCTGCGACGAATCCGCGTCCCTGAGAGATTCAGTCTTCACGTTTCGGGGAAAGGCTCTGACTTTGAAAGGCAAAGCTTCCCAGCGTGCGGAAAAGCTCCCGAACCCCAACTCCGGAACGAACCAGCGGACACCTGGCTCTAAGTGATGTTCGTCCCGGCGACAATGGGAGTGCTGTACTGACCGGCTTTGCCCAAGGACGCGAGTTCGCCCGATAATTAAGTCGCTTGCCACAGAAGTCCCAGTGGGTGTGAGAAAGATCACCTTTTGGTGTTACCGTGAGCCGGTAATCCGACCGGAACTTGCGCCCTTGGCTTCGGAGGTTTAACATCGCCGCATGGGTAAGGCGATGTGTCCCTGTCATGGTGGCATAGGAGGCGCTCTCCGCCTCGCCGACACATCTCTACAGCCGTGTGGCGTGAAGAGCAGATTCCTCAAAGCGTCCGCATATTTCTCGAAATTGGAGACCACAAACTGCCCGCATATCTGTGCGACACCTGCACTCGAACTCTTGATCTGACGAAGGATGCTGTAGTTGACTTCGAGCTAGGGCCTGATGTCGTTCCGGTTCTGTCCTGAAATGTTTCTCCCAACGTGACGTATGAACTTCTTCTTGCGGATTTGAGCGTCTTAGCAAAGGAGCCAATCTAGTCGTCTTGTCTGTTTAGTCGCCTACACTTACGTTGGCGCTGAGCGGGATCACTCCGCTCCCTTTTGTCACCCAGAATCCCGGGCGCTCGTCAAAACTTCTGCCAGTAGAGAGACCATCGATAGAGCAAAGTCGGGCGTAGGCCTCCGGTGCAAAAATCATGCTCCGCAACCTTGATCGAGCCTGCGGTTCACGTAACGCTCACGGAGTGCTGGACTCCTCACTTTCCCATAGGGATGCCGTATGGCAATACGCTCCCGGGAACTTGTCCAATTCCTTTCGCGAATCGGGCTCAGCAAGGTGGCATTTCACCTCGCCCTTCCAAAAGTCAAAACAGTCCTGACCGTCGATCCATCTCAGCAGATGGCCAACGTCAGCAACGACAAACTGGGCCTGTCGTCCGTCCTGAGCAAAGCCGCAGATATCGCTCCCATTCAGCGCCCGAAGACGCGAACCGGTGACGGGCCCGGTAGCCCGCCACAATCCCTTCAGAGGCATCTGCGTAACCATTCGCTTTCCGGGATCCATCGCAAAACCAAGATACCCGAGGCCTTGGCTTGTTCCCATGTCAATCGGGCCTGGCCGGACCCCTACCCCGGAACCCGAGCCCGGAACCCAACCCCAACCCCGAACCCCAACCTCCTGAAACCCCAACCGCCAAACCCAAAACCAAACCCAAAACCCCAAACCCAAAACCCCAAACCCAAACCCCCAAACCCGAACCCCCAAACCCGAACCCCCAAACCCGAACCACCAAACCCGAACCACAAACCCGAACCCCCAAACCCGAACCCCCGACCCCCACCCGCCAAAAAACCAGCGGGCGGCCAAGGTTCACCCCACAGCAAGTAGAAGACTCCTTTGAACATCCGAGCTTCAATGAAATTCGTTCCCCAGCCTCACCCCAAAGTACTGTTCCGTGCCATTTCGAAAAACTACCGTCTCTGGCGGCGGCCAGGTTCACCCCACAGCAAGCAGAAGACTCCTTTGAACACCCGAGCTTCAATGAAATTCGTTCCCAGCCTCACCCCAAAGTACTGTTCCGTGCCATTCGAAAAACTACCGTCTCTGGCGGCGGCCAGGTTCACCCCACAGCAAGCAGAAGACTCCTTTGAACACCCGACCTTCAATGCAATTCGTCCCCCGCCTCACCCCAAAGTACTGTTCCGTCCCATTTTGAAAAACTACCGTCTCAAAACCAAACCCGCCTTCCTGCCCTGCACCCCGTACCCTCCGTCAGCTACACTGCTGCGCATGAAATCCCGCCTCCCGCACGCCCCCTCTCTCGCGCTCGCGTCGCTCCTGCCTCTGACGCTTCTCTCCGTCACAGCCGCCGCGCAGGACTGGGCCAAAGCCCGCCTCGACTCCTCCCCGCGCCATCGCGAATACGTCACCCTCCACCACGACAACCGCGCCGTCCAGGCCCTCGTCGTCTACCCCGAGGTCAAAGACAAAGTTCCCGTCGTCGTCATGATCCATGAGATCTTCGGCTAAAGTGACTGGGCCAAAGAGATGGCCGACGAAGTCGCTGCCGAAGGCTTCATCGTCGTCGAGCCCGATCTCCTCAGCGGATTCGGCCCCAACGGCGGTGGCTCCGATGCCTTCGCCACGTCAGGACGACCGCGTCAAAGCCGTCTCCGCGCTCGATCCCGCCGTCGTTCTCGCCGACCTCGATGCCGCCGCCGACTACGGCAAGAAACTTCCCGCCGCCAACGGCAAAATCGCTGTCGCAGGATTCTGCTGGGGCGGCACCAAATCCTTCGCCTTCGCCGCCCACCGTAAGGACCTCAGCGCCGCCTTCGTCTTCTACGGCTCCGGCCCGGCGGATGTCACGCCCATCACCGCGCCTGTCTACGGTTTTTACGCTGGCAATGACGCCCGCATCGGCGCCACCATCCCCGCGACCACCGAAGCCATGAAGGCCGCCGGCAAAGTCTACGAGCCCGTCACCTACGACGGAGCGGGCCACGGTTTCATGCGCGCCGGCGAAGACCCCACCAATACCAACCCCGCGAACAAAACCGCCCGCGAACAAGCCTTCGCCCGCTTCCTGAAGCTTCTGCACGCAATGCGCTAAGAGACCTAACCGCTAACCGCTAACCGCTAACCGCTGCCTCCCTCACTCCACCGGCAAGCTGATAAAGCTCGCCTCCCCCGGCGTGTGCCAGATCCGCTGCGTCGCTTTCTCAAAATCCCCCGGCTGCGCCAGAAAAATATTCGGCACAAACTTCTGCGGATTGCGGTCGTACAGCGGAAACAACGTCGACTGCACCTGCACCATGATCCGGTGTCCCGCCTGGAACGTGTGCTCCACCATCGGCAGCGCCAAACGTGTACTCCAGCGGCTTGTTCGCCTCAATCGCCTGCGGATGTTCGAAGCTCGTCCGGTACCGTCCGCGGAAAATATCCGTCGCCAGCGGCAGCTCGTATCCGCTCATTGCTGTTGACGGAATCGTGTCCGGCTCCACATCGATCAGCTTCACCACCCAGTCCGAATCCGTTCCGCTCGTCGACGCCATCAGATGCACCATCGGCTCCCCAGCCAGCTTCATCGGTTTCGTCAGCGGCTCGCTCTCCCACGTCAGCACATCCGGCCGCCCATCCACGAAGCGCTGATCCGTCACCAGCCACGTTCGCCATCCCATCCCGTCCGCTTCATCCACCGGCCGCGGCCGGTAGGGAACTGGCTTCGCCGGATCCGAGACATACTCGTCGAACTTCGCGTCCTCCGCCCTCGGCGCATCGAACCCCAGCTTTCCATCCGCCTTCAGATACAGCGGCCGCGACACCTCCGGACATCCCTTCTCGCAAACCACCGGGAACACCGCCGGCCGGTCCCACCGATCCGCGCCCGTGTCATAGATCAGCACCGGCGGCGTATCTGCCTTCGCCGAACCCGGCTTCAGATACTGATTGAAGAACGGCAGCAGCACTTCCTTCCGCCACCACGCCGTCGTATCCGTCGCCCACACCAGCGGCCCCAGCGCCCGCCCCTCCCGATTCACCTGGCTATGGAACCACGGCCCCATCACCAAATAGCTCTCCGGAGCCGCCGTGCCCTTCGCCTTCAGCGCGCGATAGCTGTGGATCGCTCCCCACATGTCTTCCTGGTCCCACTCGCCCTGCTCCCACATCGTCGGAACCGTCAGCCCGTGCGCCGCCATCAGCTTGTCCAGCGCCTGGCTCTGCCAGTACCCGTCATACGCAGGATGATCCACCATCACCTTCCAGAACGGCGTCTGGCTCAGCCCCTCCGACTGCGCGAACCCATCCGCCGATCCCGCCTCCAGATAATTCGTGTAGTCGTCGCGATGCACATGCGGCACCCGCACTCCCTCACCCCGCTTCGACGTCTGCCCCAGCACGTAATCGATATTCGGCTCGCGGAACGCCCCGTAGTGGAACCAGTCGTCGCCCATCCACCCATCCACCATCGGGCTCTCCGGCGCCGCCACCTTCAGCGCGGGATGCGGATCGAGCAGCGCCATCACCACCGTGAACCCCTCGTAGCTCGACCCGATCATCCCCACGCGCCCATTCGACTCCGGCACATTCTTCACCAGCCAGTCGATCGTGTCGTACGCATCGGTCGTGTCATCGGCGCCCGCTCGGGTTGTACCCCGACTTCACCGGCGGCGGTGTCATCAGATACGGCCCCTCCGACCCATACTTCCCGCGCACATCCTGATACACGCGAATGTACCCCGCCTCGACGAACACCTCATCGCTCAGCGGCAGCGCCTCGATCATGCGCGGGCTCTCCGACCGCACCGCCCGTCCCGCCGCGTTGTAACAGGTGCGCGTCAGCAGGATCGGCGCATCCTTCGCCCCCACCGGCACCACGATCACGGTGTAGAGCTTCACTCCATCGCGCATGGGGATCATCGCCACGCGCTTGTCGAAATCGCTCGCCCGTTCCGGAGCCTTGAAGTCCTTCGCCAGCTGATCCGCCGGCAGATTCTCCTGCTGTGCCATCCCGCTCATCGCACCCGCCACCAGCAGGCATACCGCGCCCCACCGTCGAACTCTGTTCATGAATCCTCTGTCACTCGGTTTCTGTTGGATCCAGCGACGTCAAAAATGAATGCCAACAGCCTACCATCCATTCTGAAGCAGCCACGTCACTGGCCGCGCGCCGTTTACCGGCGAGTCCGCCCAGCCTCCCGGCTCTCCACAAACTCGCGCCAGCCCCGCTCCAAACGCCTGGAATGAACTTGTCAACGTTGTATCGCGCGGTCCGCCAGGACCAACCGAGCCAGCTACCCGCTTGGTCCCCCGTAGCCCTACCGGCAGCAGTGCGACCCACCAATGATCGCGCCGTCCCCCGGCAACCTCCTCGAGCAGGCGCCTCCGCCCCGATCCGCTGAACAAGGCTCGCCGAACAAGGAGGATGTATGAACCAGCCAGTAGCCCCACCCAAAGCCGCAACACCGCCGGTAGTCTCCGACGTCCTGCAATCCGACCATCACTCCCACTTCACCACGCAGGAAATCGCCAAAGCCGTCGCCCGCCACCAGCGTGAACATCCGGCCCAGACCCCGCGCAACCTGAAACCGCAGAAGACCACCCCCCGCCACTGAGACGGGCCCGGCCTCGCGCCGCCTCCCACCGCGCCCGGACAGGAGCGCTCGTCACTGTATCCTTGCGAAATCGAGGCGAATCCGGCTTGGTCTGCCTCAACCGAGAGGACCCCCAGCCTCCGGCCGCCATAAGCTCGCGAGGCTTGCCCATGCGCCGGCGTTATTGAACGGGGGTTGCCACAGAGGCCACAGCTGGAGTCCGCGTCCGCGATTCGATGCCGGTTAACTGCGCCGGAAGCCTCGACCGGAAGCCTGACGAAGCCTCGACCGGGAAACTCGACCGGGAAACTGACCGGGAAACTCGACTGGGAACTCAGTCCGTCGGTGTCCCCCCGTTGTCCGCGGCCAGGTTCACCCCACAGCAAGCAGAAGAATCCTTCCCGGCCCACTTTTCAACCGGATTCGACCGGATACCTAACCGGAAGTACCCCCCGGTTCCTTCCAGGAAACCAAGACTCCACCCGCCTCCCCGCCACAGTCGGCCAGGTTCCCCCAAGCAAGCAGAAGAATCCTTCCCGGCCCACTTTTCAACCGGATTCGACCGGATACCTAACCGAAAGTACCCTCCGGTTCCCGTTCCAGGAAAACAAAGGCCCAGCCCGCCTCCCGTTGTCCGCGACCAGGTTCACCCACAGCAAGCAGCAGAATCCTTCCCGGCCCACTTTTCAACCGGATTCGACCGGATACCTAACCGGAAGTACCCATCCGTTCCCGTTCCGACGCTCGCCGCCTCCCCGTCCACAGTCCGCGGCCAGGTTCACCCCACAGCAAGCAGAAGAATCCTTCCGCCCACTTTTCAACCGGATTCGACCGGATACCTAACCGGAGTACCCCGGTCCGTTCCGGGAAAATAAAAAACGCAGGCCGACGCCCCCCTCCCCGTCCACAGTCCGCGGCCAGGTTCACCCCACAGCAAGCAGAGAATCCTTCCCGGCCAACTTTTCAACCGGATTCGACCGGATACTTAACCGGAAGTACCCATCCGTTTCCGTTCCAGGAAACCAAAGGAACCCGCTCCCCGCCCCAGTCCGCGACCAGGTTCACCCCACAGCAAGCAGAAGAATCCTTCCCGGCCCACTTTTCAACCGGATTCGACCGGATACTTAACCGAAAGTACCCATCCGTTCCCGTTCCAGGAAAAACAAAGACTCCCGCCCGCCTCCCCGTCACAGTCCGCAACCAGGTTCACCCCACAGCAAGCAGCGGATACCTCGTTCACCCGAACTTCAAGCCCTCCCTGCCGTAAAGCAACTCGAAAGTACCGCCTTCGGAAAATTCTGAGCCATTTCGGGAAAAAACCACAGGTCTCAACTCACCCTGTCCAAAACCGCAGCTCCTCAGCTCCGTCCCACATCTCACCCTGCTCGCTCGCGAGGCTCGTCTCACCACCCCTCGCCTCCCCCCTTTCCCATCCCCCATCCCTCCCGCTATCCTTCTCCGTCACCCCCAATCCGGAGCCAACGTGAACAAAGTCGTCCCCTCCGCCGAAGCCGCCGTCGCCGACATCCCCTCCGGCGCAACCCTCATGCTCGGCGGATTCGGCCTCTGCGGCATCCCCGAAAACCTCATCCACGCCCTCGTCGAGGAGAACCGCCGCCGCGGCCTCACCGGCCTTCACACCATCTCCAACAACATGGGCGTCGACGGCTTCGGCATGGGCCTCATGCTCGAAGCCGGCATGATCGCCTCCCACACCGGCTCCTACGTCGGCGAAAATAAGCTCCTCGAAGACAAAGTCATCAAGGGCGAGCTCGACCTCCGCCTCACCCCCCAGGGCACGCTCGCCGAACGCATCCGCGCCGGTGGCGCCGGAATCCCCGCCTTCTTCACCCCCGCCGGAGCCGGCACGCTCGTCGCCGAAGGCAAAGAAACCCGCACCTTCGACGGCCGCCCTTACCTCCTCGAATCCTGGCTCCGCGCCGACTTCGCCCTCGTCAAAGCCTGGAAAGGCGATCGCGCCGGCAACCTTATCTATAGAAAGACCGCCCGCAACTTCAACCCGATGATGGCTACCGCCGCCCGCATCACCATCGCCGAAGTCGAGGAGTTGGTCGACACCGGCACCCTCGACCCCGACCTCATCGTCACGCCCGGCATCTACGTCCAGCGCATCCTTCAGGGCGAGCAATACGAAAAACGCATCGAACGCCGCACCCTGCGCACGGCTTGATAACCATTGCAATTTCCTCCGGCGACCCCATAGAGCCGACGGAGCTCCGTAACCACCAGCACCGGGAATCTCAGCCTCCCGCCCGCTGCATTCACCCTCTTCTTCTTTCCCCCAGCTACAATAAAAATCCCATGCGCGACATCCCCACCCGCTGCGGGCAGCACGTCCCACACGCGCATCTTCGGCAAAGTCCGGCTCATCGTCCTCTCTGTTCTCCTCGCCCTGCTGGCCCTCTGCCTCATCCTCGGCTGGCTCACCCGTGGCGCCCGCTCCGCCCTCGCCTTTCTCCGTGCCCAGCGCGGAGCCGCCCGCCAAACCCTCGTCGACATCGGTCCCTGGCAGACCGCCCAGACTCTCGCCGCCCTCGCCGTCACCGCTGAAGAACACGAGTACGCCCGCCAGGCCGAGCATCTCGCCGACCACGAAGTCGACCAGGCCTTCGCCTCCGCTCTCCGCCAGGCCGACCTCCAGACTCGCCGCCGCACCCTCACCGGCGAGGCCCTCGCTGTTTCCCAGCGCGTCGCCCAGCTGCAGCAGGAAATCACCCAGGATCGTGCCGCTGTCGATCAGATCAAAGCCCAGGCCGGCGGCAAAGATGCCTTCGATCCCGATGTCCTCCAGGTCGCCCAGGCCCAGCTCGATCTCGACTCCGACGAGCTCGCCGACGCCCAACTCGATTTCCAGCGCGCCACCGGCGACCGCAGCGTCCGCATCCAGCAGGAGCTCGCCATCCACCAGGCCTCCATGCACGACTACGACACCCAGAAGAACAATGCCCAGGTCGCCGTCGTCTCGGTCAGGAGCCACGGCACCCTTGGCGCCCGCCTCAAAGCCTGGTTCGATCAGCGCAGCCGCTATGCCTCCATCGAGCAGGCCCTGGCCCAGGCCCAAAGCGACATCCCCACCATCACCGCCGAACGCACTGCTGTCGACGCCTCCCTCCACGCTCCCAGCTCCGGCAGTCCCGTCGGCCTCACCCAGTTAGAAAACCGCCGCATCCAGCAGCAGATCCTCGCCATCGACGACGACCGCATCCAGACCACCCAGCAGCTGGCCGACGTCTACGACAAATGGGACGATCAGGTGCTCCTCCAGCACAGCCTTCTTCTCCATCTCATCCTGCGCTCCTTCGGACTCATCCTCGCCATCGTCATCGCCATGATCCTCGGTGACGGCCTCCTCCGCCGCCTCCTCGGCCGTCCCTCTTCGACCACCGCCAAACCCAGATCCTTCGCACCATCTTCGAAGTCGGCGTGCAGGTCCTCGGCGTTCTCCTCATCGCCCTCGTCCTCTTCGGCCCGCCCCAGCAGACCGCCACGTTCATCGGCCTCGCCACCGCCGCCCTCACCATCTCCCTGCAGGATTACGTCATCGCCTTCGTCGGCTGGTTCATGCTCATCGGCAAAAACGGCATCCGCGTCGGCGACATCGTCGAGATCAACGGCGTCTCCGGCGAAGTCATCGACATCGGCCTCATGACCACCACCCTGCTTGAAACCAGCAGCCTCGCCGCCCAGGGCCAGCTCACCGGCCGCCGCGTCTCCTTCCTCAACAGCTTCGCCATCCGCGGCCAGTACTTCAATTTCTCCAGCCGCGGCCAGTGGCTCTGGGACGAGATGACCGTCACCGTCCCCGCCGGCCGCGACTTCTACACCCTCTCTGCCGCCATTGAAAAGCTGGTCCGCGATGAAACCGCCGAAAGCGCCGGCATCGCCGAATCGGAGTGGAACGCCACCATCCACAGCCGCGCGCTCGGACGCTTCACCGCCGCACCCGTTCTCATGCTGCGCCCCTCCCCCTCCGGCATCGAAATCCAGGTTCGCTACGTCTCCAGCGCCGCCAACCGCTTCGCCGTCCGCGATCGCATCTACCGCAAAATCATCGAGCTCCTCCAGGATAAGCAGCTCCCCGCCTCAGCCGGCAAATCCGCCGCCGTCACCGCCTGAATTCGCACCGATGCTCTAACACGCCAACTGCCGGCCCCTCTCCTAACCAGGTTCCCCTCTTTGTCTTTACCGGCGGCGACCCACTGAAGCGTCCCGGTTAGGAATCTCTGATTGAGTCTCGGCTTTGAAGGGGCACGGCTTCACAGCTTTGCGGAAAAACCCGAATCTTTGAAGGGGTCTGGCTTCAGCCGGACCGCAACCTCTGCAAAGTGAGTGGGGCTTTAGCCGCTGAGGGATGAGTTTCGAGGACCTTCCTGACCGCTGACCGCAAACCGCAAACCGCTGACCGCTAACCGCTGACCGCTAACCGCTAACCGCTAACCGCTAACTGCTTACCGCTGACCGCTATACCGCTAACCGCTAACCGCAGACCGCTAACCGCTAACCGCTAACCGCTAACCGCTAACCGCTAACCGCTGACCGCTCGCCTCAGAACAACACCTTCGCCCCAAACTGAATCTGCCGCGACGTCGTCGACGTCGCCGTCACCACGCCCGCCGTCGGAGAAATCCCCGATGTGGCCGACGTGTACACCACCTCATTCGGCGTCAGCAGATTCGTGTGGTTCAGCAGATTGAAGAACTCCGCCCGAAACTGCAGGTGGACCCGCTCCGTCAGCGCCGTGTTCTTCGCCGCCGAAAAATCCAGCTCCTTCAGCCCCGGCCCGCTGAGCGAATCGCGCCGCACATTCCCGTACGTGCCCGTTGCCGGCGGCAGAAACGCATTCGGATTGAAATACTCGCTCGCCGTCCCCGGATACAGACTTCCCATGAAATGCCGGATTCCAGTTCGGCCGCACCGGATTGCGCGTGTCCCCGTTGCCCGTCGGGTTATACCCCAGCTGCGGAGAAAACGGGAACCCCGACTGCAGCGTCACAATCGAGCTCACCGACCATCCCTCTGTCGCGATCCGCGCCGGCCCCTGCACATTCGCAAACCACGCGCGTCCATGCCCGAACGGCAGCTCCCACGATCCATTGATCGAAGCCACGTGCCGAACATCGGTTGCTCCCGGTCCCCAGTCCAGCTTCGGCCGCAGCGGAAATTCCACAAACGCCGGCGTGTTCCCGCTCACGCTGGTGTTCCACGCTGACCCGTCATCGAGATTCTTCGACCACGTATAGTCACCACGCACCTGAAACCCGTGCGCCAGATCGTGCCGCACATCCGCCTGCAGCGCGTTGTACAGCCCCACGCCCTGTGACACCCACGACGTCGAATTCGCCAGCTGCGGATTCGCATTCTTCGATCCCGCCGGATAGAACGCCGATCCATCCGCCAGATACTGCGGCACCGGCTCGTTCATGTCCTCGGAAAGAATCTGATGATAGCTGTGCGAGCCCACATACCCCGCCGTCAGCGACGTGTGCGGCGCCACCTGCTGCTCCAAACGCAGGCTCCACGTCAGCACCGTCGGCGTCGCGATGTCCGGCTGCACATTGCTTGGCGACACCAGCGCCCCCGCCGGCGGCGGCGTTCCCGGCGTGATGTGCAGATTCGCCACCGCAATATTCTTGATCGACTCCGCCGTGTTAAACGGCGCCGTCTGATCCAGCCGGTAATCCAACGTGTCCAGCAGCCCGTGATACATCCCGAATCCCCCGCGCACCGCCGTCTTCCCGTTCCCGCGCACATCCCACGCAAACCCCACCCGCGGATTCAGCAAAAACTTCGCCCGATTCTTCCCCAGCGCCGCGCTCCCAATCACCGGATCGGTCTGCAGCACGCCATCCATAAGAGCGTAGTTCGATGCCCGTCCCTGCGCCTCATTCCAGCCATCCGTCGACTCGGACCGGAACCCCGCGCGCAGCTCCAGTCGCGGCCTCACCCTCCATGTGTCCTCCACGAACGCCGCACCCTCCAGCGATCGCCACCCCAGCTCCGTCGGCGACGGCACCACCGTGAACGTCGCCACCGTCCCCTGCAAAAACGTCTTCAGCGTGCTGAACGAAGCCTGCCCGTACTGGTTCTGCGCCAGCAAATCGTTCGACTGGATCCGCTGCACCCACCCGCCCGCTTCCAGCGTGATGATTCCCCCGCGAGTAGTAGATGTGATCGTCACCCGTGAACAGGTTCCGCGCCGTTACATTGTTGCTGCCCACGTTCGTTCCCGCCTGCGTAATCTGCGACGACCCGTTCGACGCCGTGCTTCCGCTGATCACAATCGCACCCACTGGCTTGCCCGTCACCCATCCCGGCACAGCAACCGGCGAATAGCCGTTGAAGACATAGCTCGCCCGCGAATACCCAAACCGCGCCGTGTTTAGCAGGCGCGCGCTGAACGTGTGCTGCTCCTGCACGCTCGCCACCTGCTCCCGCAGCCTCTCGTCGATCCGGCTCAGCGGATTCTGCGTCGGCGTATCCGCCGCGCTGTCGTCCACCGTGTACACAGCAAACAGCAGATCCCGTGAGGTCAGATTCGCGTCGAACCGCGTCGTCCCGAAATCCTCGCGGATGTGCTGCTCCGGATGGCTGAACGCCTCCGCAATTCCGCTCCCCAGCTCCGGCCCGTTCGCCGCCGGCCACAACGCCAGCAGCGGAGCCACCGCGGCATTCACGCCTGCATATTGTTCTGTGCCCGACGCATCCGGAAGATATCCCCGCCGCGCCTCGTCGTCCGGCACCAGCGTCACCGCGCTCAGCCCCCAGTTCTGCCGAAACCCTTCGTAGTTCCCGAACAGAAACAGCCTGTCCTTCCGCAGCGGCCCGCCCAGCGATCCGCCGAACTGGTTCCGCTGAAACTCCGGAATGCCTCCGCGATCGAAATAGTTCCGCGCATCGAGCGCGCTGTTCCGCAGAAACTCGAACCCCGCACCATGCACTGCATTTGTGCCGGACATGGTTACAATATTACCTGCGCGCCGTCCCGCTTTCCGTAGCTCGCGCCATAGGTATCCGTCACCACGTTGAATTCCCGCACCGCGTCCACGCCCAGCAGCTGCCCGCTCGTTCCGCCCGGAGTCACGTTGATCAGCGACGCGCCCGTGTACTCGATTCCGTTCAGCAGAAACAAATTGTCCTGCGGCCGCCGCCCGCTCACTCCGAACATGTTTCCCACCGACGAGTTCGATGTCCCCACACTCCCCGACCGCTCCGCCGTGTAGTTCACCGTCGCCGGATTCAGCGTCAGCAGCCCATCGAAACTCCGGCCGTTGAGCGGCAGTTCCTTCACCTGGCGCTCGTCCACCAGCCCCGAAACTTCCTGCGTCGACGTGTTCACCGTGGGACCCTGCGCGTTCACCATCACCTCTTGCTGCACCGCGCCCAGCTCCAGCGTCACCGTCAGGTCCAGCGTCTGCCCCACTGCCAGAGAAATCCCATGCTGTTCCTGGGTCGCAAACCCCCCGTGCGCCACCGTGATCGAATACGCCCCCACCGGCAGCGACGGCGCGGAGAATCGCCCATCCGGCCCCGACCTCAGCGCGCGCTGCGTGCCCGTCTCATCGTTGCGCACGGTCACGCTCGAATCCGGCAGGCTCGCGCCGGTTTTGTCCTGACCCTCCCGCCCAGCGTCGCGCCCACCACCTGCGCCCCTGCGCCGGCAACTCCCGCAATCAATACAACCGACAGAATGGCAGCTACAGCTCTCGTATTCCGCATCGCTGGAATCTCCTCGAAAGTGAAATGGCTTGTTGTTGGCTCTTCCAGGCCGAAGTCCTGCTTGTCAGGAACAGCCCGAACACGATCAGACAATCGTCAGCGCCAACAACAACCCAGCCGCGCCGCCCACGCCGCGCAGCACACGACTGAAACGCCCCGCCTGGCAGCGGAGACAATGCGGCACGACCTGGAGAGTCTCGAAATCATCCCGAATGGCGTTTTAGTGAGAGAAGGGAAGAGCCAAAAACACAAAACCCGCGCTGCAAAGTGCTGGCGCGGGTGATATGGCTCTTGATCCCGAAAAACTTCGATCAGAATCCGAGGCCGGCTCCGCCGCAACCGCGCGCACAACCGCAACAGCATCGACAGGCGCACAGAATCGAGCGGCAAAGCCTCATGATCCGAACCTAAGCGAGGTCACGGCTTTTCGTCAAGACCGAACGCCGCCTTTCCGGTGATATCCTGTCGCCGCATTCCGGAGGCCTCTGTGTTCGTTCGCTCCCGACTCGTTCTCGCCGTCCTGCTCGCTCTCACACCCCTCGCTATCGCCGCCGACAACGCCGCCGACCTCCAGGACCACGTCAAAAAAGCCGCTGAGGCCGCTACCCCCACCGTCGCCGGCCTCAAGCCCTGGCACGCCAAGCTCTCCGTCCAGCTCTACGACTTCAAAGGCACCCCCACCGGCACCGGTTCCATCGAGGAGTGGTGGATGGCCCCCGGCAACGAGAAGCGCGTCTTCGCCTTCCCCGGCTATCAGGGCACCGAACTCCACCAGCGATGGCATCTACCGCTTCTGAATCTCACCCTAAGCCCATGCTCATCGCCGCCGTCCTCAACCAGCTCGTGAACCCCATGGCCGCCGAAAGCAAAACCTTCGGCTTCAAGCCCCTCGCCCGCACCCTTCAGCTCGGCGGCGTCACCC
>CAVPCB010000104.1:0-6992 GCA_963702285.1 uncultured Acidobacteriaceae bacterium | reverse complement strand
CAGCATGGTCTTTGCCTCACTGAGCTAACCCAAGTGTAGTGGAACAGGTGCACAAAGGCGATCAGAAGGAGCCAACGCAGCCGTTACCGGAGCGCAATCATCCGGTGACCCCGGCGGCGAAACTACTCGTCCCGATACAGGTCCCGTCCGCTCCGCGCCGCAATTACGGCCGGGGTCAGAACCATAGCTATAAACAGAACCACGATCAGAGCATCGCGCATAGGGCTTTCATCCGCCCGGCGATAACCCTGCCAGGCACGACGCCAGTCTCCATTGCAGTGGCCCCGAACTAAATAGCACTTCGGCGTCTCCGCCTGCGGCCAAAGGGTCAGCCGAACCCCAATAGCAACGAAAGAATCGAAATTTTGACGCGCCCCGCAACTTTCGTTCCCAACTCAGGGTCCTTACCCATCGTGAGGGGTCCCGGCGGGCTTCTCACACAGCAACTCTCCTCGGACAACGAGGCTGCCTCTGTCAGATTTCGGTTGGCAGCCTCGTTGATTTTTCGCGCGCGCCTGCGCCTACCGCTCTCCCACAACAATAATCCTGAACGTCCCCGCCTTCGGCTGTGGCCGCTTGCCGTTCTCCGCCGGCATCATCTCCGCGGTCGGCAGAAAAATCTGATGCGTCATCGGATCCAGCCCCATCGTCCGCGCTCCATCGGCCGTCTTCACCGTCTCCTCTACATCGAACTTTCCCGCCTTCTCTCCGATCACCGTCAGCGATCCGTCGCGGCAGCTCGCGAACGCCTGATGCCCGAACACCCGCGTCGCGTCCACGCCTGCCCCGATCGGCAAGTCCGCCACCACTTTCCCGTCCTCCGTGCTCATCACGATCATCTTCTGCGGATTGCGGCAGCCGATAAACAAACGGTGCGCCTTCGCGTCAATCGCCATCCCCACCGGATGTCCGCCCGGCGCCACCGGCCACCGCGCCACCACCTTCCGCGTGTGCAGATCCACCACCGCCACCACGTCCTTGTCCTCCAGATTGATGTACGCCTTCCCGCTCCCATCCACTGCCAGAAACTCCGGCGCTCCGCCCAGCTCGATCGGCGCATCCATCTTGCCGCCCTTCGGATCGATATCCGGCTTGAAGGCCATCAGAGCGTTGCCGTCTCCCGATACCGCCAGCACCAGATTTGTGCTCGCATCGTAGATGATCCCGTCCGAGTCCGGCATCGTCGCAATCTTCCCCAACACCTCATAGCTCTTTAGATCGAAAACCAGAATCGCGCCGCTCCCTCCTCCATCCGTGATGAACCCGCGCCCCAGCTTCGGCGCCAGTGCCACCCCGTGCGACCGCACCTGCCCCGGAATGTCCGCCAGCACCTTGCCGGTCTCTTCATCGATTGCCTGGGTGTGCGTCGAGCGCGTTACAAAAAAGCGGTGATTCGCCGCGTCCACCGTCACGTAATCCCAGCCGCCTTCGCCGCCAACAGGAAACGTCTTCGTCACCTGCCACTGTGTCTGCGCTCCGAGCGGCGCCAGCCCCGCAAAAGCCACACACATCGCCACGATCGCCATTCGATAAACACGCATCGTCATCCTCCTCGCACGCATTCGCGTTCGCGGAAAATCGCAATTCCGCGCCCCCTGAACTCTACCCGAGCCTTCCTGAATTCTTCCTGAAGGTCTGCTCCCTCTCACCCCCTCGGCAGAGCCCGTGTCCGGCGCATACCATAAGAAGTGGAAGCCGCTGCATCCGCGCGACGGAGCGGCAGGCGGGAAGGGAAGTTGTGCGCTGGTTTCTCCGCTCCAAGATTCACAATGCCACGGTCACCGAAGCCAACATCGACTACATCGGCAGCATCACCATCGATGTCGCTCTCATGGAAGCGGTCGGCCTCGAAGTCGGCGAAAAAGTTCTCGTCGTCAGCAATACCTCAGGCGCTCGTCTGGAAACCTACACCATCGCCGGCGAACGCAACTCCGGCGCCATTCAGATCAACGGCGCTGCCGCCCACCTCATCCGCCGCGGCGAGCAGATCATCGTCATGGGCTTCGAGCTGTCGGATGTACCCATCCAGCCCAAAGTGATCCTCACCGGCTCCGAAAACCGCGCGCCCAAGTGGCTCTCCGAAACCGGCTGATCCTTAAGTCGCCAGCGTGGCCTTCATCTTCATCAGCGATGCCACCACCGCCCTCGATACCCGCGCATAGTCGCTCCGGCCTTCCAGTGCCACGTCCTGCTGCGCCATCCGTCCCGCATCGGCCTGGCGAATAATCTCCCCCGCGGTCGCGTGGAAATGCGCATGATCCCGCACCAGCTGCGCAAACTCCGGCAAATTCCCAAACCGCTGCCCCTTCCCGTGCAGCCACTTGCCCAGTTCGCATCGATTGTCCTGCGCCGTCTCCTCCGCTTTCAGGCTCCGGTCCGGCTTCGCAATGTACGCGGTCAGCTTCGACTTCCACTTCGCGTGTACCTGCACCGCCTCGTCGAAGTTCATCTCCATGCGCTCTCCGCCCGCCTTCCCATCGCCGATCCGGAACCCGTGGATGATCCCGTCCAGATCGCTCGCCAGATGCGACAGATTCGTGCTGGCGCCCGCCGCTTCCGCCGCCGCACGCGCGTTCTCCTCCGCCAGTTTGGAAATGTTGCTCGCCGATTCCGAAATCTCTCCCGACGCCGCCGTCTGTTCGGTCGCCGCCGTCGCGATCATCTGGATCATCTGCTCCACATTCCGCGAGGCAGTGATGATTCCATCCAGGCTCGCGTGCGCCCGCGTTGTCTCCGACCGCCCGTCGTCCACCGCCTGCCGGCTCTGCTCCATCGTTTCCAGCGTTGCCCGCGTCTCCTCCTGGATCGTGCGGATCGTCGCGTCGATCTCCTGCGTTGCCGTGTTCGTGCGTTCCGCCAGCCGCCTCACCTCGCCCGCCACCACCGCAAATCCGCGCCCGTGTTCTCCGGCCCGCGCCGCCTCAATCGCCGCGTTCAGCGCCAGCAGGTTCGTCTGTTCGCTGATCTCCTGAATCACCCCCACCACTTTGCCGATCTCCTTCGACCGCTGCGCCAGCGAATGCATCTTCTCCGCCGCTCCCGAGGTCGCCGTCGCGATCTTCTCCATCGTCGTGGCTGCCGCCTGCATCACCTGCCCGCCCGCATCGGCCTTCTCCGCCGACTCCCGGCTCGCCCTGGCCGCCGCCTCCGCGTTCTGGCTGATCTCCCCGATCGTCACCGTCATCTCCTGCGCCGCCGCCGCGATCTGGTTCGTCTGCATCGTCTGCGATTCGGTGTTGTCCTGGCTGTGTACCGACTGCACGCTCAGCTCCTCCGCCGCCGCTGACAACGTGCCCGCGCTCTGCTCCACCGACTCGATCACCGACCGCATCGCCGCCACGCTCGTGTTCAGCGCCCCGCACAACCGTCCCACCTCGTCCGTGCTCCGCGCCTCCACCTTCACCATCAGGTTCTTTTTCGCGACTTCCTCCAGCGCCGCTGTCGCCTGCTCGATCGGCGGAGCAATCAGCCGCGTCAGCAGCAGCCCGACCCCAATACACAACACCGTCACCAGCAGCCCGATCCCTGCTTCCAGCCACCGCACCAACCGGTTCGCCGCTTCCAGCTGCTGCCCGTCGCGCCGGGATAGCTCCTCGTAGTGCTCCGTCATCGCGATCGCTGTATTCAGCGCGCCATTGAAATCCCCCAGCAGGTCCTGCTCCTGCCGCGCGATCGTTCCGTCGTCTTTTTCATTCCCATCCACGAACGCCCGCACGATCGCGGTGCTCTTGGTCTGGTACGCATCGAAAGCGCTCGTCATCGCCCGGAACTGCGCGAGTTCCTGCGCGTCCGTCGTCACCGCCTCGAACGATGCCCTCGCCGCTGCGTACTTTTCCAGTGCCGTCGCGCGCATCGGCGGATACTTCGTCTCGCATCCCGCATCCCGGCACAACAGCGATGCCAGCTCCACACGCCGGGCCGTCTGCATCTGTCCGCGCATCCCCGTCAGCGCCTGCGAGGCGACCACCGTGTGCTTCGTCAGGTCCTGCGTCAGTGTGTCGATGCGAAACAGTCCGGCCAACGCCGCCGCACCTTCAAAAAGGCACATCGCCCCAATCAGTCCAAACATCAGCGCAAACTTCCGTGAAAGTCTCAGATTCCTCAGGATCGTCATCATGGCGAACGGTCACACTCCTCGATGGACCCCGATCAGGGGTCGCACCTGTATTGTCCGCATCGGCTGGAACTCGCACTTCATGACCCTCTGCGGTTCGATTTTCGTATTCTGGTTGCGGAGTCCCCTGTCCCCGGAATGCGCATGAGCCTGTCCACCCCAATCGACCCCCTCCTCCTCGACGAGCCCACCCGTGCCTCGCTCTGGGCCACTCTCGTCTCCGAAATCGAGCGCTACCTTCAGACTGTCGACGAGCTCCCCGTCTCGCCCACCCTCGATGCTCCCGCCATCCGTGCCTTCGCCGAGTCCTTCACCTTCGACCATCCCCTCCCGCCCGCGGAAACCCTGCGCTCCATCGTCGCCCAGCTCACCCGCTACCAGGTCCACACGCCCCACCCGAACTACTACGGCCTCTTCAATCCCGCTTCCACCACCATGAGCATCGCCGCCGATGCGCTGGTCGCCGCGCTCAACCCACAACTCGCCGCGTGGAGCCACTCGCCTCTCGCCTCCGAGATGGAACTGCACCTCATCCGCTCTCTGGCGGAAAAATTCGGCATCCCCCGCGATCAGGCCGACGGCGTCTTCACCAGCGGCGGCGCCGAAGCCAATCACACCGCGCTGCTCACCGCGCTCTTTCATCGCTGGCCGCAGCTCGCCGGCGCGGGCCTTCGCTCCCTCCACCAGCAGCCCGTCTTCTACGTCTCCGCCGAAGGCCACCACTCCTTCCTGAAAGCCGCCAAAGCCTCCGGCCTCGGCGCCGATTCTCTCCGCGAGATCGAAGTCGACTCCGCCCTCCGCATGCGTCCGGACGCTCTCCGCGCCGCCATCGAGCAGGATCGCGCTCAGGGCCTCGCGCCCTTCCTCGCAATCGCCACCGCTGGCACCACCGGAGCCGGCGCCATCGATCCCATCTCCGACATCCTTCCCATCGCGCGCCAACACAATCTCTGGTTCCACGTCGATGCCGCCTGGGGCGGAGCCGCCGCCCTCGTTCCCGAACTGCGCCCCCTCCTCAACGGAACCGAGCACGCCGACTCCGTCACCTTCGACGCGCACAAATTTCTCTCCGTCTCCATGGGCGCCGGCATCTACCTCACCCGCCATCCCGATGTCCTGAGCCGCACCTTCGGCACGCTCACCGCCTACATGCCCAAAGAGGGCGAACGCCTCCAGGCCGTCGACCCCTTCTCGCACTCCCTGCAGTGGTCCCGGCGCTTTACCGGACTCAAGCTCTTCCTCTCCCTCGCCGTCGCCGGCTGGGAAGGCTACGCCGCCACCATCCGCCACCAGACAGCAATGGGCAATCTGCTCCGCACACAACTCGCCGAACGCGGCTGGAAAATTGTCAACGATACCCCGCTCCCCCTCGTCTGCTTCACCGACGCGAACGCAGCCTGGGACCTCGCCCACTGCCAGCGCGTCGCCAACGCCGTCATCGAATCCGGCCAGGCCTGGATCTCCACCATCCAGGTCGGCCGAGAGAAACAACCCGCCCTCCGCGCCTGCATCACCAGCTTCCGCACCGAGCCCCGCCACATCGAAACGCTCCTCGCCGCCCTCAACGACGCCCGCTCGGCTGCGACGAATCCGCGTCCCTGAGAGATTCAGTCTTCACGTTTCGGGGAAAGGCTCTGACTTTGAAAGGCAAAGCTTCCCAGCGTGCGGAAAAGCTCCCGAACCCCAACTCCGGAACGAACCAGCGGACACCTGGCTCTAATGATGTCGTTCCAGTAGAACAATGGGAGTGCTGACTGACCGGCTTTGCCCAAGGACGCGAGTTCGCCCGATAATTAAGTCGCTTGCCACAGAAGTCCCAGTGGGTGTGAGAAAGATCACCTTGGGTCACCGTAGCCGGTAATCCGACCGGAACTTGGCCGCGGCTCGGAGGTTTAACATCGCCGCATGGGTAAGGTGATGTGTCCCCGTCACGGCGGCATAGGAGGCGCTCTCGCCTGCCGACACATCTCTACAGCCGTGTGGCGTGAAGAGCAGATTCCTCAAAGCGTCCGCATATTTCTCGAAATTGGAGACCACAAACTGTCCGCATATCTGTGCGACACCTGCACTCGAACTCTTGATCTGACGAAGGATGCTGTAGTTGACTTCGAGCTAGGGCCTGATGTCGTTCCGGTTTGTCCTAAATGTTTCTCCCAACGTGACGTATGAACTTTTCTTGCGGATTTGAGCGTCTAGCAAAGGAGCCAATCTAGTCGTCTTGTCTGTTTGGTCGCCTACACTTACGTTGGCGTGAGCGGGATCACTCCCTCCCTTTGTTACCCAGACTACCGGGCGCTTGTCAAAACTCTGCCATAGAAGCCATCAATAGCAAAGTCGGCTAGGCCTCCGTGCAAAATCATGCTCCGCAACCTTGATCGAGCCTGCGGTTCACGTAACGCTCACGGAGTGCTGGACTCCTCACTTTCCCATAGGGATGCCGTATGGCAATACGCTCCCGGGAACTTGTCCAATTCCTTTCGCGAATCGGGCTCAGCAAGGTGGCATTTCACCTCGCCCTTCCAAAAGTCAAAACAGTCCTGACCGTCGATCGATCTCAGCAGATGGCCAAACGTCAGCAACGACAAACTGGGCCTGTGTCGTCCTGAGCAAAGCCGAGATATCGCTCCCATTCAGCGCCCGAAGACGCGACCGGTGACGGGCCCGGTAGCCCGCCACAATCCCTTCAGAGGCATCTGCGTAACCATTCGCTTTCCGGGATCCATCGCAAAACCAAGATACCCGAGGCCTTGGCTTGTTCCCATGTCAATGGGGCCTGGCCGGACGCTTCATCCGGAACCCGAGCCGCAAACCTAACCCCCGAACCGCAAACCTAGCCCCCTGAAAACTCAACCGCCCCCAAAAAAACCAACCCCAAAAA
>CAVPCB010000103.1:0-173430 GCA_963702285.1 uncultured Acidobacteriaceae bacterium | reverse complement strand
CCTTTGTCCACTCGGTTGGTAATTGTTGAGTGGTCAAGAACTCGACGATTCCGGCATACCAATCCGGTGTGGATGTAACTAAAAACAACCTATCATCCATTAGGCTATCGTCTATTGGCGTAGTGCCCAACTCCTCCGACAATCTAGACAAGTGGTCGGCTTGTAAATGCATTCGACCCGGTTTATATTCCACCGTGTAGTCGAATTCCTCAAGTAACAAAACCCACCTAGCTAACCTTCCACTCAACTCCGGCTTGTTGACCAAATACTTGATGGCCATGTGGTCCACAAAAAATACTACCGGATTACAAATAAGGTAGTGCCTAAACTTTTTGACCGAAAATACCATGGCTAAACACTCTCTCTCCGTAGTGGAGTAATTCCTCTCCGCGGAAGTGAATTGCTTACTAGCATAAGCTACGGGTAGATCCTTCCCTTTTTCTCCCGTAGGTTGACACAAAGCACTACCGACCGCTACATTGCTAGCATCACAATACACATGAAAAGGTTTTTCCCAATCCGGGGGCCTTAAGACGGGATAAGTGCTCAATTTGGACCTTAACTCATCAAAGGCCTTTTGGCACTCATCCGTCCAAACAAATCTAACATCCTTCTTGAGCAAATGTGTGATAGGGACCGCTATCTTTGCAAAATCCGGAATCAACTCCCTATACCACCCCACATGTCCTAGCAACTTAGAGATCCCCTTGGCATTTTTCGGAGTTTCCAACTCATCAATAACCGCGACCTTGTCGGGATCCGGTTCTCTCCCATTTTCACTCACAACATAACCCAACAAAACACCATTTTTCACCCCTAGAAATGTCTTGTCCGGGTTCAATGCCAACCTCATTTGCCTACACCTAACTAAGGCCTCTCTCACACAATGAACATGCTCTTTAGCACTAGATTGGGTACTAAAATCATCTATATAAACCGTCATGGATTTGAAGAGCAAATCGCTAAAGATATACATGACAAGTCGTTGGAATGTTGCCGGTGCGTTGCATAAACCAAATGGCATCACCACCCATATGAAAGTCCCCCAAGGTGTCGTAAATGCCGTCTTGTGCAAATCCGCGAGCGCTATGGCTACTTGGTTGTAGCCGGCGTATCCATCCATGAATGTGTATCTCTCATGACCCCCTACCTCCTCTAATAATAAGGTAATGAACGGCAAAGGAAAGTGATCCTTTTGCGTACAATCATTGAGCTTCCTATAGTCTACACAAACTCTAAGCTTCCCATTTTTCTTTTTCACTAACACCATAGGAGAAACCCAATCCGTAATCTCTACCGGCTTTATAAACCCAGCCTGCAACAACCTCTCTAATTCCGCCTTGACAATCAATTGCAACCTAGGGTTCATCCTTCTCTCTTTTTGTCTTACCGGTTTTGAGCCCGGAACTAACGGAATACGATGCTCAACCATCTCTCTAGGAATCCCCTTGAGCTCATCGTAGGACCAAGCAAAAGTATCACTAAACTCATCTACCAAATCACTATACTCCTTGATCTCCTTCTCATCGAGTTTAGAGCCCATCTTCATTGGTTTAACTCTCCCATCCTTCATTTTGACATCCACAAACTTCCAATCCTCTTCGACCACTCGTGTTTGCTCTTCGGTATCTCTATACCAATCGTTGGGCACATTTGGGTAGTCTTTGACATCATGACCCACGATAATGCCCGTAGAAGTGGTTTTAAAATGCAAAGCGGGTTCTAACTTTGAGAGTTCTAACATGGCCTCCTCATCTTGAGTCCCATCTACATGTACCAAACTTACATCACTCAACTCAATATCATCTACCCATGGAGTAAGTCCTCCCTTCACCCATTCTTCTTCCGTGAGAACTTCACACGGCTCTAAGGACAAATAATCCTCTCTAGACAATTTATCTTGGAGAACACAACTATGAGTCATCATCATGACGTCGCTAATAGACTCCGTGTATTGTCTTGACCAATGTATAAAATCTCCATCAACGTCTTGATTGTAAAAATTAGGACCTAAGAACCCGCTAGAGGAATACATTCGAGCCTTCTCCTTGTCTTGAACAACCCCCACCAATGTATCCTCAAAATCCTCCTTAGTTCCACCCTTTACCTCTTCATCCGACATTGGATCTATCTCCTCCCTAACCCAACCACCTAAAGGTTCAATAGAGACCTTGACTCTATTATCTACGGGACCATAGGTGATAGAAGGCTTATGTCCTCCCCAATCTACGACGGCGTTAGACATCCTCAACCAAGGTCGTCCTAGTAAAATGGGGAATGCATCCTTATTGTCGTGCATTCTAATGACTTGGAAGGTCACAATGTATTCTTCACCACCCGTGTTAAGCCGACAATCTTTGATAACCCCCACCGGAACCACCGGGCTTTGATTGGCCATATTAATCACAAATGACGACGGACCCGTCAAACTTAAGCCCAATTTCCGCATTGTGTGCTCGGGTAGAATATTGAGACTACTTCCACCATCCACCAAAACATGAGGAACCACCTTGTCCACTATTGTTACCTCAATCTCCACCGCCTTGACTTCCCGAGTTCTTCCTTGCATTTGGACCCTTGCCGACACTCTAGTCTTTGGCCTCTTAGCCCTTCTATTTACGGGCATCCCGTCCTTCAAAGTTTTCCTAGCTATAGGTGAAATCTCTAATAATTGACCAAAGGTGATATCGGCCTTTAGTGAGCTAAGGTCGGCCCAAAGGTCGTATCCCTCTATCCTATCGGCCTTAGGCCCTCTAACACTATCAAACTCCTCTACGGGAATGCCCGGACCTTCCCAATCTCCTACATCACTACCCTCTAAGTCTTGGATGTCATTAGACCTCTCTCTTTCATTGACAATTTCATTCTCCCTTTCTAATGCCTTAGTGGCCTTCCTAGCCTCTCTAGTTACATTCTCCAAATCCGAAAAATAAGGAATTTCCCCCAATGGATTTTCCTCTTCTTCCTCCTCCTCCTCTACTTCTAATGGTGCATTTCCTCGCATGGCTCTAGTGGTGACGGCTAATGCCGGAGCCTTAGGCATAATTTCCTCCTTAAGATTCTTTAACTCGTAGGAGATGGAGTTAGCGTGTGGTAAACATGGACTTTGACCGCTCGCGGACAATTCTAAACTTACCGGAACGGTGGAAGAATCCATAAACCGGACATCTTGCGATGTAGACGGGCCCATTTGTTTGGGTGGTTGTGTAACTTGGCCCGGAAGACTCGTATTCCCATCATAATAGAAATTAGAAGGTTTAAGGGTGTTATCACCTTCATTTTGTGAACCCCTCGTATTCTCTTGGCCCGGTTGATTAGGGTTAATTGGAGGGTTCGGCGCTCCACTTACCTTGTCCGGATGACGGCATTGGTTGGAGGCGTGCGGCCCCCCACAATTGTTACACACTTGTCCTTGGTTTTCGGACCAACATTGCCCTACGACATGGTATCTACCGCAAAGGTGGTGAAAATCCTTTCTCTCGGTAATTTGGTTATTTTGACCACGTGGCGGGGGGGCTCTATTATTCCCTTGGTTTTGACTCGGACCCCTCAAGTTTTGTTGAGGCCCATTAGTGTTGGTTCGTTGATTTCGGTTCGGACCATTTCTACAAAATTGTAGTGTGTGACCGTGTTGTTGACAATTAGTGCACCAAAATCCCGACGTGTGATTTCCGGACTCTATTTGAGGTGGAGGACCGGGTTGTTGATTCTTGATTAACAATGCCATTTGGTCCGTTAGGTTTTGAAATTGTTTTAGCATCGTCTCTTGAAACCCTAATTGAGTAGCACCTAGTCGTTGCTCTATCTCTTCAATTTGAGGGTCTACCCTAGGGGCCGGTAATGCTAACATGGTTGGAGGGCCCGTTACCGCTAAGGGAATTGAGGCCGCCTCAATGGCGACATATGGAGGGCGATTATGCGACCTAATCGGGTCCGTTCCCGTCTTAGGTAGGAGAGGGATGAATTGAGGGATCAATTCATCCTCCTTCCTCCATAGTCGCTCATAATCGCGCTCAATATGCTCCATATCCCTAGCGGCTACCTTAGCCTCGGCTAGGGTGCGAGGGTTCCTTTGTAATACCCCCCTAATAGTAGTTGCCTTAACAAATCCTCTCATGAAAAATTGCATTAGAGTATCGTCATTTAGCAAATCACCTACCCATCTCGCACATACCCAATCAAATCTCCTAATGTAGGCGGAAATCTCCTCATCTCTTCCTTGCCTCATTGTCATTAGGGCTCTAAAAGCCATGCTTTGACCTACTTCGGGTCTAAACTCATTTAAGAATTCCCGTTGCAATTGGTCCCATGTACGAAAATGGCCCTCATCGTGGTCTCTATACCACTCATAGGCCTCCCCATCTAAGGTTGTAGGGAACCATACTAACCAATATTGTTGATTTGTGATTAAGGAGCTAATCACCCTCTCAACAAACCTCTCCATATGCCTCGAAGGGTCTTCATCCTTGGTCCCGTAAAACTTTGGAAGGTTCGACGGGATGTCTAGTGAAGGTAACCCTTGAGGGGACGATTATTGGTAGGCCTCGCGGCCTAACCAATGGATCGATGGGAGGAATTGGTGCTATGGGAGGTGGGATTCCACCTCCCCCTAAAGGATCCATGGTGTTTTGTAGTCCCCCTTCACGAGACTCTCTATGCTTAAACTACTCTCTTGCTCGTTGGCTGCGGTTCGCTCGATCCAGAAGCTGCAGGGCCAGACGTTTTTGCCGTCGAGGGTTGGGGCGAAGACTTTCAGGTCGTCCGGCATCCGCGCAAAGCTTCCCTCCCATCCTGGAAAGGCTTCGCGCAGCACCTCGGGATGGAACTGCTGCATCGCGCTCGACGACCACACCACCTTGAACGCCGAGTTGAAGGACAGGAACGCCTCCAGCATGTACTGCTCGCCCCAGAAGCAGAGGTTCGTCTTGACGAACTTCTCCGGGTAATCGAGCGGCGTGAAGATGTCGTGGAAGTGGATCAGCACGCCTGGCGCGAGCTCCGGCAGAATCCGCAGGCATTCGAACAGCACATCGCTGTCGATCGAGACCACGTGGCTGGAGTCGATGAAGAGAATGTCTCCGGCCTCCAGCTCCTTGAAGACGCTGAGCGGAACCTTCTGGACGGGCATCTCCATGAGCCGGGTCAGGCCCGGGATGCCGTCGCGCAAATACTGGGCGGGATGGGGCTCGATGCTGGTCAGCTCGCCGGGGCGTCCGTCGGCAGCGTTGGCCTGCATGGCCGCCGCCATCACCAGGGTCGAGTTGCCGCTGCCCACCTCGATGATCCGCTTCGGCTTTCTCATCCGCACAAACGAGTACGCCACCTCGGCGTCGATGCGCTCGAAGAAGCCGTTGTTGAAGTGGAACTGGCGGCGTCCGTCACCATTGCTCTCGGCGAAGGTGCGCTCCCTGGAGACGGGCATGAGCTGCTTCTGGAGCAGGGCGATCTGTTCGTCCAGGCGAAAATCGACGCCTGCGCAGGGCCGGGCCGCTCTCCAGTCCTTGCCGTTGAACGACTTGAGGCTGGGGACGGGAAAATAGAAATGGGACGGCGTGACGCTCACGCCCAATCGGTTCTGCATTACCTCAAATAACGAAGCCAGCGTCGTCCGGACTCTGGCGCTTCGAAGAAGGCTTCCCACACACGACCTCATCGCTCCCGACGTCACTTCCGGGTTGGCGTGTCCATCTTTCAGGTTCTTAGAGGGCGGGAGACGGCGGAAAGCTGCCTGGAGGTTTGTGAAAGGGTCGAGACAACCTTTTGGGGTTGTGTCTTTTGGGGATGAATCTTCCTCAGGCTCTCCACAGCCAGGCGAGGCACAAGCCGGCCTGCGCCACCAGCACGACCGTCGTCGCCCACAGAAATGCCTTTCGCCCCTGTGTCTCCAGCGCGTCGGCAAAGAGGCCGCCTACAAAGGCAATCAGGAAGGGCAGGGCCCAGAGCCACGGCTCCGACGGCACCCCGGTGGTCACGAGCACCATGAGCAACGCCGCTACGGCGAGGGGGGACGTGTTTCCGAAGTAGCGGGACCGTCGCGATGCCGCATAGAGCGCCAGTGACGCCAGTACTCCCATGGTGAACGCTGCATTGGCAGGATTGGTGAAGAACCACCGTGCTCCTTCCAGCGAAATCCACATTCGCCCGGCCGCGCTGCGGAAGACGTAGCTGAACGCATCGGGATGGAACGCGTAGGAGGCGAACAGCAGCAGGAATGCACCGACCACCCAGACGATCAGCAGGGTTGGAATATAGGCTCGCCGGCCTTCGGCCACCCACGCCATGAAAATCACCGTGAACAGGAGGGCGACCGCGAATGCGGCAAGGTGCGCGGCCGCGGTAAACCCCAGCGCCAGGGTCAGCAGCACAATCCGCGGGCGCCATTTCCTGGGCGGTCCCTGGAGCGCGTGGGCCACGCCAATGGCCAGGTAGATGGTGGAGAAAACCCCGAAGGCGGCCAGGATTTCGTTATTGGGGGACGTCGACGCGCGAATCACTTCCGGCATAAAGCAGTACAGCGCGAGAGAGATGTAGCCGCCCGCGTTGCCAAAGAGCCGGCGCGTGACCCACCACAGGCACGCACCCAGGGCCAGGCCGGCGAGCATGAAGGGGAGCCGCAGCAGGAGCTTGATCTCGCCGGCCTCGTAGCGCATGTCCCACATCGAGGTGGTCCGCGCCTGGCCCCTGAGAATTCGCTCCAGCGTGAGCGGCAGTCCTGCGGCGCGATAGGCCAGGGTTCCGTCATGAATATTGCCGCAGGTCGTGAAATAGCCGGCGAGGGGCGAGGGGCGCTCCCACATCTCACGGCCACATCGGGAAAACTGGTAGTCGGTATCGGAAAGCTGACGCCGCGCGCTGACCCAGAGACACTCGCCCAGCAGCACCAGCAGCAGTACCGCTGCGATCTTCTGAGGCCGCTCAAACCGAAATTTCCGCAGCTGGTGGGTCGTCCGCCCTCGTGTCATCAGGACCTCTGCAAGTGTACCGAAGGGGCAAACTTATCGAGTCGTTTTTCCCTTGTCCTCATGGAAGTCCTCACTTCGGCCGATGAACCAGTTGGGTCGCCCCGCTGGCGTCCGGGACGCGCCGTCACTGCATGCCTTCCATCGCACCTCCGCCGGAACCCACACGCACGGCCCTAGGGCCGGCTCCGCCGATCAGTATTCCCAGTCGCTATCTCGGCCGTCAGCCGATCCTCGATGCCAACCGCCGCCTTTTCGGCTACGAGCTTCTCTACCGCGCCGGTCTGGAGAATCAATTCTCCGGCGATCCGGAACAAGCCACTCGGGAAGTGATCGACCACTGGCTGCTGCTCATTCCCGACTCCAGCACCACTACGTCTTTCGTCAACTGCACCCGCAGCGCGATCACGGAAGGCCTGGTCACGCTGTTGCCGCCCGCGTCCACCGTCCTCGAAATCCAGGAAGACATCGAGCCGGATGCGGAACTGCTCTCCGCCTGTCTGACCCTCAAACTGCAGGGATACCGATTCGCGCTGGACGGCTTTCTGCCGCGCCGGGAGCGGGCTCCGCTGCTCTCGCTCGCCGACTTCATCAAGCTCGACTTCCAGGCCATTGGCTACGACCTGCGCCGCGAGGTCTACGCGATGGCGGCCAGCTCCGGCGCCTGCCTGCTCGCCGAGAAGATCGAAAACGACCTCCAGCTCCGCATTGCTGTCAGCGAAGGCTGCACGCTTTTTCAGGGATACTTCTTCTCGCAGCCGGTCGTTCTCGCCTCTCACACGGTTCCGCAGAACTACTTCGTCTATCTCAGGCTGCTGGCCGAGCTGCACCGCGATCCGGTTCACTCGCGCAGAATCGAAAAACTCATCTCCGGCGACGCGTCCTTGTGCTACCGCATTCTACGTGTGGCGAATTCGGCACTCCAGGGCCATCCCGGTATGGTCTCCACGATCCGCGAAGCTCTTCTGATGATCGGCGAAGATTCCCTCCGCCGAATGGTGACCGTCGCGATGGCCGGCGCCCTCACCCATAGCCGTCCCACCGCGCTGCTTTCCATGGCTCTGGCCCGCGCACGCTTCTGCGAATTGCTCGCTCCGGTGCTCTCCGCCGACCCGGCGCAGCTCTACCTTCTCGGCCTGCTCTCGCTGCTCGACGTGCTCTTTGAAATGCCGCTGGCCCGCATCCTCGAAACCGTTCCCCTGACCCCGAAGATGAAGTCGGCGCTGATGGGCGATGACGGAGTTGCCTGCCGCTCTCTGGAACTCGTTCGCGCTCTCGAATCCTGCGACTGGCCGCGGTGCGAGAAGATCCAGAACCAGCTTGGCCTCGCCGAAGGCGTGATCGCCGCCATCTACGCACAGGCACTGCGGTGGGCCACCACCATGCTCGGCGACCAGATCGTCCCGTGATCGGGCCGGAAGCCGATCCGCTGACTGTCCCCAATCCGATCAGCCTGACCGCCTTTTCAATTCCGCCGATAAGCGAAAGAGAATCGCTGGCGGAATCATTTCGCCCGGCGACGGCACATTCTATGTCTGCTGCTTTTGCCTCGCCGAAATTCGAAGTCCCGCCTCCACCGGAACACCACGCTCTCGCCACGCCTGCGCCCAACCGCTTTCTCGGCCGGCAGCCCATCCTTGACGCGGAACGCCGCCTCTTCGGCTATGAGCTGCTCTATCGGGAAGGCAAGACCGACCACTTCTCCGGCGATCCGGAAGTCGCCACCCGCGAAGTGGTGGACCACTGGCTGATGCTGATCCCGGATCCCCACCAGGGCGCCGCCTTCGTCAACTGCACCCGCACCGCCATCGTCGATGGACTCGTCACCCTTTTGCCCCCGGAATCCACCGTCGTCGAAATCCTCGAAGACATCGACCCCGATCCAGCCTTGATCAACGCCTGCCTTACGCTGAAGGCTAAAGGCTATCGCTTCGCCCTCGACGGTTTTCTGCCCCGCCCCGCGCGCGCGCCCTTTCTGGCGCTGGCGGACTTCATCAAAGTCGACTTCATGACTGCGGACTTTCTTTTGCGCCGCGAGATTTACGCGCTCGCTTCCGGCACCCCGGCGCGCCTGGTCGCCGAAAAGATCGAGTCCGAAGCGCAGCTCCGCATCGCCATCTCCGAAGGCTGCTCCCTCTTCCAGGGTTATTTCTTTTCCCAGCCCATCCTGGTCGCGTCGCATCAGGTCCCCCGCAACCACTCCGTTTACCTCAGCCTGCTCGCCCAGCTTCGGCAGGGCTCCACCAATCTCCGCAAGCTCGAAAAGATCATCGCCGGTGACGCGTCACTTTGCTTCCGCGTCCTGCGGCTCGCCAACTCCGCTTTGCAGCATCATCCTGGCGCGATCACCACGATCGGCGAAGCGCTGCTGATGATCGGCGAGGACGCTCTTCGCCGCCTCATCACCGTCGCCGTCACCGGCGCCATCGGCGACCAGCGCTCCTCCGCGCTCATCTCCATGATCCTCACGCGCGCCCGCTTCTGCGAACTCATCGCACCCTCTCTGCGCGAGGATCCCGCCGAGCTTTATCTGCTGGGCATGCTCTCTCTGCTCGATGCTCTCCTGCAGACTCCGTTCCCGCGCATCCTGCAATCCATCCCCATCAGCAACGAGATGAAGCTCGCCCTCGCCGGCGACACCAGCCCTGCCGGGCTCACTCTCGCTCTGATCCGAGGCCTTGAGTCCTGCGACTGGGACCGCTGCGAAGAAATCCAGCTCCAGCTCGGTCTCGCCGAAGGCGCCATTGCAACGGCCTACACCAAAGCGCTCCGCTGGACCTCCACCATGACCGGCGAAGGCGCCGCGCAACCGCGAAACTGACCAGGCGCCGGCAACAAGCCACAGGCTCTGTACCCTGTCTCCAGCACCCTGTACCCTGTAGACCATGACCACCCTGCGCACGGCGAAGCGCTTCGTCTTCCCCCTGCTCGGAATCTGGGTGTTGCTCTACTGCTCCTTCTCGCTTATCAAGCCCCCGCTCCTCGACGGCTCCGACGCCCTGAGCGCCGAGATCGCCCGCGAGATGCTCAGCGGCGGCCACTGGCTCACTCCCTTCGCCAACGGCATCCTCTACCCCCACCACCCGCCCGCTGCTCTACTGGACCGTCGCTGTCAGCTTCGGCCTCTTCAACGTTTCGGACTGGGCCGCGCGTCTGCCTGTCGCTATCGCCGTCCTCGGCCTTTGCGTCGCCACCTTCTCCCTCGGCCGCCGGATCTTTCACTCGCCCGCTGCCGCGTTCTACGCCGTCCTCTCGCTGCTTACTTCCTACGGCGTCTTTCTCTTTGGCCACCTTCTCATCCGCGACGTCTTCCTCTGCCTCTGGACGACGCTGGCCCTCAACTTCTTCTGGCGCTCGCTCACGCAGCAAAAGCGCCTGCTCGAATCCGCGCTCGGCTTCGCCGCCTGCTGCGCCCTTGGCGTCCTCACCCAGGGACTCGCGGGGCTCGTGCTGCCGCTCGTCGTCGCGGTTCTCTACCTCGCGTTCACGCACCGTCTTGGCCATCTGCTCCGCTGGCATCCCATCCCCGCGATCCTCGTGTTCCTCGCGCTCTATCTTCCCTGGCACATCGCCGCGCGCCACGCGCTCCGCCAGCAGGACCTGCTGAACCTGCTGCCCCGCTTCACCGGCGGCCGCGTCCCGCTGATCGTCTTCTGGCCGCTGCTGTTGCTGTGGATCATTCCCTGGTGCGCCTACTCACTCCGCGCACTGCGCATTGGCGCTTCACCGGAGCAGGGTCCCCGCCATCAGGCGCGCTGCTTCTGTGCCATCTGGATTCTCACCGTGCTGATCTTCTTCAGCTTTACCGCTCGGCAGGAGTTCAATCTCCTCGCAGCGCTTCCGCCGATGGCGCTGCTCGCCGGCGGATGGCTGGCTGAAGACGAAGCTCAGCCACATCACCAGGGCCGCATCGCCGCGTGGATCCTGTTCTTCTTCGGCATTGGTGCCGCCGCGCTGATCGCTTACTACCTCATCGCTGCCCCGGCCCCGGCTCCCGGCACTGACATCGCGACGCTCCTCCACCCGAACGCCGGACATCACGCGGTCTTCTTCGCCTACTTTCTCGACCTCACGCGCAATGCCATGGGCGCGTTCCGCGGCCCGCTCTGGATCACTCTCGTCGCGCTGATCGTCGGCGTCTCCGCGTGCCTGTGGTTCCGGCTGCGCGACAACGCTCGCATGGCCAACTGCTTCCTCGCCGGCATGATCGTCGCGATCCTGATCGCGGCGCACCTCGCCCTCAATACTTTCTCGCCTGTCCTCTCCTCCGAGATTCTGGCTGAAGCCATCCATCCCGAAGTGCAGCCCGGCGATCTGGTCGTCGTCAACGGTTCCATCGACGACGCTTCTTCGTTCGTTTTCTATCTGGAACGCAACGTGATGCTGCTCAACCGCATTTTGGCTGCGGATCCGGAACCCGCTCCCTGCACGAAGAAAGTCGAGGTTAAGACCGAGGCCCGTTTCACCATCAATCCACCTTCCGCGCCAGCCTTCTCCATCAACCACGACAACCTCTGTGGGCTCTGGCAGGGCCCCGCGCGCGTCTGGATCTGGACGCCTCTCGAAAACGTTCCTACCCTTCCCGGCGAGGTTTACGTGATCGGGCGCAGTGGCGGCAAAGAAGTGCTGAGCAACCAGCCCAACACCGGCGGCGCCAGCTTCTAGCTATGAGCGACACGCCAGGGAAGACGGGGCAATGAACCTTCCCGTCCATCCTCCCGTGCTCCCCATGCTTTCCAGGCGAGTTGCGAAGCTGCCCGTTGGGCCGGAGTGGATCTACGAGCCGAAGTGGGATGGGTTTCGCACGCTCGTCTTTCGGGATGGAGACGAAATTTTCATTCAGAGCCGGGATCAGAAGTCGCTGAATCGCTATTTCCCGGAGCTGATCGATCCGCTCCTCGAACAACTTCCTCCGGCGTGCGTTCTCGACGGCGAACTTGTTATCGCGCGCAACGGCGTGCTCGATTTCGATGCCCTGCAGCTTCGTATTCATCCGGCGGCATCACGCGTGAAATTGCTCAGCCAGCAGACGCCTGCCTCCGTCGTGTTCTTCGACCTGCTCGCGGAAGGCACGCACGACTGGACGAAGAAGCCTTTCGGCGAACGCCGCAGCAGGCTCGAAGCGATACTCTCTGGCGCCAGGCCGCCGCTTCACATCACGCCCGCAACCGACGATCCTGCGCGCGCCGCGGACTGGTTCGGACGCTTCGAAGGGGCCGGTCTCGATGGCGTCATGGCCAAATCGAAGCAGGGCCTCTACGAGCCCGACAAGCGGACGATGTTCAAGGTCAAGCATGAGCGCGACTGCGACTGCGTCGTCGCCGGTTTTCGCTGGTACCGCAAAGGCTCGGAGCCTGCCATCGGCTCCCTGCTATTGGGCCTCTATGACCAGGGCACGCTGCAGCACGTTGGAGTCTGCGGCAGCTTCCCCATGCAAAAGCGCATTGAGCTGGTCGAATATCCTCGAGCCCTTCCGCAAAAACGCGCTGAAGGGTCACCCCTGGGCGGGTTGGACCGACGACACCGAAGAGGGCGACGGTTCGACCGTTTCTCAGCGCAGGCCGGGCGGCCAGAGCCGCTGGAGTCAGGGCAAGGACCTTTCCTGGGAACCTCTGCGGCTGGAGCTGGTCGCGGAAGTCGCCTACGAACACATGCAGAGCGGCCGGTTCCGTCATATGGCGCAGTTCCGGCGATGGCGCCTGGACAAGAAGCCGGAGGACTGCACCTACGAACAGCTCGAGGTCGTCCCGCCGGAAGAACTGAAAGAAATTTTTCCCGCGAATCGCTGATCGATTACTTCTTCGACCGCGCCCGCCGCCACTCCCGCGTGGGATCGTCATCCGGATCGGGAGTCTCCTGCGGCGGGCGCAGTTCCTCGGGCACATTGCGCAGGTTCACGCGGATGCGCGTCCAGGTCGACGACCGTCCGCGCATCGAATCCACCAGCACATCGTCGGCAGCCAGATACGGCGCTGCATCGGCGTGGGCAGCCTTCCATCGTTCCAGGCCCGCCAGCGCCGCATCCTTGTCCGGAGAATTCGCCACCACCAGCAGCGGCATCTTTACGCGCGGCTTTTTCTGCCGCGACGGAGCCACCCGGGGGGCCTCGCCCTCCATCTTGCGAAAATGCGGCGGCCATGGCGCGTCGCCCAGGCCGGCTGCTTCATCGCGCGCAGCGAACTCCAGCAGCTTCTCCAGCGAACCGGCACTCGAATCCATTCCGGCGTGCGGATCGCCGATTGCGGCGAAGCGCTGCGGCACCGTCAAAACGGTGAAGTCGGCGGGATCGCAGTCCGGGACCTCGTCCCATCCGAGCGGCGTTGAAACTCGCGCGTCCGGCACCGGCCGCACCGAATACGCCGAGGCTGTGGTCCGGTCCTTGGCGTTCTGGTTGTAGTCGAGGAAGACTCCGTGCCGCTCCTCTTTCCACCAGCGCGAAGTCGCGAGCGTTGGCGCCCGGCGCTCGATCTCCCGCGACAAAGCCAGAGCCGCACGCCGTACCTGTTCGAAGCTCCATCGCGGCTCGATGCGGATGTTGATGTGCATCCCGCGTGAGCCGCTGGTTTTGGGCCAGCCGCGAAGCCCGACCTCCTCGAGGAACCCGCGCACCTCGAGAGCAACCTTGCGCACGTCGTCCCACGCCACGCCTGGACCCGGATCGAGATCGATGCGCAGCTCGTCCGGATGATCCAGATCGTCCGCGCGCACCGCATGCGGATGCAGCTCGATGCAGCCCAGATTCACCACCCACGCCAGGCCCGGCCGCGTTGTCCAGCACCACCTCTTCCGCCGTTCTTCCTGAAGGAAACGAGAGCGTCACGGTCCGCAACCAGTCGGGCGCTGTGTGGGTGCACGCTTCTGATAGAAGGCCTCGCCCTCAGCCCCGTTGACGAAGCGCTTCAGCACCAGCGGACGATCGCGAACCCCGGTGAGCGCTCCCTCCGCCACGGAGAGGTAGTAGCGGACGAGATCGAGCTTCGTCAGCTTGACTTGTTGTGAGAAGTACAGCTTGTCCGGATGCGTGATGGAGATCTCACGGCCGTCAATCGAAAGCACGTCGGCTGGATTCGTTCTTCATCGCCTGGGTTCTCCTGAACACTCCAAAAAGACGGATGCGGAATCGCGAAACAAGGTTAAGGCAGGCGGGCGCGCAGAAAAAGGCGGGCCGCTGAGAAGGCGACCCGCTTCATGAGGAGGCAAGAATCTTTGGGGAGACCCCCAGGGAGTCCTGCCCTGTTATGGATACGGATCACGCCGCCAATTGGTTCTTCAAAATGTGACGAACCGTTCAGCACTCTGCGCTGCATTCCCGCGTCACCGGCTTGCATCCGAGACACCGTGCCACGGGAACACAATGAACAGGAGAACCATGGCTTCTCCATCCGCCGCCAATCCGAACGTGCCCGGCGAGGCACTCATCCAGATCGACCTGGCGCCGCGCCGCCCGCTGCCCAAGCCGGAGTGGCTGCGCGCCCGCGCGCCCATGGGCGACAACTACCACGACCTGAAGAAGCTGGCGCGATCGCTGAACCTGCACACGGTGTGCGAGTCCGCGCAGTGCCCGAACATTGGCGAGTGCTGGCACCATCGCACGGCGACCTTCATGATGCTGGGCAACACGTGCACGCGCCGCTGCGGATTCTGCGCCGTGCCCAAGGGGCGTCCTGAGGCCATCGACTTTGACGAGCCGCGCCGCGTCGCTGAAGCCGTGGCCCAGCTTGGACTGAAGTTCGCCGTCATCACCAGCGTCAATCGCGACGACGATGTGCTGGGCGGCGCCCGCGCCTTCGTGATGGTCATCGAGGAGATCCGCCGCCAGGCGCCGGGCTGCAAGGTGGAAGTGCTGATCCCGGACTTCCAGGGCGACGAGGAAGCGATCCGGCTGGTGGTGGAAGCGCGTCCGGAAATCCTGAACCACAACACCGAATCGGTTCCGCGGCTTTATCGCGTTGTCCGCTCGGGAGCCCGCTACGAGCGCACGCTGCGCCTGCTGCAGTTCGCGAAAGAGGTTGAGCCAGGAGACGGTGACAAAATCGGGCGTGATGGTCGGCCTCGGCGAAGAGATGGACGAGCTTCTCCAGGTTTATCGCGATTTGGCTTCGGTTGGGGTCGACGTGCTGACCATCGGCCAGTACCTGAGACCCTCGAAAGATCATCTGCCCATCGCGCGCTACTACACTCCGGACGAATTCGCCTTCATGAAGCGTGAAGCGCTGGCTATGGGCTTCCGGCATGTGGAATCGGGGCCGCTGGTTCGTTCCAGCTACCACGCGCATGAACAGGCGGACTCCGCCACGGGCGGCGCGGCCACGACCGCTGCGGCAGATTCTCGCCTTCCCATAATGTAGGCGGATCTCCTGCGCAAAAGAGAAGCGACTCTACTCCATCCGGGATCCTGGGATCCAGAAGCTTCAGCACCGAAAGTCCCCGTAATGCAAATTTGCATTACAATGAATTCGGGGTAAGGATTTTTATGGCGAAGCTAACGGTCACATCCCGGGGGCAGGTAACGTTCCGGAAAGAAGTGCTGCAACACCTCGGTATACGGCCAGGCGAAAAAATCGAACTGGAACTGCTGCCTGGCGGACGGGGAATCGTGAAAGCAGCTCGCCCCACGGGCGGCATCGAGCGCATCTTCGGATTGCTTGCCGGGCGCAGCAGAAAGATAGCCACCGTTGACGAGATCAACGAGGCCATCGAGAAGGGCTGGGCGGGCGAAAAGTGAAGATCACTGCGGATTCCAACATCCTGCTTCGTGCGTTGGTGCGCGATGACGCGGCCCAGGCGAGGGCGGCGTCGCGCATCCTGCGGGAAGCTGAGCTCATCGCGGTATCGCTCGCGTGTCTGTGCGAACTCGTGTGGGTGCTGCGCCGGGTTTACAGATTCCAGCGGGACGAGATTCTCCTTGCTCTGGAAACGGTGCTGGAGGTTGAAAACGTCGCGGTGAATCATGCTGCGGCGGACGCCGGTATCGCGGCTCTCCGCAATGGCGGCGACTTTGCCGACGGCGTGATAGCGTGGGACGGGGAATGGCTCGGCGGTCAGTCCTTTGTCTCTTTCGACAAGAAAGCTGTCGCGGTTTTGAAGAAGCAGGGTATCGCCGCACGCCTGCTCGAATAGCGAACCCATCGAAAGCGACGCTGGCGCGTACAATACCTGTTTTGAACATGTTTTTTATAAGGAACAACCATTATGGCGCCATCGATTATGGCGGGCATTCCCGCCCTGAAATCCGATTACACGCAGCTCCGCACCCGCATGGACAAAGCGGTCGGCGATTTCCAGACCAACCTCGGCTCGATCCGGACCGGCCGCGCGTCGATCCACATGCTCGACCAGGTCAAAGTGGACTACTACGGCACGCCGACGCCGCTGAACCAGGTCGGCCAGATCACCACGCCCGACGCCAACATGATCGTGATTCAGCCCTGGGACGTCAGCCTGATCGTCGAAATTGAAAAGTCTCTTCGCACTTCGGACCTGGGGTTCAATCCCAACAACGACGGCAAAATCGTGCGCGTGCCCGTTCCGCCGATGACCGAGGAGCGGCGGCGCGAAGTCGTCAAGCATCTCCATCGGGTGCTTGAGGATCATCGCACCGCCGTCCGCAACATTCGCCGCGACGGCAACGACCTCATCAAGAAAGCCGCGAAGGACAAGAAGATCTCCGAGGACGAAGAAAAGCGCTCGCTGGACGAGATCCAGAAGCTCACGGACGAAGAAATCAAAAAGATGGAAGAGATGGCAAAGAAGAAGGAAGCCGAGATCATGCAGGTGTGATCCGGCGTCTCATCGCTGCAAGGGAAAAGGCCGCCCCGCTGAGGACGGCCTTTTCTGCAGCTTCCTCGTTTCTTACATCCCGGTCGACATGCCGTTGTTCTGCTGGCGTGCAAGGCCAACCTGCAGGAACGTTCCCGCCCGCAGCTTTACAACGCCATTCTTGTTGGTGAACGTCGCGGAGTTGGAGCCACTGGCTCGGCTGGTCATCGCAATGTGACTCAGGGTCCCGGGCTCCTGATCGAACCGGTCCTTAAACGACACGTGTTTCTGCGTCGGCGTCATGGTCGCCTGACCGTACAGGGTCACCTGGTTTTCGTCGTTGGGATAGGCCCCAATCACGGTCACCTTGACGGGCACCGTTTTGCCGTTCTTCAGTTCGGCCTTATCGAAACGAAGGCTGATGCTCGATGGCCCGCCATCCTGCGATGCCTTCACGGCCGACACTGTTCCGTGCAGCTCTGTTCCTGTGGGCAATTTCACTCCGTCAGGCGTCTTCACTGCGTCGATGAGTCTTGCTTCAACCGCGTCGCCCTGCCTGGCGGTCTGCGAATCGATCGCACGATTGAGTCTTGCCGTGCCGCCAGCCAGCCATGAGGCACTGGAATCCGCAGTGCTTCCCGCCGGAGAATTCGCGGGCTGGGCCGACGCCGCACCGGCCGCAAGAAACGCCATCGCACAACCAAGGGAAAGATCTCTCAGGGACAATCTGAATCGCATAGAAGCTCCTTCGCAAAAAGAATGGTTATTGCGCCAGCGGCCCTTGTCGGACCCGCATACAGCGCGTAAGTTCAGCACGCAGGCGGAATCGTGATGCCGCCTTACTTTTTGCATCGGGCCTCAGCGGGTGGGGTGATCGAAGCGATCGCGCGATCGGCCAGCCTCGCGGCGTTCGGGCGGCTCGTCGACGACCTCTACTTTGTTCGACGTTGGCAATACCGAATGGGGCGCAGAATTTTCGCGAAAATATAGCGGTGCAATTGGCATTGCACGATCATCCCATCGAAAGAGAGGCGGACACTGTTACGAATGCCGGCAACCTTCCTGCCGTTGGCGGCAACACCTCTCGCCCCCTCATCGCAAGTTGGGCGCCTAAGCGAAAGGCCGTCCGAAAAAATGGACGGCCTTTGTGCAAATACAAAATTCCGGGCTCGATACCCGTAGTTACATCACGTAAGCGACGCGTTCCAGTTCGCTCTGCATGCACTCGAAGCTGCATGAGATGGTTTCCAGCCGCAGCACGGCTTCCCGCACCATCGCTGGATCGGCGCCATAGCCGTGTCCCATCAGAAAAGTCTTCACCAGTTCGGCGGCCTGCCACGAATCCATGCCCGACTGCAGGAGCTCCGTTCGCAGACCCGCGAGTTCTGTCATTGGAAACTTCTCGATTCTGCCGTCGCTTGCCATGGTCGTCTCCTCGTTTCGATCAGCTCAGATGCATTTCCGACTCGTGCGTTTTTGGCCCTTTTACCTCTGCACGCTTAGACACCGTTTCTGCAAATTAGTGTTGCTGCGGCGCGGACATCAAACCTGATGTTTCGATGCCATCCTGTGTCCGTACCTATCTGGGGTAACGATTCGCCGTACACTAAGCGGTGACCGGTTCAGAGAAAAACCCGTCGGATCAGGCAACCCCGCGGCAACATGAAGGTCCCTCGTGGGGACTCATGCTCGCCCTTATCTTCCTCGCGATGCTCGTTGCTATCGGCATTGCGTGGCTTTTTATTCACCCTTTCCTCATTCGACACTGAATTGTGCTCTGCACATTCGTTACGTTTCCCGGCCTGCTCCGGTTCTCCTGTGGCACCCGCCTTACAATCACATCGGACGATCCGGAGTCCGTCATCCCTGCCTGTATCGAACGGAGACGCATGTTGCGGGCGGGCCTCACCGGCAGTCTCGGCAGCGGCAAGACCACCGTGGCTGCCATTCTGCGCGAGGGCGGCGTCTACGTGCTGGAAGCCGACGCCATCGCGCGGGAGATGATGCAGCCCGGGCACGAAGTTTTCCGCGGCATTGTGGACCACTTCGGGACTGGCGTGGTCCGGCCCGATGGCACGCTGGATCGGCCCCGCCTGGCCGTTCTCGCCTTCTCCGAGGGGCGGCTGAATGAGCTGAACCAGATCGTCCATCCGCCGGTGATTGCCGAGCAGGAACGCCGCATGAATGAGATTTTCGCGGGCGATCCCAAGGCCATCGTCGTGATTGAATCCGCGCTTATCTTCGAGGCGGAAGCCTGGGGCACGGTTCCGGACTGGCGGAAGCGCTTCGATCGCATCATCCTGGTGACCGCGCCGGACGACCTGAAGATCGAGCGCTTCCTCGCGCGCATCCTGCCCGGGTCCGCGACGGCGGAGGAACGAGCGGCAGCGGAGCGCGATGCCCGCCGGCGACTTGCGGCACAGCTTCCCGACTCGATCAAGATCCCGCAGGCTGACTTCGTCATCGACAACTCCGGCACTCTCGATGCCACGCGAGCGCAGGCTGAGCGGATCGCTGCGGCGCTTCGGACAGAAGCCGGAACCTAAGCCGAGGTGTGGACGTATGTCGATACAATGCAGGGAGGGCCCGGTTTTCTGTCCAGCCGTGGGACCGCCGGTGCGGTTCGCGTTGAGCGCCCATGCCTGGGCCCGCATCCAAACATCACGTCAGCCGCTATGACCTTTCGCCGACTTCTTCTCGTTCTGATCCTCGTGACGGGGTTCTGGTACTTCGTCAACCACGCGAACCTGCGTGACGGCGCTTTCTCCGGGGGAAAATCCAGCCTCACGCTTACTGAGGCCCACGCCGCGCCCGAGTACACGCCGGCGGAGACGAACAACATCGGGGTCTACAAGCGCGTGGTTCCCTCGGTCGTGAATATCACCGCGGGCACGGTCACGCTGGACTTCTTCATGGGCCTGGTGCCCCAGCAGGATCAGGGTTCCGGATTCATCCTCGACAAGCAGGGCCACATCCTGACCAACTACCACGTGGTTGGGGAGAGCCATAACATTCAGGTGCAGACGCACGACAAGCACCGCTACACGGCGACGGTCATCGGGAAGGATCGGCTGCACGACCTCGCGCTGCTGCAGATCAACGCGCCCAATCTGGTTCCGGCTGTGCTTGCGACCTCGCGCGATCTCCAGGTCGGACAGCAGGTTTACGCCATTGGTAATCCCTTCGGGCTCTCGGGCACGATGACGTCGGGAATTATCAGCGCGATTCGCTCGGTGCGCGGCGGCGAGGGCAATGCGCCGATTGAAAACGCGATTCAGACCGATGCGGCCATCAATCCCGGCAACTCGGGCGGGCCGCTGCTGAACTCGCAGGGCGAAGTGATCGGCATTAATTCGATGATTGCCCAGAACGGCGCCGAGCAGAATGCCGGCATCGGTTTTGCCATTCCCATCGATACGGCGAAAGCCGTGCTCAGCGACTTCCAGAAGTACGGCTACTCGCGGCGGCCGTCGCTCGGGGTTCGTACGCTGCCCATCGGGCCCGATCTGGCCGAGCAGATGGGGCTGCCCGCACAGTATGGCGTGCTGATCGAGAGCGTCGTGCCTGGCGGGGCGGCCGACCGCGCCGGACTCCACGGCGGCAACCAGGTGGCTTATCTCGGCAACATGCAAATCTCGGTTGGCGGCGATCTGATCGTCGGCATCGATGGGCAGGAGATCACCAACTCGCAGGACATCTCCGAGATCATGAACCAGCATCAGCCGGGGGACACGGTCACGGTGACGTTCTTCCGCGGGCGGCGCAAAATGACCGCGCGCGTCACGCTGGGTGACGCGCACGAGCAGAGCGCCTGAGGGGCCGCCTCAGACCAGCTTCATCGCCTCGGGATCCCACTTCACGGCGGCCTCACGCTCGTAGCTGAGGTTGCTGAGCAGCGCGGCGCCGGCGGCTCGATAGCCGAAGACAGCATCTTCCACGACAGGCTGGCGTGAGCGCACCGCGGCGAAGAAGTTTTTCAGGTGGTCGTAGCTGTCGCTGTAATCGCGCGGGACGACGTAACGGTCGTTGCCGACGCGGGCGGGCTCGGTGGGCTCCACCAGGGGATATTTCTGCCGATAGGCGGCAGTGATTTCCTTCTGCATCGCCTCGGTGAAGGAGCCGATCATCAGACCCGGTTCGGTGTCGCGTGGAACACGATTGACGATCAGCGTATTGCCGGCGATTTCCATCGTGCCCTCGGAGCCGGTGAAGAGGAAGCCTTCGCCCTCGCTGCCGCCGTTGACGAAATTCACGCGCAACGCGAGGTTGAAGCCCTCGGGGTAATCGAAGAGGCCGAGCAGCACGTCCGGAGCATCGCGGCCGTCCTTCCAGAAGCGCAGGCCACCGGTGGCCATCGCGCGGGTGGGCCCGTGCGCGCCGGTGATGAAGTGGATGCCGCTGAACAGGTGAACGAACAGGTCGCCGGCCACGCCGCTGCCGTATGCCTTCCACTTGCGCCACTGGAAAAAGTGCTCGGCGTTGAACGGGATTTTCGGCGCCGTGCCGAGGAAGCGCGGCCAGTCGCACGTTTCCGTCGAGGCGTCCGGCGGAACGGTGTAGTTCCAGGCGCCGATCGAGGAGTTGCGATCCCAGAACGCCGAGATCATATTGAGCTTGCCGATGGCTCCCGAGGCAAGAATCTCCTTTGCCTTGGCGTAGACGATGGAGCTCACGCGCTGACTGCCAATCTGCAGAATGCGCCTGGTCGAGCGCGAAGCCTCGATCATGGCCGGGCCATCGGCGTAGAGGTGGATCATCGGCTTCTCGCAGTAGACGTCTTTGCCGGCGTTCATGGCGTCGATGGAAGCCTGCTTGTGCCAGTGGTCGGGTGTGCCGATGATGACCGCGTCGATGTCCTTGCGGTCGAGGATCTCGCGATAATCGCGCGTGGTGAGGATGTCCTGCCCCCAAAGCTCCTTGCAATGGGCGAGCCGGTTGTCGTAGCAGTCGGCGGCGGCGACGACTTTGACGCCCGGCACGCTGGCCGCAGTCCTGGTATCGTACTGGCCCTGTCCGCCGGCGCCGATGAGGGCGATCTGGATGTGGTCATTGGCGGCGACGGGTTTTTCGGGCTCGGATTGCTGCGGAGTGAGAAGAGTGCCGGGCCGATCGGGTTCGGCGGAGGCGACAAGACTGGAGGCGAGCAGCGCCTGCGTGGTTGCGGTTCCGGCGACTTTGAGGAAGCTTCTGCGATTCACGAGTGTCAGGCCCTCCTGATTTTCGTGTTACGGATTCGGTTGATGGACCGCCCCATGCCACGATAAATCCTTTTGCGGGTCCTGGCCGGGATCGCAGGCCCAGGTGCGAAAACAGGAGTCGTATCATCGATACGCTATGGCACCTGCGGGACCCTTTGCCGTCTACCCCAGTCTGCGCGAACGCGTGGTCGTCGTTACCGGCGGCGCGAGCGGAATTGGCGCGGCGATTGTCGAAGCCTTCGCCGCCAACGGTGCGCGGGTCGCCTTTCTCGATGTGCAGCAGGACGCCGGTGAACAGCTGATCCAGCGGCTGCGCGCAACGGCCGCTCATGCGCCGGTCTTCGTCCGCTGCGATCTGACGGATATCGCCGCGCTGCAGGACGCGTTCGCGAAGATCGCCGCAGAGCTGGGACCCGTCGAAGTCCTCATCAACAACGCGGGCAACGACACGCGGCACTCCATCGAAGACGTCACGCCGGATTTCTGGGATCGGACGATCGCCGTCAACCTGAAGCATCAGTTCTTCGCGGCGCAGGCGGTGATCCCGGGAATGCGCGGAGCTGGGTCGCGGGTCGATCGTCAACATGAGCTCCATCGCGTGGATGATCCCGTCCACCGATGTGCCGGTGTACGTGACGGCGAAGGCGGCGATCGTGGGCATGACGCGCACGCTGGCGCACGAGCTGGGCAAGGACAACATCCGCGTCAACTGCATTTTGCCAGGCGCGATTGCAACCGAGCGGCAGAAGCGGCTGTGGCTGACGCCGGAGTATCAGGCGGAGATTCTGGCGGCGCAGGCGCTGAAGCGGCTGATCGAGCCGGAAGAAGTGGCGCGGCTGGCGCTGTTTCTGGCGGCCGACGACAGCGCCGCGATCACGAATCAGAGTTGCATCATCGACGGCGGATGGGTGTAGCCGGCGGGCCATGGAGCCGTTCAGAGCGCCGATTCGCCAACTACATTGAATTCGCTTCCCCTTCCCCGTATCCTTGCTATACGGGCGAATTATGCTCAGGCTCACCAAAAAAGCCGACTACGGCCTCATGGCCCTCAAGTATCTGGCCGAGCATGCGGATGCTGCCTCACTGAGCGCCAAGGACATTGCCGAGGCCTACCATATTCCGCCGCAGCTGCTGGCGAAGATTCTGCAGCGGCTGGCGAAGGTGGGGATTCTGCGCTCGCACGCGGGCATGAACGGCGGCTATTCGCTGCTGAAGCCGTCGCGCGAGATTTCGGCGTTTGAGGTGATTCATGCCATCGATGGGCCGCTGTTCATCACGTCGTGCGGGCCGAGCCACAGCGGCTGCGACCTGACCGACAGCTGCACCATCAAGGAGCCGTTGTCGCGGGTGAATGACAGCATTTCGGGGCTGCTGAAGAGCATCAGCATCGCCGACCTGGTGGACCAGGGCACCGAAGTTACGGTGCGACGCCAGCCCGGCCAGGAACTGGTGACGATCCAGCTGTAAGCTCAGGACCAGGAGCCAGGAGCGGGAATGAAACTGCCCATCTACATGGACAATCACGCCACCACGCGGATCGACGAGCGCGTGCTGGAAGCGATGATGCCGTGGCTTACCGAGAATTATGGCAACGCGGCGAGTCGGAGCCATGGCTTCGGCTGGGCGGCGGAGCAGGCGGTGGAGACGGCGCGGGCGCAGGTGGCGAAGCTGATCGGAGCGACGGCGCGGGAGATTGTGTTTACCTCGGGAGCCACCGAGAGCGACAACCTGGCCATCACCGGCGTTGTGGAAGCGCAGGGCGGGCGGGGATCGGTCATCACGCAGGCCACGGAGCACAAGGCTGTGCTCGACACATGCGCGTGGGTCGAGAAGCGCGGCTGCCGCGTAATGGTATTGCCGGTGGACGGCGAGGGTCGCGTGCGGATGGAGGATCTGCCGTCGGGCGATCGAGGAGGAGAAGCCTCTGCTGGTGACGATTCTTGCCGCGAACAATGAGATTGGGACGCTGCAGCCCATCGACGAGATTGGCGCTCTCTGTCACGAGCGGGGGGTGCTTTTCCATACCGATGCGGCGCAGGCGGTGGGCAAGATCCCCATCGACGTGAACCGGAGCCACGTCGATCTGCTTTCGATTTCCGGGCACAAGCTGTACGGACCCAAGGGCATTGGGGCGCTGTACGTGCGGCGGAGCGGCCCGCGGGTGAAACTCACCGAGCAGATGCACGGCGGCGGGCACGAGCGCGGCATGCGATCGGGCACGCTGAATGTTCCGGGGATTGTGGGACTGGGCGCGGCCTGCGAGATTGCCGGAGGGGAGATGGACGCCGAGGCGGCGCGTCTGGCGGGGTTGCGGGACCGGCTGCAGGCGAAGCTTCTCGCAGGGCTGGATCACGTACGCGTGAACGGGGCGGAAATGAGTCGGCTGCCGGGGAATCTGAACATGACCTTCGAGGGCGTGGACAGCGAGACGCTGATGATGGCGCTGAAGGATGTGGCGTTGTCGAGCGGTTCGGCGTGCACGTCGGCGAAGATCGAACCGTCGCATGTGTTGCGCGCGCTCGGCCTGGGCGAAGAGGCAGCGCACAGTTCCATCCGCTTCGGGCTGGGGCGATTCAACACGGAAGAGGAAGTGGACTACGTGGCGGAGCGGCTGATCGATGCGGTGACGAAGCTGCGGGAGATTTCGCCGGCCTGGGCGGACATAACCTGAAACTCACTCCGCTTCGAGGACCACGCACTTCAGATACTCCGTCTCCGGGATATTGAGCACCACAGGATGGTCCGGGGAGGCGCCGCGCGTTTCCAGCAGGTGCACGCGGCGGCGAGCGTCGCCGGCGGCTGCGCGCAGGGTTCCCATGAAATCGGCCAGGGAGACGTGGTGCGAGCAGGAGCAGGTGATGAGGCGTCCGCCGGGGCGCAGCATTTTGAGCGCGCGCAGGTTCAGCTCGCGGTAACCGCGCAGCGCGCCTTCCACGGCACGTTTGGTTTTCGCAAACGCAGGCGGGTCGAGGACGATCGTGTCGTAGAGCGTGCCCGCATCGCTCCAGTCGCGAAGCAGGGTAAAGGCGTCGGCTTCGACCCAATCCACTTCGGAGTTTTTGAAGGCGTCTCGATTGAGGTCGAGATTCTGCTCGGCAACCTCGAGGGCGGCACGGGAGACGTCAATGCCGGTGACGCGGGGACAGACACGGGCCAGGTGCAGCGCGAATCCCCCTGGTAGGTGCAGACGTCGAGGGCTTCGCCGGTCGCATAGCGCGCGGCGGCAGCGTAGTTCTCACGCTGATCGAGAAAGGCGCCGGTCTTCTGGCCGCTGGTCGCGTCGAAGTGGAATTGCAGGGCATTGAGGCGGAAAAGGGTTTTTGTGGCGGGGCTTGCAGGGTCGCGCGAAAACAGTGTCGCGGATGCGGGCGCGCTCAGCTGCTCCAGTTCGCGAATACGCGGGTCTTCGCGTTCGAGAATCGTCTCCGGATCGAGGGCATCACGCAGGGTTTCTGTCACAGCGGCGCGCGTGACCTCGTTGTCGAGCGCCTTGTGGCGAAGCTGAACGATGACGAGGCCTGCGTACTGGTCCGCGGTGATGCCTGGAAGCTCGTCGGCCTCACTGAAGACGAGGCGGCAGGCATTGTTGTCGGCATTCAGAAGCGGGGCGCGGCGGGCAATGGCCGCCTGGAGGCGCGACCGCACCACATCGAGCCACGCAGCCTGGTCGGAAATCAGGCCCGCGGAGACGAGTCGCACGGCGATCTCCGAAGCGGGGCTGTAAAGGCCGGTGCCAAGCAGGGCGCCGCGATGGTCGGCAACCGGAACAAGGCCGGCAGGGATCTGATCCGGCTCGGCAGGCCATTGCTCCACATCGGAGCGATACACCCAAACGTGGCCGGCGCGCAGACGATCGGCGGCGCGGCGAGCGATGCGAATAGCGTTGGGAATCGCCGACTGGGATTCGCCGATGTTCGGCGTAGCGAGCCGGGGTTGTGCGCCGTGGTTCGGCCCAGGCCGCTTTCCGGAAGCGGCTGGCGATCCTTTTCGGTTAGCTTGTTTCTTTCGGGATGATTCGCGCTTCGCGGGTGTTGGCATCAGAATTCTGCAGCAGCCTTTCCCCGACGCAGCTGGATCGATCGGGTAAAAACTCATCTTCGCACAGTGGAAAGGAGCGTACTTGAGGGCCACTCTTCGGCGCATCGCCGTCGTGCTGCTGCTGTTGCCCCTGGCCGCGGCTGCGCGCGCGCAGGGTGGCGCGGAAAAACCAGCCGGCGGGGCCGCTCAGCCGGTGCAGAGCGAGCACGGTTCCGCAGGCACATCCGCTCCGGCCCCAGGGTCGTCGAATCAGGCAGGGCGATCTTCGCCGTCCGCAGCGGCTGCGACGCCGAATCCAGCGCCGGCTTCAGCGCCCGCCCCGGCGGCGCCGTCTGTGCCGCCCGTTTCGGTCACGACCGAAATCGGCAAAATCAATGGCGCCTCCTTCCGCATCGACATCCCGAAGAACTGGAACCACGGGCTCGTTCTTTATTTCCACGGCTACCAGCAGACGCCGCAGGTCTTCGATCCGAAGTATCCGCCCTCGCGGGTGCTGCAGGAGATTCTGAATCGCGGCTACGCCGTCGCCCGGTCCGGCTACGCGGCAGGCGGATGGGCAGTGCCTCAGGCGGCGAGCGAAACCGATGCTCTGCGGCGCTATTTCCGGAAGAAATACGGACAGCCGCGCGAGACGTTTCTCATGGGCCACTCCATGGGCGGGCTGCTCACGCTGATGGGGCTGGAGCAGGATGCGAAGGAGTACGCCGGGGGACTGGCGCTGTGCGGCGTGCTGGCGCCGGCCGACCTCATCATGCAGCGCGCGTTTGCCAACCGGGTCGCCTTCGACGCTTTCTTCCCCGGCGTGCTGCCGGACGTGGAGCACATCCCGCCCACATTCATGATGAATGACATTCCGACCATCACGAACGTGCAGAAGGGACTCGATGCCAATCCGGAACAGGCGGCGCTGGTTCGGCAGATAGCCAATATCCACACCAACCGCGGACTGGCGGACGTGCTGGTCTTCAACACGTTCGTGATCGAGGACCTGCGGCTGAAGTCGGGGGGCAATCCATTCGACAACCGCAACCTGGTGTACAGCGGAACGGAGAACGACGCGCTGCTGAATGAGCGTGTCCACCGCTATGCTTCGGATCCGAACGCCTACCGTTTCCTGGCGAGCTGGTATTCACCGAGCGGGAACCTGCACCGCAAGCTGCTGGAGGTCCACACCATCTACGACCCGCTGGTGCCGGCTTTTACGACGGCCTGGTACGACGAGTTGACCAGGCGGGTGGGAAATGGCGACGACTTCGTGCAGCAGTACGTCGATCGCGATGGCCACTGCAATGTGACGGCCGACCAGACCGGCCTCGCGTTCGACGAGCTGCTGGCGTGGGTACACGAAAACAAGCGGCCCACTCCGGGGCTGCTGCCGGGCAGTCCGCCACCGCCGGTGAAGACGCCGCCGAAGCCGAAGAATCCGGGCAAGCCGGAGTAGGCTGATTCCGAAGGGTTTATGCCGATTGATAAACGATATTTTCTTTGATTCCTTACTTCCGGGATACATGGTATCCTTGAAACATGCTGGCGAAGAAGACATCGAAGAATCAAATCACATTGCCCAAAGCGGTTGTTGCTCAGATTGGCGAGGTGGATTACTTCGACGTGAGCACCGACGGCGAATCCATCGTGCTGCGGCCCTTGCGCAGGAGTCGAGCCGACGAAGCACGCGAGCGCCTGGTCAGCATGGGGATTACGGAAGACGATATCCGGGATGCGGTCGAGTGGGCTCGCAACAATCCGTGAAACCCCGCGTCGTCTTCGATTCGACGACCGTCATCTCCGCACTTTGTTTTCCTCGTGGAAGGGTGCGCTGGCTGGTACAGCATTGGCGTGGGGCTAATTGCACGCCGTTGGTATCGCGTGCCACGGCAGCTGAGGTTACGCGGGTCCTCGCCTATCCGAAATTCAAGCTTTCCGCAAATGAACGTTTCGAGTTTTTGGCCGACTATATTCCGTTTTGTGAAGTGGTCGCGCTCGCGGCGCATTGTGCAACCATCTGCCGCGATCCGCGGGACCAGGCATTTCTCGATCTGGCCGACAGCGGGAAGGCGGACATTCTGGTCAGTGGCGATTCCGACCTTCTGGTACTTGCTGGACAAACAGAGTTTGTCATCGAGACACCGGAGGCTCATCGACAGCGAGTCGCGCCGAGCAGTTGAGCCCGGCGTCACACGTTGATGACCCTGTTGCAACTTCCGCCTATAATGGATCATGGCGAGTGTCCAGTCCACCGCGCTCCAGGTTGAGCGGGTCCCTGACCTGTTCCGGGAGAAGTTCGGCAAGCTGCTGGACACGGTTCACGCCAATCGCCCCTCCGACGACGTCAACATCATCCGCCACGCCTGGCAGTTCTGCCTGGAACACCATAACGGGCAGCTGCGCGCCTCCGGGGAGCCCTACGTTCTGCATCCGCTGGAGGTCGGGCTGGTGCTGGCGGAGATGAAGCTGGACTCGACCGCCATCGCCGCGGGGCTGCTGCATGACGCGGTCGAGGATACGCCGGTCACTACCGAGGACATCGTCGCCAAGTTCGGCGAGCAGGTGGCGCACATCGTGGAGGGCGTCACTAAGATCGACAAAATCCAATTCGCGAACCGCGAAGACCGCCAGGCGGAGAACGTCCGCAAAATGCTCCTGGCCATGGTGAGCGATGTGCGGGTGGTGCTGATCAAACTGGCCGACCGGCTCCACAATATGCGCACGCTCGAACACCTGGCGCCGGAGCGGCAGCGCTCCATTGCCCGGGAGACGCTCGACATTTACGCGCCGCTGGCGCATCGCCTCGGCATGGGCAAACTACGCGGCGAACTGGAGGACCTGGCCTTTCGCTGGGTCGATCCCATCACGTGGGAGCAGTTGCACGAGGCCGTCGAAGCGCGGCGTTCCGAAGGCGAACAATTCCTGGCCGGGGTCGACGGTCTGCTCTCCGAACGCCTGCACGAGAACAACATCAAGGCCCGCGTGGAGTGGCGCATCAAGCGGCTCTACAGCATCCACCAGAAGCTGACGAGGTCGCAGACCTCCATCGACCAGGTCTACGATCTGCTGGCGCTGCGGGTGATCACGTCCAGCGTGCAGGACTGCTACGCCGTTTTCGGGATCATCCACAGCATCTGGCGGCCGGTGCCGGGGCGCATCAAGGACTTCATTGCCATGCCGCGGCCGAATTTGTATCAGTCGCTGCACACAACCGTAATGGGCGAAGGCGGCCACCAGTTCGAGGTGCAGATCCGCACCGACGAGATGCATCGCATCGCGGAAGAAGGCATCGCGGCGCACTGGAAGTACAAGGCCGGCGGCTCGCCGGTGAGCGCCCGCGACGAGCAGCGCCTGGCCTGGGTGCGGCAACTGGTCGAGTGGCAGCGCGACATGACCGATCCCAATGAGTTCCTGTCGACGCTGAAGATCGATCTGTATCCGGAGGAGGTTTACACCTTCACGCCCAAAGGGAAGGTGGTTGTGGTTCCGCGTGACGGCACTCCCATCGATTTCGCCTATACGATTCACACGGAGGTCGGCAACACCTGCGTGGGCGCGCGCGTGAACGGGCGCATGGTGCCGCTGCGGACGAAGCTGCGCAATGGCGACATCGTTGAGGTCATCACGCAGAACGGCCATACACCCAGCCGCGACTGGCTGACCTTCGTCAAGAGCCCGCGAGCGCGCAACAAAATCCGCCACTGGCTCAACGAGCACCAGCGCGAACGCGCGATCGAGATTGGACGCAAGCTGCTGGAACGCGAGGCGCGCAAGTACAAGGTTGGGCTGGCGCAGTTTGAGGAGTCGGACTACGCGCGCGTGGCTGCGGACTACAGCGTGGCGACGCCGAACGATCTCTGGGCGGCAATCGGGTTCGGCAAATATTCAGCGCGGCAGGTGCTCAACCGTCTGGCCCCGGGGTTGATCCATCAGCCGCAGGAAGCCGAAGCGGCAGCGACGCCTTCGAGTCCGGGTGCGGATGCCGTGCGTCGCGCAGCCGCCGTCAGCGGCACGGACTCGCTCATCGTCGAAGGACAGAACGAGCTGCTGGTTTATCGCGCGCGATGTTGCAATCCGATTCGTGGCGAGGAAATCATCGGCTATGTTACGCGCGGCAAAGGTGTGGCGGTGCACGCGCGCAGCTGTCCCAACGTGCAGAACCTGCTCTACGAGGCCGACCGCCGCATCGCTGTCGAGTGGGCGCGCACCATCGACGATAAAGCGGGACCGAAGCAGACCTATCCGGTGCGCTTCACCGTCCACTGCGACGACCGCGCCGGCATGCTGAAGGAAATCACCGCTGTCATCAGCGACGAAAACACGAACATCCGCACCATGGAGACGCATCTGGGCGACGCGGGCGACGCACAGATTCAGTTCGTCATCGACGCCGAAGATGTGAAGCATCTGACGCGCCTGGTGCAGGCGCTGCGGAGATTGCCTGGCGTGCGCGATGTGCAGCGCTCGCAGAAACTCTGACTGCGCGGGAATTCTGGGATACCATGGCTTTGATTTTCTGTCTGGCTTAACATGAACAACTTCCATCTTCGATGGCGTGGTCTGGTCGTACTCTCCAGTGTCGCAACAATAATCACAGTTCAGCATTCGGGTCCGTTGCAGGCTCAGACGGAATCTGTCGCCACGGCGACGACATATCGGGTCGGGTTGCGGTCCATTGCGATTCCTGCTCCGACGGGAGATTTGGTGGAGATGGGATCGGATTTTCGCGTCCTCGCGGAGCCGCTTGCTCCTGTGTCCAATCGCCTTGTTGCGGCATTCGTCACGCCGACCGACCTGAAGGCGCTGCAGAGTCAGCCCTCCACCACGCTCTCAACATATGCGTTGGCGGAGACAGTCCGTCCTGCTGAGTTCGTTAACGTGACACCTGCGATCTACTTGCAGGCGGCCGACGCCACGAAGCAGCAATTCGGCTCCAGCGATACCTGGGTCAAAGATGTGCAGGAACAGCTGAATAGAACGATCAAATCGCTGAATTCGAATGTCGCCGCCACTCTGGATAAGCCCATTTTTCTCGGCACTCTTTTTGAGAAAACAGACGAGACCGGTTACGGAATGATTTTGCCTGTAACCGTTAGCGGCACAACCCGGAAAATGGTCGCAGGATTAGCCTTGTTGCGCGTTAAGGACCGTTTGCTTATGGGCTATTTTTATACTGAGCTCAAAGATGACGGTACGGTGGCTTATGTACGCAGTACGACGGAACACTGGGCCGACTCCATTCTCGCCGCTAACAAATAGTCGCCGTAAGCCCTAAGCCCCCGCCACCGGCGGCGCCAGCTCTTCCACCTGCGGAACTTCGATCCGCTCTTTTCTCCCTACGATCCCCGCGCCCGTCAGCACCAGTGCGCCACCAGCGATTTCCATCAGGCCCATGCGTTCGCCGAAGATGATCCACGCGAAGATCGCCGTAAAAGGTGCGACGCTGAGAAACAGGATGGACGTCACCGTCGCGGGCAGATGTCCCAGCGCATAGGTGAGGCCGAAATAGCCGCCCACCTGGCAGATCAGCCCGAGAGCAAGCAAGGCCGACAGGGAGCCGGCGCTGGGAATCGCCATCGGCATACGGGCCCCGGCTGCCACGATGAAGAGCACGACTGCACTGGCGGTGGTGGAGAGTGCGAGGAGCTCGAGCACATCGTGCTGCTCGCGCAGCCGGCTGGTAATGATGAGGTAAAGAGCGAAGCAAACGGCGGCGAGCAGGGCGAGGCCATCCGCGGACGAGCGAGCCAGAGCCAGGCGCAGATCGGCCGCGACAATGAGACCGCTGCCGGCAGTGCTGACCAGCAAGGCGATCCAGAACCGTCGCGAAGGCAGTTGGCGGGTCATCATCCAGCTGAAGAGCCCGACAAACAGCGGTGCGATATTGCTGAGAAAAGTCGCGTTGCCGGCCGAGGTGTGCATGACGGCCGTGTTCCAGAAGCCCACGTCACCGGCAAAAAGCGCTCCGCCCAGAACCGTGATCCAGAACGAGCGGCGCGAAAGGCGGCGGCTCTTGTCGCGCAGGAACGGGAACATCGCCCAGAGCACGACGCTGGCGATGAGCGTGCGGTAGAAGGCCGAGCACGTTCCCGGCATGTGCGCCCAGCGAACGAAGATGGCCGACCAGGAGATGGAGATGACTCCACCGGCCAGCGCAAGAAAAGCCGTGACTCTCCGCTCGCTCCGCATAAGGCAATCTATCGTACGAGAGCGGCGGAGAGTTCGCGGGCGCAGTCTTTATTTGCCGCCGTGTGCGGTCAGCTTCACTTCGATGTTGCCGCGTGTCGCGTTCGAATAGGGACAGGTGCGATGCGCGGCTGCGACCAGTTCTTCAGCGCTCGCCTGATCCTGCTCGGGAATCGTCACATCCAGCTCGACGCGCAGGGTGAAGCCTTCACCTTTGCCTTCATCGAAGGGGCCGACGCCGACCTGCGCGCGCACCTTCACGACTCCGGTCTTCTTTTTCGCCAGCATGGCCTGATACTCAACCGCGCCGCCGAAACACGCGGCATAGCCTGCGCCGAAAAGCTGTTCCGGGTTGGTCTTGTCTCCTTTGCCGCCCATGCCCGGTGGAAGGGCTAGGTCGTGATCCAGCAGCCCATCGGAGCTGCGCACATGGCCGTGGCGCGCGCCTTCGGCGGTTACATCCGCGGTGTACAGAACCTGCATCGACAAAAGTCCTCCAGCTCAATTCTCGCCGATGACGGTGAATTTCGCGCGATGGCTGTTGTCTGGTCTCTCATTCAGTACGGAGCGCCCGCATCGGATCGAGACGCGATGCGCGCCAGGCGGGCAGCGCACAGGCCACCGCCGCAACCAGCAGCAGCGTTACGGATACCAGCGCGAACACTGCGGGATCGAATGGCTTTGTGCCGTACAGCAGCGACTGGATCAGCCGCGCCACTCCGGCGCTGGCCGCGAGACCCAGAACCAGTCCATAGACGGCGGGGCGAAGGCCGTCGCGCAGCACCTGGCGCAGAATGCGTTCACGGCTGGCGCCGAGTGCAATGCGAACGCCGATTTCCGTGGTGCGCTGCGCCACGAGGAAGGAGAGCACGCCAAAGAGGCCCACCATTGCGAGGAGAAGCGAGAGGACGGCGAACGCCAGCAGCAGAGTTGCGTCGAAGCGAGCGTCGAGCGAAGACTCGCCCAGCACCTGTTCCATGGTGAGGATGTTGGAAACGGGCAATTGCGGATCGAGCGAGGCTATGACCTTCTGCGCGGAGAGGGCGATGGCCGATGGATCGCGGCGGGTCCGCAAGACCAGTGTCACGCCGCGCTGATCGCCGCTGAGGAGCGGGTAGTAGATCGCCGGAAACGGATCATGGGAAATTTCGTCGCGCGTGCTGCCTACCACGCCAACGATGCGCAAAGGCGTCTCCCCGAGCACCAGCTCCGCCTTCACGTGACGCCCGATGGGGTCCTCGTTAGGAAAATACTCGTGGACCAGCTCCTGATTGACAACGACCACCTGCGCCTGGTCAAGGTGTTCGCCAGGCTCGAAGATGCGTCCCTCCACCAGGGGAATCTGCATCGCACCGAAATAGCCGGGATCGGCAAAGCGTGTGAGTGCGTCGAGCACCTGGCCGCGGGGAAGCGGCGGATGCTCAGGGATGACGAACACGTCGTCGCGACGGCGGCCCTCTCCGGGGATGATGGTAGTCAGTCCGGCCGCCTCGACGCCCGGCAAAACGCGAACGCGGTTGAGCAGTTGTTCGAAGAACGCAAGACGGCTGGCGTCGTTGGGATAACTGTTCTTCGGGAGGTTCATTTCCATGGTGAGGATGTTGTGCTGCGCGAATCCGAAGTCCGCGCCGCGCAACTGCCGATAGCTGCGCAACAGCAGCCCTGCTCCGATCAGCAGCACCACGGTAAGGCCGACTTCAAGCGCCAGCAGCATCTGCCGCAGGCGCGCGCGTCCCCGTCCCCCGCTGTGCGAGCGCGAAGATTCCTGCAGCGCCGTCAGCACGCGGGCGTCGTGTGCGCTCAGCGCGGGAATAAGCCCGGCCAGCAGGCCGCACCCAACGATCGCGGCCAGCGCGAACAGGGCAACCACAGCGTCCATGTGGATGGAGTCCGCGCGCGGGATGTCCTCGCGGGTACCGATCAACCAGCGGAGGATGCCATCAGCAAGGAGCAGACCCAGCAGTCCGCCTGCGCCCGACAGCAGCGTGCTCTCGATCACCTGCTCCCGCAGCAGGCGCATCCGGCTGCCGCCCAGTGCCGTACGGATTGCTGTCTCTTTGCTGCGTGCGGCTGAGCGCGCCACCAGCAGGTTCGCAATGTTCAGGCACGCAATCAAGAGCAGGCAGCCGGTGGCGCCCAGCAAAGCATAGAGGTCTGTCTTGATGTCGTAGGTGTCGGCGTCAACCAGCGAACGAAGGTTCACAGCGTCATTCACCGGGCCGTCGGGGTGCTCACGACGGATCTGGCGCTGCATCGCATTGAGCTCAGCGCCGGCCTGCTGCATGGTCACCCCGGAGCGCAAACGGCCCACGACATCGAAATTGTGGGCGTCGAACATCCGCATCAGTTCCGGTGACTTCTCGTGATAGAGCGGCGTCCACAACTGCACTCTGGGATCAGGCCAGGTGAACCACGCGGGCAGAATGCCGAGCACGGTATAGCGTTTTGCGTCGATCAGGATGCTGCGGCCGACAATGCCCGGATCGCCACCGAAGCGACGCTTCCACAATCCCCACGTGAGCACAGCCGTCGCGTTCGCTCCGGGCTGATCTTCGGTCGCGATGAAGAACCGCCCGAGCGCCGGCTGCACACCGAGCAGCGAAAACATGTTCCAGCTCGCGGTACGCGCCTGGACGACTTCCGGCAGCTGATTGCCCGCGGCGGCCAGGTTGTAGTGCATTTCCTGGCTGAGTGCGAGTTCGCTGAAACTGCGCGAGTGCTCCTTCCATAAACCAAAACAACCGCCGGCAACGGTGTTGTCCTGATGGCTGCCGTTGGACTGCGCCTCGAAAACGCCGACGAGCTGGTTGGGATTGGCAAACGGCAAGGGGCGCAGCAGAACCGAACGCACCAGCGTAAACAGCGCGACATTCGCACCGATGCCCAGGGCCATGACCAGGATCGCAGTCAGCGCGAATCCTGGAGAGCGCAGCAGAGTGCGCGCGCCGACTCGAATATCGCGCAACGAGAGCCTCGACCCAGTTCCAGCTCCACGACTCGCGCGCCTGTTCGCGCAGAACGACGGGGTTGCCAAAGACCCGGAGCGCTGCCTGGCGAGCCTCTTCCGGACTCATTCCCGCCGCACGATTCTCGGCGATCTGTTGTTCGAGATGAAACTCCAGCTCCGCGTCGAGACGGCCGGCTTCACGGCCACGATGCAGCAGCATTTGTAACCGCATCCGTATCTTTTCTAACAGTCGCATCGACACAGTTCCTCAGGCGTTTTCAATGACCAGATTGATGGCCGCCGACAAGCGGTTCCAGTTGGCCGTCTCGTCTTCCAGCTGTCGCTTCCCGGCGGCCGTCAGTGCGTAGAACTTCGCCTGGCGGCCCGTCTCGCTCTCCATCCACTTCGCGCGGATCCAGCCCTGCTGCTCCAGCCGGTGCAGCGCGGGATACAGCGACCCCTGCTGCACCTGGAGGACCTCATTCGAGATTTGCTGAATGCGCTTCGCAATCGCCCACCCGTGCATGGGGTCGGGAGCGATGGTTCTCAGGATGAGAAGGTCGAGGGTTCCCTGCACCAGATCGCTTGGCTTCGCCATACTATGATTATCTACAACACTTATTGTAGATGGTCAAGGTATCGGGTCTGGTTGTCGGCTGGCAACCCCGATTTGTGTGCGTCAGACTTCGGTTCGTCCGGATTCGAGCTCGTGCAGTAATTTCTGGAGTTCTCCGGGCAGCTCGGACTTCAGGTGGATTGCCTTTTCCGTCCGAGGATGAGCAAATTCCAGCTCCGCCGCGTGAAGGAAGTTGCGCCCCAGGGCAAGGCTTTCGGCGGCGGGGTCTGCCGTTCGCCGTCCGGGAATGACCATCAGTCGCGCGGGCGCCCCGTAGACCGTATCGCCAACCACCGGATGGCCGATGGAGGCCAGGTGGACTCGGATCTGATGGGTGCGCCCGGTTTCGATGCGCACCGAAACCAGCGTGAACGCACCGAAGCGCGACTGGATTCTGCGCAACACCGTGTAATGCGAGATCGCCGAGCGTGCTCCGACGCTGCGCCGGGTGGTCATGCGGGTGCGGCGCAGCAGATCGCGGGCGATGGGCGCATCGATGGTGCCGTGATCCTGTTTCAGGTGGCCGTGGACCAACGCAATATAGGTTTTGCGCATCAGGCGCTGCGCGAACATCTGCGCCAACCGGGCGTGGGCCGCGTCGTTGCGCGCGATCACGATCAGCCCGCTGGTCTGCTTGTCGAGGCGATGCACGATGCCGGGACGCTGCTCACCTCCGACCGACGAGAGCGAGCGATAACGATGCAGCAGGGCGTTCACCAGCGTACCGCTCTCCGCGGCACCGGCTCCGGCATGGACCGTCATGCCGGCGGGCTTGTCGATGACGGAGAGATCGTCATCCTCATAAACCACGCTCACCGGGATGTCTTCGGCGAATGCTTTGAGGGGTGGCGGAGTGGGATCGCCGAGAACTTCGACCGATTCACCGCCGCGCAATCGGTGGGACGCGCGTGGGGACTTGCCGTCGAGGAGGACTTTTTTCTGCTCGATCAGGAGCTGCACGCGCTCACGGCTGACGCCGGTGAGCTGGCTGGTGAGCCAGGCGTCGAGGCGCTGCTTTGCCGCCTCGCCGGGGAACTGTATAGGTCACAGTCATTGTTACGAAGGATGAGGCGCGCCGGGGCCGGTGAGGCCTGCAGGCCAGGAAGGCAGATTTGGCTCGGGTGCTGGGGGAGGAGGTGCGGTGGAGGGAATCCATCCGCGCTGCACCAGCCAGTTGCGCAGAAGCTCCGGCCAGGTGGAGAGCGGGATGATCGAGCCGCACAGTCCGCAGCCGTGGTTGGCGAAGTCGTAGATGTGCAGCTCAGAGGGCACATGATGCTCCTCGAGCGCGCGATAAAAATCGAGGCTGTTGGCGACAGGGACCGTCGGGTCGCTGGTGGTCGCAAAGAGGAACGTCGGCGGGGTCTCCGCGGTCACGGCAAACTGATTCGAGTAGCGATGCTGGAGAGCCGGATCGACATTCGGACCCAGCAGGTTCATGCGCGAGCCGGCGTGTGCTTCAGGCAGGGTCATGCTGATCACCGGGTACGACAGAACCATGAAGGCAGGTTTGCAGCTTTCCTTGTCGACGGCGTCCGCATGTTCCACCGGCACCGCGTCGGCGTCACAGTGGGTGCCCAGCGTCGAGGCCAGGTGGCCGCCGGCGGAGAATCCCCACACGCCCAGGCGTTGCGGATCGATGCCGTATTCTGCCGCATGCGCGCGGATCAGCCGCATCGCGCGCTGTCCGTCTGCAATGGGCGCGGGATAGTGGTAGGGCGCCACGCGATAATCCAGCACGAACGCCGGAATTCCCTGCGCATTCAGCCACGCCGCGATCTGGAAGCCCTCGTGGCCAATAGCAACGTGCTGATACCCGCCGCCCGGAATCACAAGAACCGCGGTGCTGGTGGAGCGCGTCGCCGGAAGAAACGGATACAGGCGGGGAATATCGGCTTCGGTCTGGCCCAGCGCGCCCGGCACGCCGTTCGGCCAGAGAAATACGGGCTGTGGAATACCGGGGAGCTGTGCCTGCAGGGTGAAGGAAGCCATGATCACCAGAAGAAAAAGATGTAGTCGGCGATTCATCGCGATCAGTATACGCAGCGCGCCGCCGCTCACGATGCAGGTTCCCCTCAGTGCCGCATGACCGGAGCCGACTGCCTTCGCAACCAAAGCGCGCCGCCGATCAGGACCGCTCCGAGAGACAGCAACTGCGCCAGCGTCAAAGCGCCGCCCAGCAGAGGCGTGCGCGCGGGATCGCCGCGCAGAAATTCCAGAAAAAAGCGAATCACTCCGTAGAGAAACAACCAGGCGCCGGCGATCTCACCATCGCGGCTCGAAGCCCTGCGCGCCATCCAAAGCAGCAGAGCGAACAGCATGAGAGAAGCCAGCGCATCGTACATCTGCAGCGGATGCAGCGGCACTCCCAGGGGCACGCGATACCAGAGATAGGCTACCGGGCTGCGATAAACCACACCCCAGGGAAGGTGCGTGGTTGTCCCCCACGCGGACCCGCCGCAGAACGCGCCGATGCGGTTGAAACAGAACGCCAGGGCCACGGCGGGAGCCGCCACGTCGGCGGTCCGAAGCAACGGCAGGCCTTCCGCCAGCGCATACAGGATCGCGGCCAGGACACCCGCCAGAGCGCCGCCGAGAGCAAACCAAATGTCCGGCAGCGTCAGCAGACCGAGCAGCCAGAATGGATGGCTGCGAAATAAATGCGGATGAGCGGCGATCACGAGGAGCCGCGACGCAATCAGCGCCGTCAGAATCGCGAGCAGCTCGAGATTCCAGACCTTCTCCGCGCTCAGCCCTGCCCGCTTCGCGCAATAGACGGAGACGGCCAGCGCCGACAACAGGGCAACCGCGGTGCAGGCGCCATAGGTGGGAATCGCGATATGGCCGAAATGGAAGAGAAGAGGGTGCACGCGACGATCGGCGTGATAGGAAGAAGAACCGACCCGCTGGGCCGTGGGGTGATGCGCTGGTGAACCCGTCCTAAGACGGTGGGAACTCTCCGCGGTTCTTTAGGCATTCCGGACTGGCGGACACTGCACACCGAACCGATTGTCGAGTCGAGCTCCCTGTTCGCATGAATGTAGGTTCATCCAGCGTTGATCGCCCTCACCTGCTTTGCAGGCCGGTCTCTTGAGTGGATGCTACCCGCAACGCCGGCAAATTGGCAAGCGGGGAATTATGGAGTTCGGCTGTGGTAACCCCAAAGTGGGATTCCGTTCCATTGCGGGAGAAGGACTTTCCCAACGCTTTTGGAATTGCGGGCTGCTATTGCAAAGCGTACAAGTTGCCATCCGTGCTGCCAACAAAAACGGTGCCTCCCGCGATCACCGGCGACGCCAGAATCATCCCCACCGCGCCCATCCTGCTCACGCCCGCAACCATGTCGTCGTAAAAATTCGAGCCGAAGACCCTTTCGTAGTCCGGATGGCCGTCCGCCTTCGAAAACGCCGTCAGGTTCTTCTTCGACCCGTCCGTCTGAAAAGCCCATACCTGCTTCCACGTATTCAGATCGATGGCCACCAGCTTCCCGTCCTCCCCCGCGAGATATATCGTGTTGCCGGCAATCGCAGGAGATGCGAAGAAAGGCCATTGAAACTGCATCGAGGCCACCTGCGTCCCGTCGGCGGCTTTCACCGCGTGCACCGTCGCCGTGTCTGAAGTAGCGAAATAGACTTTGCCGTCGCGTTCAATCGGCGACACAATCACCCACGATCCCTTGTTATTGAAAACCCACCGCTGCGCTCCCGTTGCTGCATCTACTGCATAGAGGTTGGAATCGCGGCAGCCAAAGTACACCACGCCATCGGCCACCGTCGCCGACGACTGGATCCCCACCTGATTGTGCGTGTCGTGATCCTCGCCTGTCCTGAACCGCCAAACTTCCTTCCCTGTGGCCGCGTCCAGAGCGTAGAAATAGCTGTCCCAGCTCCCGATGTACAGCTTCCCGTCCGCGATCGCCGGCGAAGCGTGAACCACATCGCCGGTGTGGAATTTCCATCGCAGCGAACCCGTCGCAGCTTCCAGCGCATAGACGTTCCCATCGCCGCAGCCGAAGTAGACCAACCCGTTCCACACCGCCGGCGATGAAAGATACACGTCGAAGGGATCCGGCATCGCCTCGCCGGCGGGCAGAGATCCATGCAGATGCGTCGCCGTAAAACGTCGCTCGCCCGGATCGGCAAATTTCCATCGCAGCTTTCCCGTCGCAGCGTCCACGGCGTAGAAATTTCCGTCATAGCTGCCGAAAAAGACAACTCCGTCGGCCACTGCCGGCGAAGACGGTACACGCGAGCCCGTCTCGAAGCTCCACTTCTGCATTCCGCTCTCTTCGTCGATCGCGTAGAGCCGGCCGTCGTTGCTGCCCACGTACACCACGCCGTTCACGATCGCTGGTGACGACACAACCGCGGCCCCCGTATGGAAGGTCCACTTCACGCGATGAAGAACCGGCACGCCGGGCGCGGCATAGATGCCGGAGTGAGCCAGGTCATTTCGGAACATGGGCGCGTCCTGCGCTTGCACCATGGCCGAAAATGGCATCAGGGCAGAGAGCAACAGCATTTTGCAAATGGCGGTCATGGTGCGCGCACTCCTGCGTCCCCGGCAGTTTAGCGGCCCGATCCGGACAGCGGACGCCATTGTGATGAACAGAGCCTGGGCGATGACCAGCCACCGCCGAAGGTATCCTGGTTCAGTTTCGTTCCCCGGCGGCGGCTTTCCTGACAGCGACGACGAGAGAACTGCGCAGAGCGGGTGCCTGCTGCAGGGGAACCTCGCCCTGGGCGAGGTCGGCCGAGCCTCCGCCGCGAAGGCCGAGTTGCGCGAGCTCTTCTTTGAGGAGGCGGCCGCAGTCGAAGCTGAAGTCGAGGCTGCGCGCCAGGACGATGGAGGCGGGGTCGGCACCTTCGGAGCAGAAGAGGACGACCGTCGACGGTGCGGCGGCGGTGAGACGGGAGGCGAGCAGGCGGCAATATTCGGGGTCGCGGTCTTTCCATATGCGGTCGACGATGCGGAGACGGTTTTCGATCTGGACTTCGACGGCGAGGCGCGAGGCGTGGTAGTCGGCCAGTTCTTCGCGGAGACGCTGGCGATCTTTGACGGAAGTTTTGGCCTCGGATCGGAGGCGCTCGACGGCGGCGGGAACGTCAGCGGGAGCGGCGGAGAGCGTGGAGGTGAGCTGGCTGAGGATGGCGGCATCGGCACGCGCAGCGCGGACGGCGCGGAGGCCGCAGACGAATGTAACGCGAACGCCGCGGCTGACTTTTTCCGTGCCGCGGAGGAGCATGCCGCCGATCTGGCCGGTGGAGCGGAGGTGGGTTCCGCCACAGGCATTGCGATCGATGCCGTCGATCTCGACGAGGCGGATTTCGCCGGAGCGCTCGGGGAGTTTGCGCAGCTCGCCAGCGGCGAGCATGGATTCGGCTTCGGCGCGCGAGGCGTGGCGCATGGAGAGGGGACGATCTTCGGCGATGATTTCGTTGCACAGGCGCTCGATGCGTTCGAGGCTGTGGGGAGCCACGGGGCCACCGGCAAGGTCGATGGTGGAGACGGAGTCGCCGAGGTGGAAGGAGACGGTGGGAGCGTGCAGCTCGCGCTGAAACACGGCGGAAAGCAGGTGTTGGCCGGTGTGCTGCTGCATGTGGTCGAAACGGCGCTGCCAGTCGATGTGGCCTTCGACTTTGGCGCCGACGGCGAGAGGTTTGCGGACGAAGTGCCAGAGCTGGCCGCTGTCGTCCTCCTCGACGGAGTCGATGGGAACCTCGAGCGAAGCGCCACCCGGTGAAACGGCGCGCAGGGAGCCGGTATCGAAGGGCTGGCCGCCGCTGGTGGGGTAGAAGGCGGTGCGGTCGAGGGCAATTTGCCAGACCGATTCGCCTTCCGCGCGAGAGACTTCGCGGACATCGGCGACGACAGCGGGGAAAGACTGCAGGAACGAATCGGCGTAATAAAGCCGTTCTGGTGCGGGCATTCTCTGACTCCACGTCCGGCGGCATGGTTCCGCCAGGGTAAAAAAGGGCGTGTTGGGGAGCAGGCCCGATTTAGTGTAATGCGAGGGCATCCAACTGTCGCGCACTATCGGAGCCCGATTTCCTTACATGGTTGTCACTTTCCTGATCTGGGGCATCGCGCTGGCAAGCATCGTTCTGATGCTGATGCGTCCGCGCGGGCTTCCGGAATGGACGTGGATTTGCAGCGGCGCCGCTGTTGCTGGTGGCGACGCGCCTGCTGCCGGTCAGAGGGGCGATCCATGCCATCCGGCAGGGCGTGGATGTGTATCTGTTCCTGACCGGCATGATGCTGCTGGCCGAGCTGGCGCGGGAGGAAGGCGTCTTTGACTGGGTCGCGGATATTGCGGTGCACCATGCGCGCGGATCGGCGGGGCGGCTGTTTATCTGGGTCTATGGGGTTGGCATCGCGGTTACGGCGCTGCTCTCGAACGACGCGACGGCGGTGGTGCTGACGCCGGCGGTGCTGGCCGCGGTGCGCAGAGCGAAGGTGGAGCCGCGGCCGTATCTGCTGGCGTGTGCGCTGATCGCAAATGCGGCGAGCTTCCTGCTGCCGATTTCGAATCCGGCGAATCTGGTGGTTTTTGGGACGCAGCTGCCGCGGCTGGCGGTGTGGATGCGGATGTTTCTGCTGCCGTCGGTGGCGGCAGTGGTGGCGACGTTTGTGTGCCTGCGGTGGTTGTGCCGGAAGGAGCTTGCCGGCGAGGCGGCCGAGGTGCGGGAAAGATATCGGCTGCAACCGTCCGGATGGATGGCGCTGGCGGGAATCGGGCTGGCGGCGGCGGGACTGCTGGTGGCGTCTGCGATGGATGTGCCGCTGGGGGCGCCGACCTTTGGGGCGGGCGTGGTGGCGCTGTTGCTGGTAGCGATGCGGGACCGGAGCGCGCCGTTGAACGCAGTGCGGAACGTGTCGTGGAGCGTGCTGCCCCTGGTGGCGGGGCTGTTCATGATTGTGGAGGCGCTGAACCGGGCGGGGATGATGCGGCTGACGCGGGCGGGACTGGCCTGGCTCGCCGGCGCGCCGGATGGCATGGGGAAATTCTGCGGAGGGTTCGGGGTGGCGCTGCTGTCGAACGCGATGAATAACCTGCCCGTGGGTCTGGCGGCGGGAACGGCGCTGCGGCAGATGGGGCAGCACGGGCTGCTGGCGCATGCGGTGATGATTGGGGTGGATCTGGGGCCGAATTTGTCGGTGACGGGGTCGCTGGCGACGATCCTGTGGCTGATCGCGCTGCGGCGGGAGGATGCGGAGATCACGGGCTGGGAGTTTCTGAAGGTGGGTATGGTGGCAATGCCAGTGGCGTTGGGGTTGGCGCTGTTGGCGCTGGTTTAGCTTTTAGCTTTTAGCCGGGAGCCGGGAGCCGGGAGCCGGGAGCCGGTATCGTGCAATGCGGGGCATTTATAATCGGCGCTGCGCAAAAATGGAGAACTCCGACTGCATTCTGGAAGGGCGGCAGGTGCTCGAGATCACCGAGATCATGAGCATTTTGCCGCATCGCTACCCATTCCTGCTGATCGACCGGGTGGTTGAGATCGAGCGGAAGAAGCGGATTGTCGCGATCAAGAACGTGACGATCAATGAGCCGTTTTTTCAGGGGCATTTTCCCGGGTATCCGATCATGCCGGGGGCTCTGGTCGTGGAGGCGATTGCGCAGGCCGGCGGCGTGCTGCTGATGCCGGAGGTTCCGGACCGCGACAAGAAGCTGATGGTGTTCACCAGCATCGAGCGGGCGAAGTTTCGCAAGCCGGTGGTGCCGGGGGATCAGCTGCGGATCGAAGTGAGCGTGCTGGCGTGGAAGCCGCGGGTGGCGAAGATGGAAGGCCGAGCGACCGTGGATGGCAAGCTGGCCTGCGAGGCCACGGTGATGTGCGCGCTGGTCCCGCGGACGCAGGAGCCGGCCGGCGGCGCCGCGGAGTCGGAGCCTGCGCTGGCGGGCGGGGCGGTGAGTCCGGAGTGAGCGTTCATCCCACGGCCGTGGTTGCTCCTGGGGCTGTTATTCCGGAATCGTGCACGGTGGGGCCATGGTGTACGGTGGGGCCGCATGTGGTGCTGGGCGAGGAGTGCGAGCTGATCTCGCATGTCGTGCTGGACGGGCATCTGACGGCCGGGGCGCGCAACAAGTTTTCGCCGTTTGCGTGCGTGGGCGTAGCGCCGCAGGATCTGAAATACAAGGGCGAGGTCACGGGGCTTACGCTGGGCGATGACAATGTGATCCGCGAATGTGTGACGGTCTCGCGCGGGACAGTGGGCGGCGGTGGGATGACGCGGATCGGCAGCGGCTGCCTGCTGATGGCGTATGTCCACGTGGGGCACGACAGTGTGATCGGCGACCACTGCATTCTGGCGAACAACGCGACGCTGGCCGGGCATGTGACGGTGGAGGATTATGTGACGGTCGGCGCGTTCTCGCCCATCCACCAGTTTTGCCGCGTAGGCAAGTACGCGTACATCGGCGGCGGGACGGTGGTGACGCAGGACGTGCTTCCCTTCTCGCTGACGTCGGCGACACGCGAGGCGCACGCCTATGGGATGAATAAGGTGGGGCTGGAGCGCCGGGGCTTCGATCGCGCCACGCTGCGGGCGCTGCATCATGCGTTCCGAACGCTGCTGGCTTCGAAACTGAATACGGCTCAGGCGGTGGAGAAGCTGCGCGCGGAGGATGTTGAATCCGAGGACGTGCGGTATCTGCTGGAGTTTGTCGAAGGGTCGAAGCGTGGGGTAATCCAGTAGATAAGGGGGCTGGATCGCGCGTAATGGCAGACCTTGGCGTTCACTGGCGCTTCACACGATTTTGTGGAAAAGCGAAAAGGTTGTCTGCAATGGGGTTACCGCAGTGTATAACGCTGCTGAAGCATCACAACCCACTGAAAACAATAAGGGATGGTGGGCGCTGCCTGAAAATTCGGTCGACGGACTGAGATGCCAAGGTAGTTAACGGGTCTTCGGGCAGGAATCTTCCACAGAAATTTCCACAGCCGGCTCACGCCCTCTGTGGGCACTTTCGGCAGCGAGGTTGCGGGGCTCTTCCTGGGTGGAAGAGCCCCGTTAGACATCTATCGATGCGGAGTCGCCGGCGGAGTGTGCGGCGTGGTTGCCGGGGTGTGGGTCGTGCCCGGTGTTGCTCGCGGAGCCGGAGCTGACGGAACGGCCGCTGGAGGCGCCGGGACACCGGATTTGGTGTTGTAGGCTTCGATCACAGCCTTGGTGATGTCGGTGGAAGGCATCGCCCACAGGACGTTGCTGTTCTGCTGACCGGCATCGAGAACCAGGCTAAAGCCCTGCTGCTGGGCGTAGCTGATCATCACCTCGCCGACTTTATTGGCGACCTGGTTGAACGTCTGCTGGCCATCCTGCTGCTCGTTGCTCTGGAGGTCCTGGGCCGAGCGCTGTAGCTGCTTCGTCTTCTCGTCGATGGTGCGCATTTTGGTTTCGCGCTCGACGTCGCTGACGGTGGTGGCGCCATCCTGCAGCTGTTTCTTCAGGGTTTCGACTTCCTGATTCTCCGACTGCAGCTTGGCTTCCTGCGGCTCGTACTTTTTGCGGAGATCGGCGAGGTCGCGCTGGAACTCATTGGTTTGAGCGACAGCGCCCTGGAACTGGATGATGGCAATCTTTGTGATGGCGGTGGAGGCAGCCGGGGCGGTGGTGGCCGGATCGGAGGCGGCTGGGGCGGCCTGAGCAACGGCTACGACGCCCATTCCGGACGCGAGCACGCAAACGAGTGACAACGAACGCTTCATGGAAATCAGAAACTCCTTCGGTTTCCTGGTTAACTGAGCCCGCATTCCTCGCTCTCAGAAATTCTGGTTCCCTGAACTAAGGGAGCGGGACCGGGCTCGAATCTCGCCCGGAATGCAAGACGCGGACAGAGAGATTTTCTCAGGAACCTGGGCAAATTATAGGACCCGGGGGTGGGGGCGTCAACAAACAGGGCACAGGGCACAGGTCGCAGGGCACAGGGCACAGGTTCGAACGCCGACCCACCCCATCGCCATTGGAGAACGCGTGGACGGGTCTTTGCTTTGCTGTGACCTGCGACCTGCCACCTGTGCCCTGTTTAGAACGTGGTGGCGACGGTGAGCCGGAAGGTCTTGCTGGGTTCACGCAGGACGTAGAGGCCGTTATAGAACTGCTCGGCCTCGGCGTAGGAGTAGTCACCCGCGCCGCCCGCAGGGAACATGCTGCGCGTGATGAGGTTGGTTCGCGAGAAGGTGGTGAAGAGCTTGAGGGGATTGACCGCGTAGTAGATGCGGAAGGGGGCGTTGATGATCGGCATCATCACGTCGAGCTCGCCGCCGGCCGAATCGCGGGGAACGTAGTTGGTTCCCTTGATGGGATCGATGGTGGGGCTGAATTTGATGCGCTGGCCGCCCTGGCAGGTGCCGTTGACGTAATTGGGGCAGCCGTAGAGCGGCGAATTGAGGGCGTCGATGCCTTCCGGACTCTGGCGGAGCTGGTCCTTGCTGACCGCCATATCCATGCCGAAGTCGTTAAAGAAGTTGAAGCCCACGGTGTGGCCGTAGATGGGAATCATGTACTGCATGTTCCAGGTAAAGTTCGTGTCGCCGCCGATGGTGGCCACCCCGTAGACAGGCAGCGGAATCTGGATGGGACCGAGGTTGGGGTTGGTCGGGTCGCGAGGGACCGTGGAGCCGTCAGGATTGGTGAGGTCGAAGAGAACGCGGGTGGGCACAAATCCGTAAGGCGTGATGGTGCGGACGTCGAAGCCGCGAATATCGCTGTCACCGCCAGCGGAGGGACGATCGAAGGGCGGCGCGACATCGCCGCTGAAGCCGGTGATGTAAACCGCCTGCAGGCGCATGCCCAGCGTGTTGCGGCCGTTCGGATTGAACCACAGGCCTTTCATGGGCTGGTAGCGCTTGTATTCGACAACCGGACGGACATAGCGAACGCTGCCCCAGATGCCGGCCAGCTGCACGGTGGCCGAAAGCGACTGGCCGGTGTGGGGCAGGTAGTTGCTGGAGACGTTGCTGGAGTTGTAGCTGAACATCGCCGAACTGGTGATGATGCCTTCCAGCGCGTTCTGGCCCTGAATGCCGCTGCGGAAGGCGAGGGTCTGGAAGAGATTGCTGGAGGCCTGGCTGAAAGCGCGAACCGAGGAGCTGTCCCAGGCGTAGGTGGCGCCGACGCGCGAGAAGCCGAAGAGGTTGAAATGGCGGGTGGGGTAGCTGACGGAGAGGTTGAATCCCTTGTCGCCCTGGTTGTAGTTCTGCAGCAGCGAGGAGATGGCCGAGCTTTCGTTGCCGGTGACGTTGCCCGACAGGGAGTAGCTCTTTGAAGCGTTGTAGTCGGTTTTGCGGTCGAAGACCTGGAAGCCGATGTTGAGCGGCTTGTTACGGAAATAAGGCTCGTTGAACGCGAACAGGAGATTGCGGGCGAGGCTGCCGGCATTGGCCTGGACGCTGAGGGTTTCGCCGAGGCCGAGGAAGTTGTTGGTCTGGTAATTCAAGCCAAGGAAGGCGCCGGAGAGGCCGCTGACGCCGCCGTTCAGGCCGATGGAGTTCTTGCCCTTCTCCTGGACTTTGAGGAGCAGATCGACGGTGCCGGCTTCGGTGTTCTGGTGGGTCTCGGAATCCTGTTCGACACGCAGCGGATTGAAGTAGTCGAGCTGATTGAGGCGCAGCAGGCTCAGCTCCCACAGGTGGCTGTTGTAGACCTGGCCTTCCTGGAGCAGCAGCTCGCGTCGAATGACGAAGTCGCGCGTGACGGTGTTGCCCTGGAACTCGATGTGCGAAACGGTGAACTGCTTGCCCTCATCGATGTCGATGTTCCACGTGACGGTGTGGTTCGCGTCGTCGAAGGTGGGATTGGGGACGGGGCTGAAGTTGATGTAACCGTTCTGGCTGTAGGCCTTGCGCAGGTTATCGAGGTCTTTCTGGAAGGTGGTGAGATCGAAGACGGCGCCGTCCTTCTGTGTGAATAAGCCGCGCAGAGCCTTCACATTGGTTCCGGGCTTGTAGCCGGAGAAGTCGATGGCGGCCAGGCGATAGCGCTCCCCTTCCTCGATGTTCATATGGATATCGATGCGCTTGCCTTTGCGCGGGCGGAAGGTGAAGAGGGAGAGGCCGGACTCGTTGTGGATTTTGGTTTCCGCGGGTCCGACGGGACCGCCGCGCAGGTAGCCGCGATCGCGATAAGCCTGGCGCACGCGCTCGGTGTCTTCATCCAGCTTGGTGGCGTCGTAGGTGCGGGCGAAGAGGTTCTCGAGAATGATGGAGTGGGGAATGCCGATGGGTCGCAGGTTGCGCATGGCTTCGCGCAGCGTGCGCGAGGTGACGTGCCGGTTGTTGGAGAAGGTGATCTTGCCGACCTTCACGGTCGGGCCTTCCTTGATCTGGAAGATGAGCTGAACCGAGGCCGGTGGAATGGTCCGGACTTCAGGGCGGACGGTGGCGAACTGGTGGCCGTGCTCGGCGAGCATCTGCCTGATGACGGTGACGGCTTTGGCGATGCGGGCCGGATCGTACTGGCTTTCCTGGGAGAGGCCGACTTTCTCCTTCTTGAAGCGATCGAGGACGTCGGATTCAGTGACCGAGCTCAGGCCCTTATAGGTAATGTCGCGAATGGTGGGTTTCTCGCGCACGTAGACGTCGAGGATGACGCCCTGCGGGGTGTCTTCTTTTTCGATCCGGACGTCTTCGAAGTAGCCGGTGTTCCAGAGGGAGTTGAAATCGCGTTCCACGGTGAGCGGATCGTAGGCATCGTTCGGGTGGCTGTACATCCGGGCGAGGACGGTTTCTCTGGGGATGCGGCGGCTGCCGATGACACGAATGTCGACGATCTTCTGGCCGACATCGCTGGAAGCGGCGGGCGCAGACTCCTGGGCCATCAGCCGCGGAAGGGGCAGAAACGGGGCCAGGAGAAGAACCAAAATCAGGGAGCGCCTCAGGAGCCGGCGCGGATTCCTGCATGGTACGTGCGGGGAGCCAGCGCTCCAGAGGTTCACGGAAGAAATAAGCACACCCTCACTGCTCTAAATCTCGCGGTCGTTGGGAAAAGGCGATTATATCAGCGCGATTGACACGGGCGGCAGGGCCGACGGCGGGGCGAAAGGCGATGGAGACAGCGCAACAGGCAGTCGATTCCGGCGGCGTTGTCGATTGCAACATCATCCTCATCTCGCATCCCGCAGGGCTGCGCCTGCTCAGGACAGAACCAGCGAAGGAGTGGGTTCAGTTTATCGAAGATCGCTTCGATTTTGGTGGGACGCAGCAGCGGGGCGAACGTCAACGAGGACCGAATAAAAGGTGGGTCCGCCGGCGAGATCGTTGAGGCGCTGCGAGGTGAGCAGGTTCACGTTGTGACCGCCTGCAGAGAGCTTATTCCAGTTGAGGCGTGCGGCGACGACGCCGGGACGCACGCTGCCGTTGACGTGGGCGCGAAGCGCGATGCGGCCGCGGTCATTGAAGACGTCAACCAGATCTCCATCGGCGATGCCGCGTGGGGTCGCATCGTCGGTATGGAGTTCGAGGACGCCGTTGTACGCAGATTCCATCTGCCAGTGGCCTTCGAGGTTGGGAAAGGTGGAGTTCATGTAGTTGTCGGCTTTGCGGGCGAGGAACTCGAGCGGATAGCGTTCGCTGGCGTCGGTATGGCGGGACTCGGGAGCGGGAACGAACCCAGGAAGCGGGTCGATGCCCTGAGCGGCGAGCGATGCGGAGTAGAACTCCACGCGGCCGCTGGGAGTGTCGAAGGGACCTTCGGCGAAGGGCAGGAAGCGCTGCTCGCCGCGATTCTCCGGAAATTTCAGGCGTTGCATGCCGCCGGATTCGTGGAGGGTATCCGCGGTGATGCCCGTAAGCCAGGGATGCTGGTGCTCGGGATCGCCGGTGCGCAGCGCCTGGGCGATGAGGTCGTCGACGGAATCGCGGAAGCAGGGCTCGGTGAACCCGATGCGCTGCGCGAGCTGCGAGAAGAGCCAGACGTTGGAGCGAGATTCGCCGAGCGGGGCGATGGCCTGCTCGGAGAGCTGGACGTAGTAGTGGCCGTAGGCGCCCTGGACGTCCTTATGCTCGAAGAAGGTGGTGGCGGGCAGCAGGATATCGGCGTAGTCGGCGGTGTCGGTAAAGAACTGCTCGTGCACGACGGTGAAGAGGTCGGGGCGCGCGAGGCCGCGGAGGACCGAGGTCTGGTCGGGCGCGACGGCGGCGGGGTTCGAGTTGTAGACGAAGAGCGCGTGGACGGCAGGATCGCGTAATTCTGTGAGCGCCTGGCCGAGGACCGACATGTTGACGACGCGGGCTTCGCGGCCGAGGGGGCTCGCGAGCATCAGGTCAGGGCGCTGCAGGGCGGCACTGTCCCACTTGAATGCGCCGCTGGTGGAGAGCTGCAGGCCTCCGCCGTAGTGTTTCCACGCGCCAATGAGCGCGGGCAGCATGGCGATGGCGCGCGTGGCGGCGCCGCCATTGTCGCAGCGCTGGACGCCGTAGTTGAGGCGGATGACGGCGGGTTGGGTGGTCGCGTAGTCGTGCGTGAGGCGTTCGATGTCCGCGACGGAGATGCCGGTGATGGAGGAGACGCGTTCTGGAGGGTATTCGGCGATGCGCTCGCGGAGCTGATCGAAGCCGGAGGTCCAGCGCGCGACGTAATCCTGATCGAAGAGGCGGTCGCGGACGATGATGTGCATCATTCCTAGCGCGAGCGCGGAATCGGTACCAGGGTTGATGGGGATGTGCCAGTCGGCGGCGCGCGCGGTGCGCGTGGCGTAGGGATCGATGACGACGAGCTTCGCGCCGTTGCGGCGAGCTTCTTCGACGAAGGGCCAGAGGTGGATGTTGTTGCCGTGAATGTTGGCCGCCCAGGCGAGGATCAGCTTTGCGTGCGGGAACGCTTCGGTGTCGGTGCCGAGCTTGCGGCCGTAGACGGAGATCGAGGGCCTGGCCGCCGGTCTCCGAGCAGATGGTGCGGTCGAGCTGCGAGGCGCCGAGACGGTGGAAGAAGCGGCGATCCATGGAGCCGTAACCGAGCTGGCCGATGGTGCCGGCGTAGGAATAGGGCAGGATCGACTCGGGCCCGTGCTCTCGCGCGATGGCGGCGAGGCGGGTGGCGACGGTGTCAAGGGCTTCGTCCCAGGAGATGCGCTCGAAGGCTTCGGACTCGCGGCCGTGCGGGAGCGCGGCTTTGGGAACGCCGGGGCGGCGGCGCATCGGGTAGAGCAGGCGGTCCGGCGAGTAAACGCGGTCAAGGTATTTGGCGACTTTGCCGCAGAGAAATCCGCGCGTGACGGGGTGATTGGGGTCGCCGCGAAGTTTGGTGGCCTGGCCGGCATCGTCGATGGTGACGAGCACCCCGCAGGAGTCGGGGCAGTCATGCGAGCAGACAGCATGAACGGTGCGGGGCATGAATACAGGTTACAGCGGACAGGGTGCAGGGTACAGGCGGCAGGAAGGATCAGGGAGGATAGTCGGCAACCCGTCTCGACACTATTAAAAGAGATCGGAGTGCGTTCCGGTTCTCACCAGATGGAGGTCGTTCCCGTCGACTTTGTAAATCAGGAGCCAGTCGGGCTCAAGATGGCAGTCCCTGTGGTATTTCCAAATGCCGCTAAGGGGATGATCTCGGTATCGGGGTGGAAGAACCTTTTCTTCGAGCAGCAGAAGGATTAGTTCGCGGAGCTTCGACGTATTCTTACCTCGCCGCCGACAAAGCTCAACGTCCCGGCGAAATTGTCTTCCGCGAATCAGATTTCTCAAATGCCCAGGTCCTTAAAGAGCGCTTTTGCGGTACGGAAGCGCTTCCCCTGGCCGCGGTCCGCAGCTTTCATCGCTTTTACGGTGGTTGCATTCGGGACCTTTACCTCAAAAGGCAGAGCTTTCTCCGACGCGACCCGGACAAGAAGCATGCGAACGGCGTCAGAAACCGAGATACCCATGGCAGCCAAAGTTTCGGCTGCTTTCTCCTTCACTTCTTCCTCGACGCGAACGTGGACCATTGTTGTCGCCATGACTCGATCTTCTCCTGAGATACATTGTATCTCACCTCACCGGACCAGCTTTGCGGGAGCTTCCTCCGGCGTTGCGGCCGGCACCACCTGGGGCGCCAGGGGCAGAGTGAACAGGAAGGTGGCGCCGTTACCGAGTTCGCTTTCAACCCGGATCGCGCCGCCGTGGGCGAGCACGATGTGCTTGACGATGGCGAGGCCAAGCCCGGTGCCGCCGGATTCGCGAGAGCGGGCTTTGTCGACGCGGTAAAAGCGCTCGAAGATGCGGCTGAGGTGCTCTTCCGCCATACCGGGGCCGAAGTCCTGCACGAAAAATTCCACGGCGTTCTCGACCGGGCGGGCGCCCACCACCACGCGCTTACCGGAGGCGCCGTACTTCATGGCGTTCTCGACGAGGTTGCCGAAGACCTGGGTCATGGCATCGACGTCGGCGAGGACCTCGGTGCCGGTGGTTTCGCCGGCTTCAAGGGCAATACCGGATTCGACCACCATGCCGGCGAGAGACTCGATGGCATCGACGACAAGCGCGGAGGCTGGGACGGGCTGCACGCGCGGCTTATGCTCGCCGGACTCGACCTGGGCCAAAGCCAGCAGATCTTCAGTGAGGCGATTCACGCGGCGGGCGTTCTTGAGAATGATGGCCATGAATTCGCGCGCGTGATCGGAGAGATCCATGCCGTCTTCGAGAAGCGTTTCGACGTAGCCGGAGATCGAAGTGAGCGGCGTGCGCAGCTCGTGGGAGACGTTGGCGATGAAGTCGCGGCGGGTCTTCTCGGCGCGCTCGATTTCGGTGACATCGTGGAGGACGGCGACAGCTCCGCCGTCGGGAGTGGGGGCGGCGCTGACTTCGAAGGCGCGGCCAGGGACGACGGAAATGGCGCGACCGGTACCGATGCGGCGCTCGCGCAGGGCGTCGTCGACGCATTTGAGGATTTCGGGATCGCGAACGCTGACGACGAGCGCTTTGCCCGGACGGACGGCTCCCGGTGAGATCCGCTGCATGACGGAATTCGACCAGCTCACCTGCCCGCTGGAATCGACGGCGATGACCGCTTCCTGCATGGAGTCGAGGAGAGCAGCCAGCTCGCGTTGCTTGGCATCCAGCGCATGAAATGAACGTTCCAGCCGGTCAGCGGTGGTGTCGAGTGCGCGTGCGACTTCGCCGATTTCATCGTCGGCGTCCTCCTCGATGCGTGCGGTGAAGTCGCCGCCCGCGATGCGGCCGGAGAAATCGACGATGCGGCGCAGGCGGGCGGCGATGCGGTGCGCCAGCCATGCGGAGGCAAGCGTGGCCAGAACCAGCGCGATCAAAGACGAGCTGAAGAGATCGCGGCGCAGAATGTGCAGGGCGGCGGCGCGCTGTTCCGTACTGAGTGAAGCGACACGGGCTTCTTCGTGGAGCGAGTGCTGGACGATGTTGCGGAAGGACAGGTCCAGGATGGCCGTGGCGATGCACAGCACCAGCACGAAAGAGAGAAGCAGCTTGGAGAAGACTCTGCCGGTCACGGTTGAATCCAGCGTACAGCGTACAGCGTTCAGCGTTTAGTCGAGCAAGACCTTCAGCGAAGGGCCGCGCAGATCGACTCCGATGCCGGAAGGGGTTTTCGATTCAGCGCTGATCGTCGGCGGAAGCGCCGTAGAGTCCGGGGATGGGGACATCGAGCAGGCGCAGGAAGACGCCGAGCTGGGCGCGGTGGTGAATCATGTGATCCATAAAAACACGGCGCAGCGCCATGACGCGGGGAAGCGACGCGAGGGTACGATCGCCCATTTTGATGCTCCAGATCACGGGAAGCTGGTCGTCGCGAAGTCCGGCGAGCGCGGCACGGGCCGAAGTGGCGGCGGCATCGAAGTGCTCGAGGAGTTCGGCCGTCGTTGACGCTGCCCACGGTGCGAACCCTGGCTGGCGAACCAGTTCTTCGGTGGTGATGATGGTGGAGCAGCGCGCGGGCAGGTCGGCGATGTGGGAAGCCAGACGGCCCAGGGTCATCGACTTTTCGTGGGGCTTCCAGGCGAAGCTGGCTTCAGGCACGCGCTCGAGGAGCTTGCGGGTGCCGGGCATTTCCACGTCGAACTCCTGCAGAAACAGCTCAGGGATGGTCATGGTCCTATTCTGCGCCCGGAGGAGCGATGCTAGACAGCGGCACGCTCGGCAGCGCGCGGAATTTCGAAGCGATAGCCAGCTCCGCGGACGGTCTTAAGATAGCGGGGATTCTCGGGGTCGGATTCGATCTTCTCGCGGATGCGGCGGACGTAGACGTCGACCGAGCGCGGCGTAACGAAGCGCGCATCGCCCCAGACCGCATCGAGCAGGTGATCGCGGCTGAAGACGCGGCCGGGATGGCGCGCAAGGTAGTCGAGGAGGCGAAATTCCGTCGCGGTGGTGGTGGTGAGACTGCCCCGGACGCGGAGCTGCATGGCGCTGGCGTCGATTTCGACCTCTTCAAAGGCGATGGCCGATGGCGTGGAGGGCCGCTCGAAGCGGCGCAGCACGGCTTTGACGCGGGCCAGAAGTTCGCGCGGGGCGAAGGGCTTGGTGATGTAGTCGTCGGCGCCGAGTTCAAGGCCAAGGACGCGGTCGTTTTCCGCAGCGCGCGCGGTGACGAAGATGATGGGGATCGCGCTCAGTGCCGGGTGATTGCGCAAGCGGCGGCAGACATCGAGCCCGTCCCCGCCCGGAACCATGATGTCGAGCAGAAAAAGGGCGGGCGCCTGGCGTTCGGCATCGGGAATCAGGCTGGCAGGAGTGGCATAAATACGCGCCGGGAAACCGGCGGCTTCCAGATGATGTTGGATCAGGCGAGCAATATCGGCGTCATCCTCAAGCACGAAAACGGTCTGGCTCAAGCGAAGAATTCCTTTCCCGGGGATTCCGGCAGCGGGTCGCGCGTTCCGCCCCAGCCTAAACCTGATAGGGCAAAGAGATTGCAAACGTTGTGTTAATTCGGAGGAGGGCCGGGCACCGGCGGTGGGTTCCGACGCGAACGGCAATAGCGCAAATGGTGCAGTTCTTTCAGTGGTTTGACCTTTCAGGCGAAGGGCTTTAGGGGGCAACCCCAATGTTATACTTCGGTCAACGTTTGTTCCCCATTTCAGACCCCGGAAGACTGAGCGCGACCATCTTCCCCCGGGAGTCCGGCAGGCAAAGCAGGATCTGTGCCGAATTCGACGATTCTGTGCATCGACGACGAAGCGCTTGGGTTGGAAATCCGCAAGGCGGTGCTGGAGCGAGCCGGATATCAAGTGCTCACGGCCGTCGATGGTCCAACCGGGCTGTCGCTGTTTCGCGGAAATACGATCGACGGGGTGGTGCTGGACTACTACATGCCTGAGATGAACGGCGGGGCGGTCGCGGAGGCGATGCGCCGCGAGCGGCCGGAGATTCCGATCATGCTGCTGTCCGCCTACATCAATCTCCCCAACGAAGTGGTTCAGCTGGCCGATGTGACGGTGCTGAAGGGGGAGGGGCCGCAGGAGCTGCTGGAGAAGCTGCGGGCGATGTTGCGCAGCGCAGGCACGCCGGGGGGACCACCGACGGGGGGAACCGCGTGAGGCCGCCGGAGTTCAATCGAACGCTGCGCCAGCTGGTAGCTCTGCCGATGCTGCTGCTGGTTTTGATGGCGGGATTCCTGGTGTGGCAAATCGCCGCGGCGACATGGGCGCAGAGATCGCTCGATCACAGCGACGAGGTCACGGCGCAGCTCCAGGAACTACAGAATCTGTTCATCGATCAGGAGACGGGGCTGCGCGGCTTCCAGCTGACGGGCGATCCGGTGATGCTGGACCCGTGGAAAGCGGCTACTGGCCCGATCCAGGCGCATTTCGCGACGCTGCGGAGCATGCTGGGCGGCGATGCTACGCAGATGCAGGCGGTGGACAGCCTGGAGATTCGCTACAACCAGTGGCTGGGATTTGCGAATGCGGTGCTGCATCAGAACCCGGCGGCGCTGAACGCTGCGGGGATGAACCAGCGCGGCAAGGCCATGATGGACGGCATTCGTGCCACGACGGCAGAGATGGTGCGGCACGAGGAGGGCCTGCGCGCGGTGCGATCGCAACACGCACGCTGGATGCAGAGGCGGGAGATGATTTCCCTGCTGGTTTCCGCGGTTGTGGTGGGCATCTTCCTGGGGCTGTTCACCCGCCATCACGTGCATGCCATTTCCGACAGCTATCAGCGCAGGATCGCGGAGATCACGGATCGCTCCAACGAGCTTTCCGAGAGCCAGCAGTGGTTCAAGACCACTCTGGAATCGATCGGCGATGCGGTGATCGCCTGCGATCATCGCGGGGCCGTGTCATTCATGAATGCGGTCGCGGAGAAGCTGACCGGCTGGCCTTCGGGGGAAGCGAGGGGGAAACCGCTGGCGAAGGTGTTCCACATCGTCAACGAGCAGACGCGCCAGGCCTGTGAGAATCCGGTCGAGAAAGTGCGACGGCTGAAGCGGGTCGTCGGCCTGGCGAATCACACGGTGCTGGTGGGCCGCAATGGGCGCGAATACATCATCGACGACAGCGCAGCTCCGATCATGAGCGGCGCCGGCAAGATGGTCGGCGTGGTGCTGGTGTTCCGCGACGTGACAGAAGAACGCCAGGTGCAGGCGGCGCTGGTGGCCTCTGAAAAGCTGGCGGTTGCGGGGCGGCTGGCGGCGAGCATCGCGCATGAGATTCATAACCCGCTGGATTCGGTGGCCAACCTGCACTACCTGCTGGCGCAGGAGAACGATCCTGCAAAGCGGGAAGAGTATCTGCGCCTGGCGCAGCAGGAGCTGGGCCGAACCATGCAGATCAGCCGGACCATGCTGAGCCTCTATCGGGAACCCAGAGCGCCGATCCAGATCGATCTGCGCGAGCTGATCGAAGGCGTGCTGCTGTTGCTGGATCGCCGGCTGCAGCACCAGGGCATTCATTTGGAAACGAGGATTGCCGGCGATCTGTCGGTGGAGGGCTTCCCCGCCGAGCTGCGCCAGGTGTTCACCAACCTCATCGTGAACGCCATCGAGGCATCGGGGGCGAAAGGCAAAGTGCGCATCACCATGGAGCGGGCGGAGCCGGCGGAAATGCACGGCGCAGGAGCGACCATTGAGGTGGCGGACAGCGGACCCGGGATTCCGCCGGAGGCGGCGAACAGGCTTTTTCAGCCGTTCTTCACCACCAAGGGCGCGGATGGCACCGGCCTGGGGCTCTGGGTGAGCATGGGCATTGTGCAAAAGCACGGCGGATCGATCAGCGTGGTGAGCAGCAGCGATGCGGAACTGCCTGGAGCGTGCATCCGCGTTTTCCTGCCGGCCCGAACCATGGCGCAACAGGCGGGCGAACCGGCGGCGTAGGGATCCGGCGTTTCAGATGGCGCGCAGGGCTTCCGCCGGATCGGTGCTGGCGGCGCGATTCGCGGGCAGGGCGGCGGCCAGAATCGAGACCCCGAACATGGTTGCAATCGTCGCGGCATAGACCAGGGGATCGGTCGCGCTGACTCCAAAGAGAAACGCGACCACCAGGCGTGAAACCGCCAGCGACCCCAGCACACCGAGCGCACAACCGGCACACGCAAGCTTGATGCCGGACAGCACCACCATCCGCGCGATGCCTCGCCGCTGCGCGCCCAGCGCCATGCGGATGGCAATCTCCTGCGCCCGCAACGTGACGGAAAACGCCACCACGGCGTAGATGCCGGTGAGCGCGAGCAGGAGCGCGGCGGCGGCAAAACTGGTCATCAGATCGGTGTTGAATCGCCGCGGCGCTTCCACATTGGCCATGGACTCCCGCATGGTCTCGACCTGATTGAGCGCCAGCAGAGGATCGACCTCAGCCACCGATGCGCGCAGCACTCGGACCATCTGCTCGGGATCGAGCGAGGAGCGGAGCGCGATGAACCCGCCCGCCGGCTGGACCAGGTTCTCCGGCGCAGAGGATCCGTAGAGGATCGACGGCTGTTCTGCCGGCATGTACCACTGATCGGCTGCCGGAGTGTCGCGCGGACCGAGCGCGGTGTTTGCGACGATCCCGACGACGGTCGCCCAGGGATACCCCTTGTGCGGATTGCCGACGTGAATGGCTTTTCCGATGGCGTTCTGGCCGGGCCAGCAGTCTTTGGCCATCGCCTCATTCACGATCACGACCAGCGGCGCGCCGGCACGATCCTGCGGCGTGAAGGTGCGTCCGACGAGCAGCGGGATTCCCATTGCGCGGAAATAGTCACCGTCGGCGATCACAAAGGCGGCAAAGGTGAGCTTCCAGGTCGCGGCCGGCTGCCCCTCCACGGTATAGGCCGCCAGCCCTCCGTTATTCGCGGTGGGCAATGAATTGGTGGTGCCCGCGGCAACAACGCCGGGTTTCATCATGAGCCGGTCGATGACCGCGCGAGTGAAATTGTCGGCGGCCGACTGCGTCGAGTATTGCTGCAGCGGCAGCTGATAGCTCGCCGCCAGCACGTGCTCGGGCCGGAAGCCGGGATCGATCGCGAGCATCTTCTGGTAGCTGCGCAGAAAAGACCCGGCGGTGGTGAGCAGGACGAGCGCGATGGCGATCTCGGCGACGACCAGGAGGGATCGCAGCCAGCTGTGGCTCAGCGCGCCGGTGCCGCTTCGTCCGGCATCCTTCAGATTGTCGATAACACTGGCACGGGAGGCGGCGAAGGCCGGAGCGGCGCTGCAAAGGGCTCCGGTCGCGATGGCCAGCAGCAAAGCAAAGAAGAGAACCGCAGGGTCGATCGAGACGGAGTCCACGCGCGGCAGCGAATCGGGCAGCAGATGGAGCGCGGTGCGCACGGCGACCGCGGCCAGGGCGACTCCCAGAGCGCCGCCGGAAAGGCCGAGCAGGAGGCCGGCGAAGACGGACTGCCTGAGGATCGCGCTCGCCGGGGCGCCGAGCGCCAGCTGGACGGCATATTCGCGGCGCCGCCCGATGGCTCGAACCAGCAGGAGGCTCGCGACGTTGGCACAGGCAATCGCGAGCACCACGAGGACGGCAACAAAGAGAGCGCGCAGCACCGGACGGCTTGCGGCGACGGTCTGCTCCCGAAGCGACAAGGCATCGCCGCGGATGCGGATGGCCGCCATGCTGGGCGGGAAATCGCGCATGATTTGCTGCGAGACGCGATGGGCGTCCTCTGCCGCCTGCTGGATCGTGACCCCATCCTTCACACGCGCCACCATGCGATACATCCAGGCGCCCACGTTCTTATCGGACAGCTCCTCGGCGGTGAGGCTGAGGGGAACCCAGATCCGAGCCTGGTTCAGGCGGCCGGGAAGCAGCGGGAACTCGAAGCCCCGGGGCATGACGCCGACGATCGAATACGACTTGCGATCCAGCTCGATGGATTGGCCGAGCACATGAGTGTCGCGATGGTATAGGTTCAGCCACAGCGAGTAGCTAATGACCGCCACGGGGGCGTGACCGTCATCTTCCTGCTTTGTGAAGACTCGCCCCAGCAGCGGCGCAACGCCGAGGGCGGGAAACACACCCGCCCCGAGGCGCGCTCCGTCGATCAGCTGGGGCGTCGCTGTGCCGGAGAGTTCGTAGGCGCTGGCCGCAAATGCGCCCATCGGCGAGAAGGCGGTCGTCGCGCTTTCGTACGTCGCGATCTCCCGCGCCGTGACGCCGGGGTTGGGGCCGTTGCCGAGATGATCGCCGACAATCACGAGGCGATCCGGATCGGCGAAGGGCAAGGGCCGCAGCAGGATTCCTTCCACCAGCGAGAAGATCGCGATGGTCGCCCCCATTCCGAGGGCGAGCGTGAGGATTGCGGTGAGACAGAATCCGGGCGCTTTGCGCATTTGCCGCAGCGCCAGGCGAAGATCCAGCAAGGTTCCGGTCATGGGACGCTCCCGGAGTGCATGGGCCATTACAACCCGCGCGCGAGAACACGGGCAAACGCGTTCGTCACAAAGATGGGGTGCGGTTTTTGCCGGAGCGCCTTCGAAACTCAGAGAATCATCGAATTTGCGTCAGTGCGCGTGCTCATGGTGGTGATGGGCGCCGGTATCTTCAACGGAAACCAGGCAGCCATGCGCGGTTTCGCAGACCACGTGCTCGAACTGCAGGGTCGTGTGGTAGATCCGGAATCGTTCGCGGAGCACGCCGTTGATGCGGTCGAGAATCATGTTGCTCGCCGACGGTGGGATGTCGGCAATGGTGATGTGGCTGGAGAGCGCGTGGCTGTTGGAGCCGAGGCTCCAGACGTGGAGGTCGTGGACATCCTCGACGCCTTCAATGGCGGCAAGCGTGGTGCGGATTTCGACCAGTGAGAGGCCGCGCGGCGTGCCTTCGAGGAGGATGTTGAGGGTCTCGCGCACGATGGAGGCCGACGACCAGAGAATCAGAGCGGCGATGGCGAGCGAAAGGGCGGGGTCGATCCAGGTTGCGCCGGTGAGCAAAATGGCTAGCGCCACCGACGATGACGGCGGCGGTGGAAAGCGTATCGCCGAGCATGTGGATGAAGACGCTGCGGATATTGATGTCGTGACTCACGCGCCAGAGCATGGCGGCTATAAGGCCGTTCATGATGACGCCGGCGGCGGCGACGAACATCATGATGCGCGGCTGCACGTTAGCCGGCAGCGTGAAGCGGTGGACGGCCTCGAGAGCGATCCAGACGGAGATGAAAATCAGAGTAAGGGCGTTGAGGAACGCGGCGAGCACTCCGGCGCGCTGATAGCCGAAGGTCTTTTTTTCTGTGGCCGGACGGGTCTGAAACCAGACGGCGACGAAGGAGAGCACGATGGCGAGAGCATCGGAGGCGTTGTGTCCCGCTTCAGAGACCAGAGCCAGGGAGTGAGCACGCAATCCGGCGACGAGCGTGAGCACGACGTAGGCAATCGTGGCGATGAGAGAAAGGCGCAGCACCCGCTGCATGGCTGCAGTATTCGCGCCATGAACATGCATACAGGTTCAGTTTATACGGGGCGCTCATTCATGCGAGTTCGTCGCGGGCGGGGACTGGTGCCCAAGTTTTCGCGATGTGGTGCAGGTCTACTTCCACAAGACTGCCAAGGTCTTCTGCAGGACGAGCCCGACAACGAGAGCGATGAGAAAGCTGATAAGAGACCCGAGGAGCAGGTAATCGACTCGTGCTCGTTCGTCGAGTTCGCGGGAACGAATGACCCTTGGCGGCGAAGAAGAACGCGAGCGCATGATGAAAGGCGGGTCCATCCAGGGCGGCAACATTTTCGGTGATGGGAGTGTCGATGCGGCCAAGACCAAATCCGAGACGCAACACCGGGTTGGGGAAAATCTCTTCGATCCGCCAGATGAGATCGGGAATGGTATGGCTCGCCGCCGAAGCGCGGATCAGCGCTTCGAACTCATCACCCAGCGCGATCATGAACTTCCCCTGCAGACTTGGGGCGAATTCCTGATTGAGGCGATTCATTAGCTGAATAAAGGAGGCCTGTACGTCGCCGCGCGCGGCGCGCTCGATCCTGCGCGACCTCACGATATCGCCGATGACCGCGATATAGAGCTGCGTGTCGAACTGCGTGTCCGATATTGGCGGCATCATTTGTAATTAGTATTATAGTGACTTTATCAAAGTCATCAATATGTTGATGACTCAAATGTCATCAATAAAGTAGTGACATTGCACTTGTCGCTAAACAACTAGTGACACGACAGGGCTGGCTGCGATCGTCACTGAACCGGAGCCGAGGCGTGGGGATTGCTGCGCTGGGGCATGGGGCGGGTCGGCACAGAATCGGCTGTAGTGCGCAGGCCGCTCCAGTTTTCGGCAACCACGATGCTGTTCTCGGGGCGGTGGATGTCGTAACGGACCGAGCAGGGGAAGCCGAGCCGCAACTCAGTGGGGTTGACCAGGTCGCGCAGGGCGGTCACCTCCTGCGAGCACTCGTAGGTGACGCCGCCGATTTCGTACTTATAGAGGATGAAGTGGATCTCGCGGGGGTGATCCTCGCCGGCTGGGATCTCCAGTTCGGAGATGTCCAGAATGGTGCCGTCGATGATGCGGCCGGAGCGGACCAGCTGCACGCGGCGCTCGCGCTCGATTTCCTCGGCGGTGGGGCGACGGCGCAGGATGAGCCAGGTGGTGACGGCGCCGATGCAAACAACCGCGCCTGCAATCGTCCCGATCACGCGGGGATCGTGCAGTGATTGGCCGAACATCCCGGTTGACTCCGAAAAGGGCGGGTGGTAGAAGCGCCGACCCTTGCAGGATAGCTCAGTTGTTCGCCGTGCGAGACGGGAAATCGACGGCTCTCAGCCAGGAAGTAACGTGCCGCTGCGCTATACTCGCTGAAGACATGGTGCAACGCAGATTTTCAGAAACGGCCGCTTCAGGCGGTCGTTTTTCCGTCAGCGGTACTGGGCGAACGGGCGAACGGCATGGAGCGGGTTCGCGGGGCGGGATTCGAGTCCGCTCTACCACCGTCATTTGCGTTCGCCGCGGCAGCAGCGTCGTCATGGCGGCCGACGGGCAGGTCACGATGGGCGACGCCGTCTTCAAACACTCGGCAAAGAAGATCCGCCGGCTCTATCAGGACAAGATTCTCGCCGGATTTGCCGGGTCGACGGCCGACGCCTTTTCTCTCTTCAGCCGTTTCGAGAGCAAGCTCGAGCAATATGCCGGGAATCTGGGGCGATCCGCCGTGGAGCTGGCCAAGGACTGGCGGACGGACAAGATGCTGCGGAATCTTGAGGCGCTGCTGGTGGTAACGGACCTCAGCCAGACCTTCCTGATCAGCGGGTCGGGTGATGTGATCGAGCCGGACGAGGGCATTGCGGCGATCGGCAGCGGCGGCTCCTATGCGCTGGCGGCAGCGCGGGCGCTGCTGGAAAACACCGAAATGGGCGCGCGCGACATTGCCGAAAAGGCGCTCAGGATCGCCGGACAAATCTGCATTTACACGAACGACAGGATCACCATCGAAGAACTGCACGAGTAGTGCAGGGAGTCGGGAATAGTCAGTAGGGAATAGGCGGGTATGGCGATTTATTTACCGGGAACGGCGGAAGACCAGGAGCTCTCACTGGAAGAGCTGACACCGCGCGAGATTGTGGCGGAGCTGGACAAGTACGTCGTGGGCCAAAAGGCGGCCAAGCGCGCCGTGGCGATTGCGCTGCGCAACCGCATGCGGCGGCAAAAACTGACGCCCGATCTCGCCGACGAGATCATGCCCAAGAACATCATCATGATTGGGCCGACGGGCGTGGGCAAAACCGAGATTGCGCGCCGCCTGGCAAAGCTGACGAACTCGCCCTTCCTGAAGATTGAGGCTTCGAAGTTCACCGAGGTTGGGTACGTGGGGCGGGACGTGGACTCCATCGTGCGCGACCTGGTGGAGATTGCCATCGACATGGTGCGCGAGGAGAAGCTGGAAGAAGTCGAGGATCGTGCCGAGATGAACGCCGAGGAGCGGCTGCTGGATGTGCTGCTGCCTGCTCCGGCACAGCCGGCGCCTGCGGCTGCGGGCCAGACGGGCGGAACGGCGCCGGGATTCGGCATGCAGGTGGAGGGCAACACCATCACGCTGCCTCCGCCGCCAGGTGGCGCCGGCGACTCGCACAACCGGACGCGGGAAAAACTGCGGCAGCAGTTCCGGGAGGGCAAGCTCGACGACCGCATGGTGGAGATCGATGTGCGCGAGCGGAATTCGCCATCGTTCGAGATCATCTCCAATCAGGGCGTTGAGGAGATGGATGTCAACCTGAAGGACATGCTGCCGAACATCTTTGGGCAGCGCACGCGGAAGCGGAAGATGAAGGTTTCCGACGCGTTCGAGTATCTGGTGCAGGAGGAGGAAGGCCGGCTGATCGACATGGATCAGGTGACGCGGCTGGCGGTGGAGCGCGTGGAGAGCTCGGGCATCGTCTTCCTCGACGAGATCGACAAGATTGCCGGCCGGGAAGGCGGGCATGGGCCGGACGTCTCGCGCGAAGGCGTGCAGCGCGACATTCTGCCGATTGTGGAAGGGACGACGGTGAATACGCGCTACGGCATGGTGCGGACGGACTTCATTTTGTTCATCGCGGCGGGCGCGTTCCATGTATCGAAGCCGAGCGACCTGATTCCGGAGCTGCAGGGCCGGTTCCCCATCCGCGTGGAACTGCAGTCGCTCACGGTGGAGGATTTTGTGCGGATTCTGACGGAGCCGAAGTCGTCGCTGGTGCGGCAGTACACGGCGCTGCTCGAAACCGAGGGGCTGAAGCTGGAGTTCACGCCGGAAGCGATCGCGGAGATGGCGCAATTTGCCTTCAAGGTGAATGAGGGGACGGAAAACATTGGGGCGCGCCGGCTGCACACGATTATGGAGAAGGTGCTGGACGAGATCAGCTTTTCCGCTCCGGACCTGACGCGCACGCAATCGAAGGGCGACCAGAAGAATCAGGGGACCGTGGTGGAGCTGGCGGCGGTGGGCGAGGGAACGACGGCTCCGCTGCCGGTGATCGAGCGCGAGACGGCGAACGGGACGGAGAAGGTGATGGTCATCGACCCCGAATACGTGCGCCAGATGGTCGCGGACATCGTGAAGAACCAGGATCTGTCGCGGTACATCCTCTGACACTCCAGGTAGCGGTCGCTAAAGTCCGGTCAGCGCCTAAGGATCTCTCGCGATCTTGTAGGGATTTGCGCGCCGGAGAAAAATCCCGACACCCTCACTGACCTTCGATGCTTCGCGGTATTCCGGTCAAAGGAGCATCGTCAATGCAGAGGAAGCCGAGAGCCGATTTGTTCGAGAGGGGATCGAGAATCGGCGAAGTACGGCTCACACCCCCCTGCGGGCGAGCTACAAATAAGGAAGTAAAATACTTAGTTATAAGTATTTTGCAATCATATTGATAGAAGCAGGTCGTAAAACCCGCTTCAATGGAATCATATACATGCGCGGGGGAAGGGGGTCTACCCCCCTTCCCCCAATTCCTGCCCAAGCTCAGAATCCCGAGGGCTGTCCCCGGCCTCAGGTCCGGTTGGGCGGCTCGGAACCCCTTCCCCTACAATCGGAACGATGTCCACGACGGTTCGCTCGTTTTCAAAGATCAATCTCGGCCTGGCGATCGGGCCGACGCGCGCCGACGGCTTCCATGGGCTGACCAGTTGCTATCAGACGCTGGCGGCGCATGATCTGGTCACCGTCGAAGCGAGGACCGCGGCGAAGACGAGCCTTCGCCTCACCAGCAACGACGAGCGCGTCCCGACCGACGATCGCAACACGGCCTGGAAGATGGCCGAGCTGGCGCTCGATGCGCTGAAGATTCACGCCGAGGTCCACATCCACATTCAAAAGCGCCTGCCCGTACAGGGCGGCATCGGCGCGGGCTCGGCCAATGCGGCCGCCGCGCTGATCGGCCTGGAACAGGAGCTGGAGCACGCCGGAGTGGCCGAGCTGCGGGGCGCGGAGCAGCTGCGGATTGGGGCGCTGGTTGGGTCCGATGTGCCGCTGTTTCTGATTGGAGGAACGGTGCTGGGCGTCGGGCGCGGCGAGCAGGTTTCGCCGTTACCGAGTATTTCGCCGACCGAGTGCGTGCTGGCGCTGCCCGAGGTGGGAGTCTCGACGCCACAGGCGTACCGGGACTGGGATGAAATCCAGAGCACGGAGCACAGAGCACAGAGCACAGCTGGCGAACCAGAATTGACCGCCAATAGCGGCTCCGATAGACTGGTAGCGTTGAGTCGAGCTCTCGCCTCGGCCTTTGTGCCGAGGCTCTCCGGAGGATTAACCGCCGGGGTTGGCGCGCACTCCTCCGGTGTCTCCGCTTTGAGCGGGGATCTGGCCGTGAAGGCGGGGCCCTCGCCGAACTTGTTCGATGGGGTGCCACAAAGGGAGAATCCGCTTCTCGCGCTTGTCCGAACCGGGATCGAAAACGACTTCGAAGAGGTCGTCTTCCGGCAACATCCCTCTCTCGGAAACATCAAGCGCATACTAGCGGGCTCCGGCAACCCCGAGGAGGCGGCCGTTTACGCGGCGCTCTCCGGCTCCGGATCGGCCTTGTTTGGCCTTTACGGAACGGCGGACGCAGCGGCGGCGGCAGAGTCCCGGCTCAGGGAAGCGGGTATTCGGTCGCTGCGGACGCTGACGTTGCCGCGGGACGAATACTGGCGGACGATGGTGGTGCGGGAATAGCGGTCAGCGGTTGGCAGTCAGCAGTTAGCACGTGCGAGGCGACAAGCAGGATCGAATCTAACCAGAAAAGTTTCGTACTGGGCGATCGACTAATGGTAGGTCAAGTGCCTTTGGAGCACTTTGTCCAGGTTCGAATCCTGGTCGCCCAGCCAAAGTTGGGAACGGGCCCGGCAGAGGATCGCCGTAGTTAAGCAGGAACCCATGCAAACCAGCTGGAGGATCTTGTGAAGACGGACACGATGGAAGCAGTGGGAGTGGCCACGCCGAATCTGGCGGCGGCTCCGGCGGACGGCGCAAAGGCGAAGTCGCAGACCCGGCGTTCGCGTGTATCGAACGAAGACCGGCGGTTCAAAGTTTTCTCAGGCTCGGCGAATCGTGAACTGGCCGAGGAGATTTGCAAACACATCGGCGTCACGCTGGGTGAGACGCGGATGCAGCGCTTCGTGACGGGGAAGTTTATTTCCAGTTGCTGGAGAACGTGCGCGGCGCGGATGTTTTTGTGGTGCAGCCCACCTGCTGGCCGGTGGACCAGCACCTGGTGGAGTTGCTGATTATGATCGACGCGCTGAAACGGGCGTCGGCGGGAAGGATCACGGTGGTGGTGCCTTACTACGGATATGCGCGGCAGGATCGCAAGGATCGCCCCCGTGTGGCGATCTCGTCGAAACTCGTCGCCGATCTGATGACCACCGCCGGAGCGCACCGCGCGTTGTTCATGGACCTGCATGCCGCGCAGATTCAGGGCTTCTTCAACATCCCGGTCGATCACCTCTTTGCCAGCCCGGTCATGGTGGGCTATTTCCGCGAGATGAATCTGCCTGACCTGGTCGTGGTTTCGCCCGACGCAGGCGGCGTGGAGCGCGCGCGCCACATGGCTACCAAGCTGGGCGTGCCCATGGCCATCGTCGACAAGCGCCGCACGGATATCAACGTCACCGAAGTGATGCACGTGATCGGCGACGTCTCCGGACGCACCTGCCTGATCGTCGACGACATCATCGACACGGCCGGCACGCTGGTGAAGACCGTCGACACGCTGCTGGAGAAGGGCGCAACCCGCGTGTATGCGGGCGCTTCGCATCCGGTGCTTTCCGGCGAAGCGGTGGAGCGCATTCAGAGTTCGAGGCTGGAGCAGTTAGTCGTAACGGATTCGATCCCGCTGCGTCCCGAGGCCGAGTCTCTGAGGGATTCAGGCAAGATCAAAGTGCTCTCGGTGGCGGGCCTTCTGGGCGCGGCCATCCTGAGCATTCACATGGAGACCAGCGTAAGTTCGCTGTTCAACTGAGGGCAGCTTTTAGCTATTAGCTGCTAGCTATTAGCCAGAAGAGATTGCACAACGACAATTGGCGGCCCTGGACAGTGGGCCGTACAGAAGGGAGCGGAAAGCGCAGTCAAAGCCAGAGGCTAAGAGCTAACGGCTAAAAGCTGCTTTTCCGTGCCCGAAGGAGAAGGACATGATCACCCAGGAAATCGTCAGCGCAGTGGCCCGCGAGGGCAAGTTCAACAAGAATGCAGCGCGCCGCGTGCGGGCGCGGGGCAAAGTGCCCGCCGTGGTCTATGGGGCCGCCGAGCCGGCCGTTGCCGTGGAAGTGGATCCCAAGCAGATTCAGAAGATCCTCCATTCGGAAACCGGCCACAACACCATCTTCGATCTGGAAGTCAGTGGTTCGTCGGCGAAAGTCATGATCGTCGACTGGCAATACGAGCCGATCAAGGGCAAGCTCATCCACATCGACTTCAAGCGCATCGCGCTGGACAAGCCGATTCGCGTCGAAGTACCGATCCAGCTCACGGGAGTCGCGATAGGAGTGAAGACGTCGGGTGGCATTCTCGATCAGATGTTGCGCGAAGTGGAGATCGAGTGCCTGCCGGGCGATATTCCGAACAACATTGCGGTGGATGTTTCGAACCTTGACTTCGGAATGGTGCTGCGGGTCTCCGACCTTCCGCACACGGAAAAGCTGCGCTTCCTCACTTCCGAGGACAAGCCGGTGGCCCACGTGGTTTCGATCAAGGAAGAGGTTGTGGCTCCGACGCCGGAAGCCGAGGCAGCAGCAGCAGCAGCAGCGGCTCCTGCGGAGCCGGAAGTACTCAAGAAAGGCAAGCAGGAGACTGCGGAAGGCGCGGCTGCTGCCGCGCCGGCCGCCGAGAAGGGCGAGAAGGGCGGCAAGAAGTAAGTGGGAAGTGGCGTGTTCCTGGTGGTCGGGCTTGGCAACCCGGGCATCGAGTACCAGTTCACGCCGCACAACGCAGGTTTTCTGGCGATTGACCGCATCGCCGGTGAGCACAACGTGGAGGTGGTGAACCGCCGCTGCCGAGCGCTCACAGCCAGGGTTCAGATGGCGGGCCGGGAGGTGATCCTGGCCAAGCCGGAGACCTGGATGAATCTGAGCGGGCATTCCGTGGGAGATCTCGTCGATGAACTGGATCTCGAGCTCCCCGGGAACCTGCTGGTGATGTACGACGAGCTGGATTTGCCACTGGGAAAGTTACGAATTCGGGAGCGTGGCAGCCCGGCGGGACATAACGGAGCGCGTTCGGTCTCAGCAGCGCTGGGAACGGACGAGTGGTGGCGGATCCGGATTGGAGTAGGACCGGAGCCGGGAGTGAAGGAAGAAGCTTTTCGGCGTGGCAAGGACTATCTGCTGACGCCGATGGGCAAACGAGATTTGACGGCGATTGACCCGGTCCTCGACCGCGTCGCGCGCGCCGTCGAAATGGTGGTGACGAAGGGAATTTCGGCCGCCATGAACGAGTTCAACCGCCGGGATCCGGAGGAAGCACCCAACGGCACGGCGGCGAAGCAGGAATAGGAAGCGAATTCTGGTTGCCGGGCCGCAGGGTCCGGAAGGAAGAGAAGCAGACAATGCAACGTCTCTATGAGGTGATGTTTATCGTTCGGCCCGATGTGGGCGACGAGGATGTGGACAAGCTGATTGCAAGCCTGGACCAGACGGTGACAGGCGGCGGCGGCACGATCCGCTCGACCGAGAAGCTGGGCAAGCGAAAGCTGGCTTACATGGTGCGGAGATTCAACGATGGCAATTACATTCTGCTGACCATCGACGCCGATGGCTCGCTGATCGCGGAACTGGAGCGCCGCCTGCGCGTCTCCGAGCCGGTGATCAAGTTCATCACGGTTCGCATGGACGAGGAGGAGAAGCGCCTCGCGAAGGTTCGGGCGATTCGTGCGACGAAGAAAAAGATAAGCGCGATGCCGGTAGCGCCACCTGTGGTAGCGGAAGCTGCTCCAGCGCCTGCACCAGCGCCAGCACCCGCGGAAGCGGCGCCGGCGGCTACCGAGACGGCGACTCAGGCCAGCGCGTAAGCGCTGGCGCAACGGGAATTTGAGAATTTGGCCGGCGCCATGAGTGGCTGCCCGCCGGAGGAATGAAGATGGCTGACGAAGCAACGACACCGACAAACACCAGGCCGGATGCGCCGGCAGGACGCCCTCCCGGCCGCGGACCAGGCGGTCCCGGCGGACCAGGCGGCCGGAAATTTTTCCGCCGCAAGAAGGTCTGCAAGTTCTGCACGGAGAAGATCGACGCGATCTCGTATCGCGACGTCCGGCTGCTGCAGGGATTCGTGGCCGAGCGCGGCAAGATTGTGCCGCGGCGCCTCACCGGTGTGTGCACCACACATCAGCGGCGGCTGACGAAGGCGATCAAGCAGGCGCGGAACATCGCTCTGCTGCCGTTTGCGGCAAGGTTCTAGTACCACTCGACCCGGCGCCGGGCCGCGCGGTCGCGCGCTCCCTCGCCGGCTACTGTGCTCCGAGCCCTGAGCTCTGAGCCCTGTTCAGGAGATCTCGAATGGAAGTGATCCTCAGAGAAGACGTATCGAATCTGGGCCACCGCGGCGATGTGGTGAAGGTCGCCGACGGCTACGGCCGCAACTTTCTTCTTCCGAAGAATCTGGCCATGGAGGCGACACCGGCGAACAAGGCCGTTATCGATCAGATGAAGGCCGCCGCCGTCCGCCGCTCCGCGAAGGAGAAGGCGGAGGCCGAGCAACTGGTCACCCAGCTCAATACCGTGGCGCTGGTCTTCACGCGCAAAGTGGGAGAAGGCGACCACCTGTTCGGCTCGGTCACCTCGTCCGACATCGCGCAGGAACTGGCTGCGAAGGGTTTTGAGGTCGATCGCCGCAAGGTCCAGCTGGACGAGCCGCTGAAATCGACCGGTGAATTCCACGTTCCCGTGAAGCTGCACCGCGAGGTGACGGCGCACATCAGCGTGACGGTGAAGGGCGAGGAAACAGCGGCAGAATAAGCCGATTCGGGCTTCGGATGCCGGTCGGGCGCGGATCTTGCGCGCCCCGGCGTCCGTTCCCTGCGTGATGCTCGCGGGATGAGAAGATAGGGATATCTTCATTCCCGGTTCTCATCCATGCTGAAGGCTATTTCGTCGCACGTATTCCTGAACCATCGGCTGCACCCTGGGCTGCTGGACGTTTTTGCCCGCGCCGGAGCGCAGGGCGTCGAGCTGTTCGCCGCGCGCCAGCACTTTGACTACACCAGCCGCCCGCACGTGCGCGAGCTGGCCGAGTGGTTCCAGGCTAATCCCACGGAAGCATTCTCGATGCATGCTCCGCTCTGGTCCGATACGGAGATGGGACGCGGGGGCTCACCCGCGGTCAATGTAATTCACCCCGAGAAGAGCCGCCGCATCGACGCGATGGACGAGATCAAGCGCGCCCTCGAAGTTGCCGAGACGCTGCCGTTCAGGTTTCTGATTCTCCATCTCGGCGAGCGCGAGGACACATGGGGCCCGCGCGCGCTCGAACACTCCATCACCGCACTTGAACATCTGCGCGCTTTCGCCAATCCCCTCGGCGTGAAGTTGCTGGTTGAGAATCTGCAGGGAGATGTCGCGCGGCCGTCGAATCTGGTCGAGATTCTGACGACCGGGCACTTTCAGGACATCGGCGTCTGCCTCGACGTGGGGCACGCGCACCTGGGCGATGGCGTCGCCTCGACCCTGTCCGAGCTGAACGCCTATGTTCGCTCGTCGCACCTGCACGACAACAAGGGCGACAAGGACACGCATCTGTGGCCCGGCGACGGGACGATTCACTGGGACGAGGCTCTGGGGGGATTGAAGGCCGCACCGCAGATTCCGGCTGGGGTGCTGGAGATTCACTACAACCTGGGAGAGTCCGTCGAGACGGTTGGCGAAAGGGCGAAGAAGGCTCTGGAGAAGATGGACGCGGCGGAAAAGCTAAGTTAGAGGCGGTTATGGCAGACGAAACTGCAGGAACTGTAACAGAGACGGTGACAAAAGCTCCGCTGTCAACCATCGCCCATATCGGCGAGCACGAAGGACAGACGGTCACGCTGCACGGATGGCTCTACAACCTGCGCGAGAGCGGGAAGCTGCTCTTCCCCATCTTTCGTGACGGCACGGGAACCATCCAGGGGATTGTCCCGAAGGCGGCGGTGACGCCGGAAGTTTTTGACACGGTGAAGGGACTCACGCAGGAGTCGTCCGTCATCGTGACGGGCAAAGTTCGCGCGGACAAGCGCGCGCCGGGCGGCTACGAACTGGACGTGGAGAACGTTGAGGTCCTGCAGCGTGTAGCCGAAGACGATCCGTTCCCCATCTCGCTCAAGGAGCATGGCCCCGATTTTCTGATGGAGCACCGTCACCTGTGGGTGCGCACTCCCCGCCAGGCGGCCATCCTGCGCATCCGCGCAGAGATCATCAAAGCGGCGCGGGATTTTCTCGATGACAACGGCTTTGTGCTGACCGATCCGCCCATCCTGACGCCGGCTGCGTGCGAAGGCACCAGCACGCTCTTCCCCGTGGACTACTTCGGCGACGAGGCGTACCTGACGCAGAGCGGCCAGCTCTATATCGAGAGCACGGCGCTGGCACTGGGCAAGGTCTATTCGTTTGGCCCGACCTTCCGCGCCGAGAAATCGAAGACTCGCCGCCACCTCACCGAGTTCTGGATGGTCGAGCCGGAGTGGGCCTTCGCCACGCTGGACGACCTGATGGGCCTGGCCGAAAACTTCATCAGCGCGATCGTCGCAAAGGTGCTGGCCAGGCGCGGCTGCCGAGCTGAAGACCATTGGGCGTGACGCGACCAAGCTCGAATCGATCAAGCCCCCCTTCCCGCGCCTGCGCTACGACGAAGCAGCACAGATGCTGAATGACGCACACGCGAAGGGTCTGCTGGAAGCGCCCTTTGAGTACGGCAACGATTTTGGCTCGCCCGGATGAGACGTACATCTCATCGCAGTTTGACCGGCCTGTGATGGTGCATCGCTATCCTGCGGCGGTGAAGGCGTTTTATATGGAGCCGGACCCGAAGGATCCAAAGTATGCGTTGTGCGTCGATGTGCTCGCCCCGGAAGGCTATGGCGAAGTCATCGGCGGATCGCAGCGTATCCACTCGTACGACCTGCTGAAGAAGCGGATCGAGGAGCACCAGTTGCCAATCGATGCGTTCAAGTGGTATCTCGATCTGCGGCGGTATGGTTCGGTTCCGCATTCGGGCTTCGGCATGGGCATCGAGCGCGCGGTGGCATGGATCTGCGGGCTCGATCACGTGCGGGAGACGATCCCCTTCGCCCGGACGCTGAATCGCATCTATCCGTAGTTCTTTATGCCAAGATCGAGTGAAACATCTGTACAGGCCGGATCGCCGGCCTCGACTCCTTCGGCTGCTCCCGTGTCTCGCGGCGTGCAGTCGCTGCCTCCACGCAGGATCAAAGTCATCGGTGTGCCGCTCGACCTGGGCGCCTCGCGGCGCGGTGTCGATATGGGGCCGTCGGCGGTGCGCGTCGCCGGGCTCGAAGCTCGGCTCGAAGCGCTGGGCCATGAAGTGCGCGACGGCGGCAACATCAGTGTTGCGATTGCGGAGACGAAATCCTCGGGCCATCAGAGCGCACGTTATCTGAAGGAAATTACGGAGACCTGCACGCGCGCCGCCGAGATGGTGTTGAAGACGCTGAACGAGGGCATGACGCCGGTGATCCTCGGCGGCGATCATTCGGTGGCTGCGGGCAGCGTCTCCGGCGTGGCGGAGTTCTACCGGAAGCAGAACCAGAAGATCGGGCTCATCTGGATCGACGCGCACACCGATATCAACACACCGGCAACCTCTCCGAGCGGCAACGTGCATGGCATGCCGCTGGCCGCGCTGGTCGGGCTGGGCCCGGAGCCGCTGGCGAATATTCTGGGGTTCTCGCCGAAGGTGCAGCCGGAAAACGTGGTGCTGATCGGCGTGCGCGATATCGATGCGGCGGAGAAGGAGAACCTGCGGCGCGCCGGCATCAGCGAGGTGTACACGATGCGCGACATCGACGAGCGCGGCATGCGCACGGTGATGGAGGAGGCGCTCCGCGCGGCGGGCCGCGGCACAGCCGGCTACCATGTTTCACTGGATATGGACTGGATCGATCCCGAAGATGCACCCGGTGTGGGCACGCCCGTTCGTGGGGGAGCGACCTATCGCGAGGCGCATCTGGCCATGGAGATCATCGCCGACCACGGCCGGATGGTGTCGTTGGAGGTGGTCGAGGTGAACCCGGTGATCGACGAGCATAATCGAACGGCCGACCTGGCCGTGGAGCTGATCTCGTCGGCGTTTGGCAAGAAGATTCTGTAATAGCTACAGTTGCTTATTGCAGGTGGCAGACGGCGACAGCCTCGTTTTTGTAGGGGCAGGCGAGGCCGTCGACGCCGGCACCCTGTACCACGATCCAGTTCACGCCAAACTGCTGCTGCAAGCGCTGAAAATCCTGTTTCTGAAAATGCCGCCAGCCGGCGGCTGCCTGGCTTTGTTGCAGCCATGACGGCGCCAGGTCAGGAACCTGGGTGACAACGGCCGCGTCCTTGACCGCATCGGCCAGCTCGCTGCGCTCGGCAAGGGCGCGGAAGCTGTGATAATCCTCGCCCGGAAGCTGCATGTAGTACGGATCGAGCGCGAAATATGCGTCGCTGGGGGTGTTGGCGCGTACCCAGGCAAAGGCGCGCAGCCAGGGGTTATGCGAGACCATGCCGGGCAGCTCAAGGTGCTCGGTCCCCGCGAACAGAGTGCGCTGGGCGATGAACATCCCCGCCGCCAGGGGTACGAACAATGCGAGCCATCGCCAGACATGCGCGCGCATCAGCTTCTCGCCAATCAGGCCGCCGCCCAGCAGCGCCATAAAAATGTAGATCAGGTGGAGATAGCGCATGGGCTGCATTGGCGTGAGACGAACCAGGGCCGGCGTGAGCAGGACAATGCAGGCGACCGCCAGCTGGAAAACGGCGTAACAGGCAGCAGCGCCTGAGAGCAGAGCGATGGCGGGCCGGTTCGCGCGGCGGGCATAGCGCGCCATGGCCCAGAGGATGAAGATTGGCGCGATCACGCCGAGCCATTCATACCAGGTCCAGCGGCCGATGAAGTAGTAGTCGCGCGTGTTGAGCGCCTGGCGCCAGGCAGTGGACGGGCCCTCGAAGATCCAGAGGGGCGCGATACCAAAGACAGCCAGAGCAGGGGCATCGCGGACCTCCGCAGGGCGGGCGCGCACGCTGGCGATCCAGAGAATGACGCAGTAGGAAACGCCGAGGATGCCCATGATGGGATGCATCACGACGCTGAGGGCAAGCAGAAGGCCGGCGAGGACGACTCGGTGGTCCAATACGAGCAGGATCGCCCAAAGGATGAGGGCCGTAGCGATGGCGCGTGGGTGCAGATACTGATCGAAGATATAGAGCGCGGTTCCGGCGACCGGCAGCGTGAAGAGCACGCCGACCAGGGCCACACCGGCCCATTGTCCCGCCCGCGTGGGAAAGCAGCGCCGGGCAAGCGCCAGGCACGCCCAAAGCAGCAGCAAGGCCGCCGCGCACTGGCCCAGCAGTTCCGTGACCGGAACCGGGATGTGCGTAACGCGAACCCACAGGGCCACGAGCCGGTCGAAGATGCTGGCCTGCATCTCGCGGGTGAACCACTGATGATCGTGAGGATAGAGAGCAGGATGGAGCCGTCGCTGGATCGCGGAGAGATAAACGACGTCATCTTCCACGCCGGGATGGTAGCCCTCCACCAGCAGGGCCCCGGCTGTGACCAGTGACAGCAAAATGAAGTTTCTGTACCCGCCGCAACTTTTCAAGGATTTTCGGCGTCTTTCCCCAGAAGCATGGAATCCGCGATGATGGAAACCCTTCGACCGGAACGGATCGGGGAAAAGGCGCAGTCGCGCGAGTTGAATCCATGCATGCCGGCGCTTGCCGTCATCTCGTCGACTCTCCGCGAAACCCGAGACATCCCACCACAATCGTCGTCCGTGCCGGCATCTGTTGATTCGTGCGTTGTCGCTTCCAATGTGATTGTAGTGGACGACGCAAGCGGCGAGGGGATTCGGTTCCGCGTACAATTTGACCTCAATAACCTTGCACTGCGAACCACGGATCAGGAGAGGACCGAAGGATGCGACTGAGGACAATGCGGCGGGTCGACTACTGGATCGGCATACCGCTTTGCTTCCTCTGTACGCAGCTCGTACGGCTGCTGGGCAAATCTGCGGGTCCGGAGAAGCCGCGCCGGGTGCTTTTTATGGAGCTCTCGGAGATGGGCAGCGCCGTCATCGCTGCTCCGGCCATGCAAAAGGCCAGAGAAGCGCTGGACGCCGAGATTTTCTTCGTGATCTTTGAGCGCAACGTCGACAGTCTGCGGCTCGTCCCTCTCTTCTCTGACGCCAATATTTTTACCATCCGCGAAACCGGCCTTTGGGCCCTGGTGTTCGACTCGCTGCGTTTCCTGCGCTGGGTTCGCAGGGAAAAAATCGACACTGTGGTGGATTTCGAGCTTTTTTCGCGCTACTCGGCTCTGCTCACCGGGCTCTCCGGAGCGCGGCGGCGTGCGGGATTTCACAGGTTCCATTCCGAAGGGCTGTACCGCGGCGAAATGATGACCCATCGCGTGACTTACAACGGCCACATTCACATGGCGAAAAACTTCATCGCCATGGTGAATGCCCTGCTCGCTTCAAGTCCCGAGGTGCCATATTCCAAAACCTTCATCTCCGACGAGGAGATAAGGCTCCCGATTCAGCCCGTAGCGGAAGAAGCCAAAGAGGAAATGCGCGGGCTGGTGTGGCAGGTGTATCCGGACTACCGTCCCGACTACCACCGTATTGTGCTGATCAATCCCAACAGCTCAGAGTTGCTGCCGCAGCGGCGATGGGATCCGGAGAACTTCAGCGCCCTGGCCGCGATGATGGCGCAGGAATGGGACGACGTACTCGTGCTGATCACGGGGTCCGCAAGAGAACGCGAGGAGGCCCGGGAAATGGCGCGGAGCCTCGATCATCCGCGGATCGTCAGCTTCGCTGGAATGCACAAGCTCGAAGCGATCACTGCGCTGTATCACATCTCCTCGGTTTTGGTGACGAATGACAGCGGCCCTGCGCACTTCTCGGCCATCACTCCGATTCGGTCCATCGTGCTGTTCGGCCCGGAAACGCCGCGCCTCTACGGGAGCCTCGGAAACACGGAATCCATCACGGTGGAGCTTTCCTGCTCGCCCTGCGTGACGGCTGCGAACCAAAAGAACTCGGCCTGCAACGACCCGGTGTGCATGCGTCTGATCACACCCGAGAGGGTGTTGGAGTCGGTGCGTGCGGCCCTGGAGGGCGAGACCGAGAAGCAGGGATTGGTGCACATTGCCGGCGTGCGCGACTGGTAGAACGCTGCCGCGGTTTCCGTTGTCCCTTCTTAATTTGACTCCGGGCTTTGGTGCGTTAGTCTGCCACCAGAGGTGTTTTTCATGAGTGTGCCGGTCTCCGACGCCGTGCGATCCATGTCTGGTTATCCCTGGAATCCCGGGGGCACGGGATCTGTGGATGCCAATTCGCTGGAAGCCTGGGTTGAAGGCGGTCTTGGCCGGCATCGGGCGGCACTCGATCACCTGCTGGTCGCCGAGGGCCCGCGCACCCTGGAGAACACGCTGCGCGCGTTTGACGATGCCGTCGCTGAGTTATCGATGGTGGGCTCGCTCACGGGCCTCATGCACAGCGTCCACACCGATAAAGCGGTACGCGATACGGCACAGTCGCTGTTGCAGAAAATCTCGCAGGCGGGTGTGGAGCTGTCGCTGAACCGCGATGTCTATCAGGCGCTGGCTGCAATCGATGCCGGCGAGGCCGATGCCGCGACGAAGCATTATCTTGATCGCACCCTGCTGCAGTACCGTCTGGCCGGCGTGGATAAGGACGATGCGACGCGAGTCCGGATCAAGGAACTGCAGGACCGGGCGACGATGGCGGCGCTGAGCTTCGGCCGCAACGTGCAGGAGGGCGGCAATACCGTCGCCGTCGACGACACGAGCCAGCTGGAGGGCCTGCCGCCGGACTATCTCGAGACCCACAAGCCGGGCGACGACGGAAAGATCACGCTGACCACCGACTTTCCCGACTACCTGCCGCTGATGACGTTCGCGAAGTCGAACGATTTGCGGCGGCGGATGTTTCTGGCGTACAACACGCGGGCGTTTCCTGCGAATCGGGAGCTGTTGCTGGAATTGCTGAAGATCCGGCAGGAGATTGCTGGGATCCTGGGGTTCGCGCACTGGGCCGATCTGGCGACGGCGGATCAGATGATGGAGTCGGCCGCGAATATGCAGGCCTTCCTCGACGATCTGGATCGCGCCAGCAACGCGGGAGCGCAAAAGGAATACTCGATGATCCTGGAGTTCGCGCAGGCGCAGCAACCGGGTCTGGCCCGCATCGATGCCGCCAGCCGTGCGTATTGGGTGGAGCAGTACCGGCGCTCGGCGTTCGACTTCGACTCGCAGTCGGTGCGGCCGTACTTTCCCTACGCGCGCGTGGAGCCGGGTGTGCTGGCGACGGCGGAGAAGCTTTTCCAGGTGACGTTCCGGCGGATCGAGAAGCCCGACGTCTGGCACGAGACCGGTGAGCGCGTGGGAGGTGTTGGACGGAACCGAGCTTGCCGGGCGGTTCTATCTCGACATGCATCCGCGCGAGGGCAAGGACAAGTGGTTCTCGGCGCATCCGCTGATCCCGGGCATTCGCGGTCGGCAGTTGCCGGAGGCGGCCCTGATCTGCAACTTCCCGGAACCAAAGGAAGGCAATCCGGGGCTGATGCAGTATTCCGATGTGGTGACGTTCTTCCATGAATTCGGTCACCTGATGCACGCGCTGCTGGGCGGGCGGCAACAATGGGCTGGGATCAGCGGCATCGCCACGGAGGGAGACTTTGTCGAGGTTCCGTCGCAGATGCTGGAGGAGTTCTTCCGCGACCCGACGTTGCTGGCATCCTTCGCGCATCACTATGAGACCGGCGAGCCGATTCCCGCCGAGCTGGTGCTGCGCATGAATCGCGCCGGGGCATTTGGCCGCGCGGACTGGGTGCGCACGCAACTGCTCTACACCACCTATTCTCTCGATACCCATCGCCAGGACCCCGCGACCCTCGATCCCGATGCGCTCTTCCGGAGTCTCTATGAGCGATTTCTGCCGTATGAGTGGATCGATGGGAACCGGATGTACGCGAGCTTTACGCATCTGGTCGGCTACTCGTCGAACTACTACACCTACCTCTACGACAAGGTGATTGCGCTGGATTTCTTTGCGCAGTTCCCGCGCAATGCGCTGCTGGACTCGCCGGAGTCGATGCGGTACCGGAAGACGGTGCTGGAGCCGGGAGGCTCGATGCCGGGCAGGGAGATTGTGCATCATTTCCTGGGTCGCAACCAGTCCAGCGATGCCTTCACGGACTGGATTGGCGAGGAGTTTCAGGCGATGAGCGCTGCATACTCATGATGAACGACGAGCAACGCTGTCGATCCGGTAAGCTGAATCGTCCAACGCATCGAGGTTCCAGGATGACGCGTTCGAGGTGGCTGCTTCCCTTTTTGTTCGTGTGTCTGCTGGCCGGCGCGGCGCGGGCGCAGCAGGCGGTCATTGCTGTCGACCACGGCCCGAACGCCGCATCGCAGATCGATAAGCACTATGTGGTGCTGGTGTCGCTGGACGGCTTCCGCTACGACTACGCGAAGAAGTACGGAGCGCGCCACCTGCTGGCCATCGCCGCGCATGGCGCCAGCGCTCCAGAGGGGATGATTCCCTCTTATCCCTCGCTGACGTTTCCCAACCACTACACGCTGGTGACCGGGCTCTACCCCGAGCATCACGGCATCGTGGGCAACTCCTTCTACGATCCGGAGCGCAAGGAGCGATACTCCTACACCGATCCGAAGACGAACAGCGATGGTTCCTGGTATGGCGGCACGCCGCTGTGGTCGCTGGCGGAAAAGCAGGGCATGCGCACGCGCGTGCTTCTTCTGGCCCGGTTCGGAGGCGGAGATCGCGGGCGAGCGGCCCGACCTACTACCTGCATTTCGACAACAAGTTTCCCGACGAGAAACGCATCGATCAGGTCATCGCCTGGCTGAAGCTGCCCGAGCGAACAGCGCCCGCACTTCATCACGCTCTACTACTCCAATGTCGATCATGCCGGGCACGAATACGGTCCCGACAGCCCGCAGACAGCGGAGGCGGTGAAGCACGTCGATGAGCTGATGGGCACGCTGGAGGCAGACCTGAAAGCGACGCAGCTGCCCGTCGATCTGGTCATCGTCTCCGATCACGGCATGGCGAAGATTCAGGGCGGCTGGATCGACCTGGATCAGTATGCGCCGATGGACGGTCTGACCACCGTTGGCGATTCTCTCTATGCGCCGACGGAGCAGGCGGCCAACGCCGCGTATCAGAAGCTGAAGGCTGCGGACGCGGCTTTCATGGTCTATCAGCGCGCGATCAGGTCCCGGCGGAACTGCACTACAACAGCAATCCGCGCGAAGGCGATCCGGTCATCGTCGCGCGAGGGCCGTATGCCATTCGCGCGCAGGCTCCCGCCGGCGGCAAAGAAGACCGGCCGCCCACCGTCGGCAATCACGGCTTCGATCCGCACATGATGCCGGAGATGAAGGCCGTTTTCTACGCCGAAGGCCCCGATATCCGCGCGGGCGTGAAGCTCAAGCCCTTCGAGAACGTGAATGTGTATCCGCTGCTGGCGAAAATTCTTGGGCTCGAGGCGCCACCGGTCGATGGCAGTCTAGGCGTGCTCTCCGGCGTGATGGTGGAAAAAGCAACGCCCTGAACCGGAAGGTCTCCCGTGGTCCGAACCAGATCAGCCGCTCAGGTAGCCGCCGCCGGGCGGGCCCAGCTGCGGGAGCCCCCGCAGAATCGTCCCGATGAGCTCGTTCCTCATGGAGAGCACCGCAATATCGGCCGATCGGCCCGGTGCAAGCGCTCCGATTTCGGAGTCCAGCCCGGTCATGCGCGGCGGGATTGCGCGTAGCCAGAGGCAGCGCATCCGCCAGGCTTGTGCCGGTGAACTGCATGAAGTTGCGAAGCCCGCGATCGAGTGTGAGCGTGCTGCCCGCCAGCGTGTCTTCGCCAATCACGCAGCGGCCGTTCTTCACGCGCACCTCCATCTCGCCCAGCCGGTACGGCCCGTCAGGCATGCCGGCGCCGGCCATGGCATCGGTAATCAGCATGGCGCGATCGCGTCCCTTGGCTTTCCAAAAGAGGCGAACGACCGCGGGATCGACGTGCAGTCCATCGCAGATGATCTCGGCGTACAACTGATCGTTGCTCAGACACCTCGCCGACCAGGCCCGGATCGCGATGATCGAAACGGCGCATGGCGTTAAACGTGTGGGTGGCGCTGACGGCGCCGGCCATCACGCCTGCGCGCGCCGCGTCGCCGTTGGCGTTGCTGTGGCCCAGGCTCACGCGCACGCCCAGCTTCGTTGCGTGGGCGATCGTCTCCTCAGCATTGGGCAGCTCTGGCGCGATGGTCATCACGCGGATATTGACCCTCCGCCGCGTCCCACATGCGGTCGAACAATGCGATCGACGGCGTCAGCAGCTGGCTCTCGACGTGCGCGCCGCGCTTGTGCGGCGAGAGGAACGGCCCCTCAAGATGAATCCCCACCGGCCGAGCGCCGTCGAGTGGAGCGCTGATCAGTTTCGCGAGTCCGTTGAGCGAGCCAAGCAGAGAGTCCAGGGGAGCCGTGACGGTCGTCGCGCAGTACGCGCCCACGCCGCGCCGCGCCAGGAAATTGCCGATGTGGCTCAGCGCCGATTCGGTCGCCTCCATCACGTCGTGCCCGCCGGATCCATGGATGTGAACGTCGAACAACGCCGGGATCAGCATCGATTCCGGCAGCTCCACATGCCTCCCGGCCGGCAGCTCGGCTTGCGCGTGCGGAAAGACGTCGGCGATCACGCCGTCATCGATGACGACCACGGGTCGCTCAATCATGCGATCGGGAGTGAAGAGACGAGTGGCAGTGAGTACCGTGCGCACAGATCAGAGTAACGCGAGCGCCTCGGTTTCTGCTCGTCCCTTAACGAGAATCGCTTGCGCCCTTGTTTGCCGGCGGAGCGGGAACGGCGCCCGGAGCCTTGCGCGAGTGCGGGGCGATCCGCGCGCGTCCGCGGTCCGGGGAGCGCTCTGGAGAACGCGACGCGCGTCCTGGCTCTCCGGCAGGCGCGGGCGTGGAGGCCGGTGCCGCCGGATGAACCGCCGAAGCCGCGCCGATTCCCTGTCCCGCCAGGGGCAGAGGCGGAGGCGCTGCGGTGTGACCCATCCTGCGCGAATGACTTACCGAACCGGCAACAATGCCAAATCCCAGGAGGCACGCCGTCGCTGCACCCAGAGCCTGGCGAGAGAAGCGCGGCAGGCGGTCCCCCATCCATGGCATGGGCGAGGGCTTCGTTCGACAGCGACCCGGGCGGCGGCCAGCCGGTTGAGGATCCGCCCCTCAATACCCAGCAGCCGGCGTAGCCGAGCCGATGCTCCGCAGCGCACGGTCAATGCGCGGATCGTTCGTGGCGTCGTGGATCGTTTCGCGGTTCATCGCTGAACCCCTTCCTTCTCGAGCAGCACAGACAGCTCTCGGCGGGCGCGAAAGATGCGCGAACGAATGGATGATTCCGTCGTGCCCAGGGCAGCGGCAATCTCAGCGGTGGTCAGCTCTTCGACGGCGGAAAGCAGCAGCGCTTCGCGTTCGCGCGCGGGCAGCCGGTCAATCAGCGCCAGAATCCGCGCGTGTTCCTGCGAGGAGATGACGGTCGAGTCGGCGCCCCGCTCGCCTGTGGTCAGCAGGCGCGCGTGATCGGCGATGTCCTCGCCTTCCGGACGGGTTTTGGCGCGCCGCTTCTTGTCGAGGACGATGTTCCAGACGATGCGAACGAGCCAGACGCGGTAGTCGCGGATCTCGCCCAGGCGCGATTCGTGCCGCAGCACGCGCAGGAAGGTCTCCTGCACCGCATCCTCGGCCTCGGCCGCGTTGCGCGTGACCGAGAAGGCGACGCGATAGAGCGCCGTCGAATAGTCGGCCACCAGCTGCGCGATGGTCTGGGCTTTGTCCAAGGGCTTCGCAACCGGAGCAGGCGTCACCCAGGAGGCGAGCTGGCCTTCGAAACAACTCATCCTGACTCAATCCTGGCTCTCTCCGCCGGACTCGATCCGGCGTGGAGAGAGTCCTTACGTCTGCCCTAAAGACGGAGGATACCTTGTTTTCGCTCACGGAGCCGCGAGGGGCGCGCTGGCCCGCAATCCAGCATGGGCGCGGGGTTTGATCCCGCTGCAACGCCGGCTTTCAATACACTGGGCGTCATGCGCTCGAAACTCGCTGCCCGCCTCGGCTTCCTTCTCCTTCCCGTTCTGATCCTCAGCGTTGCGCGGCCGCGCCGCCCAGGACTCCGCCCTGATCAGCCAGCCTGGGCCGAGCTTTGTGGTGGAGCGATGCCGACCTGCCGAAGGACTTCTCCATCGTGGTCTATGGCGACATGCGCTTCACGAACCCGGCGGACACGGCCGCCGCCGATCCTGGAGCGCGGCGCGCCCTGGTGGCGAAGATCGCCGAGGTTCACCCCGATGTCCTGATCCTGACCGGCGATGTGCCCTATCGGGGAACCTTCGCCGCCGACTACGACGAGTACAAGCTGGAAACCAAGGCCTGGCGCGACGAGCATCTGCGGGTATATCCGGCGCTCGGCAACCACGAGTTCGGCGGCAAGGGCGGGGGCGATCCGCTCGCAGAACTGGTGGAGCGCGTTCCCTGAGCTGAAGGATCGGCGCTGGTACTCGGTGGCGCTGGGCAGCCGTGTCTACGTGATCTGCCTCGACAGCGACACGGAGCTGACGGCCGGCTCGCCGCAGAGCACATGGCTGGAAGACCAGATCGAGCCATCTGCCGAAGAAGGTCGAGTTCGTCTTCATTGTGCTGCATCATCCGCCGGTCGCGGATATTCAGACCATCATTGAGGTGAGCCACAACCCGCGGCCCAACGAGATCGCCCTGCGCGAGTATCTGTCGAAGGTCGCGCCCAAAGCGCACGCGCGCTTCATCGTCGCGGCGGGGCACATCCACAACTACGAGCGTGCCGAGGTCGATGGCGTCACGTACCTGGTGTCCGGTGGCGGAGGGGCGCATCCCTACCCGGTGGTGCGCACGCCTCAGGACAAGTACCAGGCGACAGACTTCCCCAACTTCCACTACATTCTGTTTCAGCTCGACGGACGCGAGTTGAAGGCGACGATGTTCAGGCTGGCGTTCCCAGTGGGCGCGACGCCGGAGTGGCAGGCGCGGGACTCGTTCACGATCGACGCGAAGTAAGGACGGCTCGTGCAGAGACAGCGCTGGTTCGAGATTCACGACCAACCGTGGTTCCCGGCGTACTTCCGCGACCTGGTCACGGAGGGGCTGGAGGCGATCTGGACCCGGAACCGGACCTATCATCCCATCGCGCGGCGGCTGCGCGAGGCGGTGCGGCAGTCGGGGGCGGAGCGCATCGTGGACCTGTGTTCCGGCGGCGGCGGACCGTGGCTGGGTCTCCACGCCGAGGTGGCCGACGGCAGCCCGCTCCCCGGTCACCCTCACCGACCTCTACCCCAACGCGCTGCTGGCGCGGCGCAGGACCGATGGACTGATCTGTGTGGCACGAGCCGGTCGATGCGCGGCATGTCCCGGCGGAGCTGCGCGGCTTCCGCACCCTCTTCTCCTCGTTCCACCACTTCGATCCGGAGGCGGCGCGGGCGATGCTGGCGGATGCGTTCGAGCGCCGCGAAGGCATTGCCGTGATCGAAGGCGCGCGGCGCAATGCCTGGACCATGGTGGCCGTGACGGCGGTGCCGTTCCTGGCCTTTCGCGCGGCGGTGACGGCGCGGCCGTTGCGGTGGGACCGCGTTCTCTGGAGCTGCGTGATCCCGGTGGTGCCGGCGATCCTTTGGATCGACGGGATCCTGTCGTGCCTGCGCAGCTACTCGCTCGAGGATCTGCGGGAGCTGACGGCTGGGTTGAGCGCGCCGGACTACGCGTGGCAGATCGGCGACGCGCGTGGACGGGTGCCGATCCGGTATGCGATCGGGAGCCCGGTGGCGCGGCGGGGTGACCCCGTCTTCTGGAGTTGATTGATTCGGCGGGAGTTAGCGGGGGCCTATCGGGCCGGCAGCGCTCAGATGATTGCAGGCAAGTCACTTACAGGTCGGCCGAGTTTGAATCAACCTCGGCCGAGTTTGAGGTCAAAACTCGGCTGTATTGGGGGCAGATGATTGAATCGGAGTCACTTCAGACTCGGCCGTGTTTGATGTCAAACTGGGTCGAGTTTGATGGGAACTCGGCCGAGGTTGATATCAAACTGGGTCGAGTTTGGGGTCAAAGTCGGCCGAATTAGGTCGGGGGCTTATCGGTTTCCGGTGCCGTTGCAGCGCGGGCAGGTGATCTCGCCGCGGCCGTGGCAGCGGGGGCAGTGGGTGGCAATCACGGCCAGGGTGATTTCGGTGCCGCTGCCGTCGCAACGGGGACAGGTGACCGTTCCGCTGCCGGCGCATCTGGGACAATGGCTGGGCATCGGAGGAGAGGATAGCTCTTTTGGGGGTTGATGCGCGCGAAAGGCCCGCGGCTGAAGCCGGTTCTCTTTGGGCCTTTGTTTCCATGGCCTGAAGGCCATGGCGTCGCCTCGCTTTGCGAGGCCTTATGTGCGAATGTGCGCCATCTCTGGCCTCGCGGAGCGAGGCGGCGGTAGAAGCGCCAGGTTTTAACCTGGCGAATCAGGCTGCCCTGCGAAAGGGCCTTCAGGCCCGGAGGTGTTCTGGCGACGGATCGACCGTGACGGAGGGATTGGCGGAGGACCAGGGGAAATCCTCGGCTCGTTCGCAGAGATGCGCCTGGACGGGATTCTCGTGGATGTAGTTGCGATGGGTCTCGTAGTCGCGTGGGTCTTCGATGTGGCGCAGCGTGAAGCTCTTTTCCCAGACGGGCATTTTTGATTTGAGGCGGAAGGAGAAGCCTCCTTTGATGTATTGAATCGCCTTCTCGATGAAGACGTCGGGCGCGGGTGTGAGGAGGAGGTGGAAGTGGTCGGGCATGAGGACGAAGGCGTGGAGTTGGTAGCGGCCTTTGGCGCGATCGTCCTTGAGAAGTTGGAGGAGGAGGTTCGCGTTCGCGTCGGTTTGGAAGAGGCGGCGGCGATTGGCGGCGACGGTGGTGATGAAGAAGGTTCGGATTTCTTGTGGGGCTCGCTCCATAGGTCGAAATTAGAGCGGGGCGTAGTGGGAGGAAAGATTACGTCGGTGCGATCGGGGGAGGGGTGAATGGGGGAGGGTCGGCGCTTTGAGGGGGCACGCGAAAGGCCCGCGGCTAAAGCCGCTTCTTTTTTGATCCTATTCCATGGCCTGAAGGCCATGGCTTCTACCGTCGCCTCGCTTCGCGAGGCCTCATGTGGAATCGGCTCAATGGCGAGTAATCGGCAGTAGAAATCGGGTCAATTGGTCTTCGGCTTGTCGAGTATGCCCAGGATCTTGTATGTTTCGGACTGCATTTTCTTGCCGTCGAGGCTGACGGGCCAGATCAGCTTCGCGTTGTCGCCTTTGAATTCAGCTTCGATGTCGTCCACAACGGGCATGCGGCAGCTTCTATGGTTTCCAGCCGCACCTGCCATGTGCTCCGCAAACTTGCTATCGCAGTTGACGATTACGAGGCGGCCATCCGGAAGTTGCAGTGTGAAGGTGGCGCCGTGGACCTTGAAGGTCTTTCCGACAGCTACGTTGTTGTAGACGGCGGCGTAGTCGTACGAATCTTCCTTGTCCTGACGGTCAACTATCTTCACGTCTAACTTCTGCGCTGAAGCGGACGCTACGGATGTTAGGAATGCCACGGCAAAGATAAAGGTGCACTTCATGAAGCCCCTCTTTGGGGCTCCAGTATATGCGAATGGCCCTGGGCTAAAGCCCATTTATTCCCGGATGTCATTCCACGGCCTGAAGGCCATGGCTTCTACCGTCGCCTCGCTTTGCGAGGCCTGAGGTACTTCTATCGGGCCCAGCGAGACATTCTTAGTGCCATTCTCGGCGGCGCTTGATGCTGCGCCTTGGAGGCATTAATGAAAGCCTGCTTGCAGTTGTGGCAGTCTCTTCTCTCTCCAGACCCTACCAAGATCGAGTGGCCCAAGTGAATAGCAGTTTTCTTCGATTCCCAGCAATTCGGGCAGAACGGAAACGGGTCGTCTTCCGCAAGGTACCAGGCGCCATTAAATGTGAGACTCCCCGAGAATTTCAGCGAGGCTTCCAACTCCGCGTTCTCAGTGTGGAGTCTTTGAATCTCCATGGTTTTTTCTTGTAAATCGTTCTGCAGATCGTTGATCGTGCTGTGTAAGTTGACAATTTTCTCGTAAAGGTCTATTTTCCCCGCTGCCTTCGCGGCTGAGGCGGCTTCCTTCACGACGGCTATCATTGCACCGAGTTCTAACATCCCATCCTCCGGCTTTACTTGTGGTGGAAGGTAATTGAGCCGGGATGAGGAAATCTTGCTCCTCAGCCCGGCTCGGTCGTTTCGGATGGCGGACTATTACTTATTTGTTCGCCATCGGTGATTCGGGCTCCCTCCGAGCAGCCGCTGGTGCTGCCGCAGCTCATGCATCGGTAGCAGCTTCCGTTTCTTACCATGATGGCTCCGCAGGTATGGCAGCTGGGGGCGTCGCCCATGTCGTACATGCTGCGCATGGCGTCGGAGGGGTGGTAGAGGCCGCGGTCTTCCAGAGAACCAGCCGGGAGCCGGGAGCCGGGAGCCGGGAGCTGGCTCCGGGGCTATTCCTCCTTGCGGGGCTGAGGCTGATCCCATTCCTCTGGTGGAGGCGTGCTGCTCCGGGGGACATCTGCTGGTCTCTGGACAGACAATCGCATGTCTTGCGCCTTCGGCCAGGCGGGGCGATGCCGCCGGTGCCAATCCGGCAAACAGCGACAGCTGCTGGCCGGAGAGGAACCGCAGCTGGAGCCAGCGGAAGATGTAATCCATGATGGATTTGGCGTAGCCGATGTGCTCGTTGCCGGTCCAGCCGGAGGGCTCGAAGCGGGAGTGCGCGAACTTCTCGCACAGCACCTTGAGCGGAACGCCGTGCTGCAGGGCGATGGAGGCCGCGGTGGCGAAGCTGTCCATGAGGCCGGAGACGGTCGAGCCTTCTTTGGCCATCCGGATGAAGATCTCGCCGGGCTGACCGTTGGGGTAGAGTCCGACGGTGATGTAGCCTTCGTGACCCGCGATAGCGAATTTGTGGGTCAGCGAGGCGCGCTCGTCGGGGAGGCGATGACGGACGGCGCGCGGCGGGGCGGTGGATTGTTCGACGTCGCTGCGCTCGGCCTCACTGGCTTCGGTGCGAGCCAGCGCTGCGATGAAGGCGGTGGTTGCGCCGAGGATGGATCGCGAGGCGATCTCGACCTTGTCGGCGATCTTGGCTTCGAGGGTCTTGAGGTCGGACTCGGCCGGCTTGTGGCCGGAGGAGAGCGCCGCGAGAACGCGATCGGCGGCGGCGGAATGTTCGGGGAGGGGCTGCTTCCGGCGCCTTTGACGTCTTTGGCTTTGGCGCCGTCGGAAACGTTGAGGGGTTGCGCACCTTTGGAGCCATCGCGATAGACGGCGACGGCTTTGAGGCCGAGGCGCCAGCTTCGAGATAGGCTTCCGCGATGTCGTCGAGCGTGCAGTCGTGCGGCAGATTGACCGTTTTGGAGATGGCTCCCGAGAGGAACGGCTGGGTTGCGGCCATCATGCGAACGTGGCCCATGTAGTGGATGGAACGGGTGCCCTTGGCGGGCTTGAAGGAGCAGTCGAACACAGCAAGGTGCTCAGGCTTGAGGGCGGGTGCGCCTTCGATGGTGCCGGTGGCGTCGATGTAGCTAACGATGGCGTCGACCTGGTCGTTGTTGTAGCCGAGCTTGAAGAGCGCGGTGGGGACGGTGTTGTTGACGATCTTGATCATGCCGCCGCCGACCAGCTTCTTGTACTTGACGAGGGCAAGGTCGGGCTCGATGCCGGTGGTATCGCAGTCCATCATGAAACCGATGGTTCCGGTGGGAGCGAGGACGGTGACCTGGGAGTTGCGGTAGCCGTACTTCTCGCCGTGGGCGAGAGCCTGATCCCAGCAGTCTTTGCTGGCCTGGAGCAGGTCGTCGAACTGCGGGACGGCGAAGGTCTTGTCGCCAGCGGTGCGGGACTTGCCGATGTTGTTGACTTCGGCGCGATGCATGCGGATGACGTCGAGGAAGGGCTCGCGGTTGACGTAGAAGCCGGGGCAGGCGCCGCCTTCATGCGCGACGGAGGCGGTGAGGGGCGTCGCTGACGCGAGCGGTGGGCAGGCTTCGGCGACGCGGGCGGACTGCAGATAAGCCTCGCCGCACATGATGGCGGTGAGGGTGCCGGCGAAGTCGCGTCCGGCGTCGGAGTCATAGGGCAGGCCAAAAGCCATGAGCAGCGCGCCGAGGTTGGCGTAGCCGAGGCCGAGCGGGCGGTAGTCGTGCGAATTGCGGGCGATGGCTTCGGTGGGATAGCCGGAGTTATCGACGAGGATTTCCATCGCAGTGATCATGATGTCGATCGCGGCGCGATAGGCGGGGATGTCGAAGGTGCCGGCGGGAGTTACGAACTTGAGGAGGTTGAAGCTGGCGAGGTTGCAGGCGGAGTTGTCGAGGAACATGTACTCCGAGCAGGGATTGGAGGCGTTGATGCGGGCGGTGTTCTTGGAGGTGTGCCAGCGGTTGATGGTGGAGTCGTACTGCATGCCGGGATCGCCGCACTGGTAGGTGGCTTCGGCGATCTTCTTCATGATGTCGCGGGCCTTGAGGTCTTGACCGGCGTGCCGTCCTTGACGGTGTGGGTGGTGAAGTCGGTGTCCTTCTCGACGGCGCGCATGAACTCGTCGGTGACGCGGACGGAGTTGTTGGCGTTCTGGAAGAAGATGGAGCTGTAGGCTTCGGAGTCGGGACCGGAGGAGCCGTCGTAGCCTTCCCGCATCAGGGCCCAGGCCTTGGCTTCTTCTTTGGCCTTGCACTCGATGAACTCGACGATGTCGGGATGGTCGACGTTGAGGATGACCATCTTGGCGGCGCGGCGGGTTTTGCCGCCGGACTTGATGACGCCGGCGAAGGCGTCGAATCCGCGCATGAAGCTCAAGGGGCCGCAGGCGGTGCCGCCACCGGAGAGGGTCTCTTTGGAGCCGCGGATGCTGGAGAGGTTGGTGCCGGTGCCGCTGCCCCACTTGAAGAGCATGCCCTCGGTCTTGGCGAGGGTGAGGATGGAGTCGAGGGAGTCCTCGACGGCATTGATGAAGCAGGCGGAGCACTGCGGCTTGCGGTAGCCGGTGACGGAGAACTCGACGGCGCAGGTGTGCTGGTTCCAGTGCCAGTTCTGGGCGTCGGAGTTGGGCTCGAGGCGGTCGCAGCCGACGTTGAACCAGACCGGCGAGTTGAAGGCGGCCTTCTGGGTGACGAGCAGGTGGGCGAGCTCGTCGTGGAAGACGGCGGCGTCTTCGGGGGTGGCGAAGTATCCGCCGGAGAGGCCCCAGTCGCGGATGGTTTCAGCGACGCGTCCGATGAGCTGGCGGACGCCCGTTTCGCGCTCGGGGGTGCCGATCTGGCCGTGGAGGTATTTGCTGGCGACGATGTTGGTCGCGGTCATGGACCAGTCGACGGGGACCTCGACGTCCTTCTGCTCGAAGATGGTCTTGCCGCCGGCGTCGGTGATGGCGGCGGTGCGACGCTCCCACTGGACTTCGTCGTAGGGGGAGATGGTGGGACGAGAGAAGTAGCGTGCGAAGCGCAGCGCAGCGGAGGTTGGGGCTGTGGGATGGCCGGCGTCCTGAACGGGCGTCGTCGTGTGAGCCAGGGTAGCGGATTTCCTGGTATCGGCCATGGGTAATTCCTCTCTTGTAGTGATGTTGCGCCTGATGCGCGGATTCTGCCTGGGTACTACGGTTCTGGTGCCTGATAACGCGGGGCCGGGCCGGGGCGACGGGGCTCCGGGAAAAACTGGCGAGCACCGCAAAAGGGAAAGGGGCAGAAAGGCCTCGGATCCCGATCACGGCAGGACAGTAGTGGCGAACCAAAGGCGGACCAGAAAACCGCAGGACCTCAGGCGAGTGTGCATCCAGGATTGGGGGAGGCGACGACCGCTTTTTTCGAGAACCTTTACGGGTTAACTAGAGCCGCAGAAGGCAAAGTAGCTCTGTTAATGGTGTGTGTCAAGCGCAAACCACTACATCTAGTATTTCACGCGCAGTTGGGGGAATCAACTCCAATAATTCCCGGAATTTGGTTGTGCAGAATCGCGGGAAGGCGCATGGGACGCGGGTTTGAGGGCGATTGAAAACGCGGCCGGGGCGAAGAGGTGAGGGTCTGCGGCACGGATTCGCCCCGGTCCGGATCTGGGTTCAGTGAACGTGCCACGGATCGAGGCTACGCGCGGGGGTGGGGTGGGACAAGGCGCAGGGTTGGTGCAGTTTCGGTGGAAGGCTGTGGGAGGGGTGGAAAACGGGGACGGGCTGAATGAGAGGCTGGAGGAAATCACCGGCAATCAGCAAAGCAGCTGCTGCGCGAAATACTCATACATCTGCTGATCCTTCCAGTATTTGGTGTGGGCGAGGATGGGAATGGGGTACCAGCGGTGTCTCTGATCCTGGAGGTTATAGAAGAAGAGGTGGCCGCAAAAGGGGTCCATCACGGACCAAAAATTGACCCATCTGAAGTCACGGATGAGGGTCTCGGTCCGACCCGGCGAAACCGGTTTGAGTGGAACCGCTGAGTTCCCGGCTGGTTCGCGAAGGCGGAAGGAATGAAGCTGATCGATGATTTGTGCGCGAACCAGTTCCTCTGCTGCCGATTGATCGCGGAAGAAGTAGTAGGTCTTGTTGAGCGGACAGCCAAAGGTGAGGAGGCCGCGCATATGTTTGCAGATGTCCAGCGCTAAGGGCTTGGCGCCCACCCCGGGCCGGGGAACAACTGCTCCCGCGGCGGCAGCAGCGGGGATGCGCGCACGATTGAACAGGTCGTTGAGGGTGTCGTAGGCGATGACGGTCCCGAGGGAGTGGGCTGCGATGACGATCTCGAAATTCTCTCCGGCTTCTTTCCTGAGATCCTGGTACAACAGCGTTAGCGCATGGCCGCACTCCTCGAGAATCTGTGCACGCAGGGCGAAGTTGGCGCTGCGCTGATTGAGATTGGTGTAGATCGCGACATCGCCCATGTAGTTGATGAGGAAGTTGCGAATGATTCCCGCGATGGCAAGCTCGGCGAGGGGGATGGTGAGCGTGGGCGCATTGAAGGGGACGACGAGCATGACGAGCCGGCTGGACCAGGCGAGAAGCAGGTCCCAGATCTGGCGGGTCCTGGTGGGCAGGATGGCGAAGAAACGCCAGAGGTGATCCGCGGCGGGGATGAAGCAGTGGAGATGGCGGGTGATCCAGCCGTAGTCTTTGAAGGGCTGGAGGGACGTGGGCAGCTGAGGCGGGCGGTGCCACGCTCCGGTGAGGACGACGGGGCCGAGAACAAGCAGGGCGGCGAAGATGGCAGCCCAGACAAAGAGTTCCATATTGTAGCGGCGGGCAGGATCGGGAGTGCTTTCCTTCAGACTCACTCGCATTGCGTCGACGGCCTTTGGCGAGCGCCAGCGACGCCACCTGGAGAAATTCAGAAAGTATCCGAAGAGACTGACGAGAATGAGCAGGCGCGTGGCGAGAAACAGGCCAATGACGATGTTTTTCGGGCTGACGGCAATGTCTTTGAGGATGACAGCAAGCTGGGGAAGGCCTTCAAAAAAGCCGGCGAGGGCCAGGAAGGAGGCAATGAACCACGGATAAACCATACCGAGGCGAAACATCTCGCGCAGGGCGAGGTTCCGGCGCTGCAGCATCGTGGCGGCGCGGGTCATCGAACGGTACGGCTGGGCGGCGATGATGGCCTGCATGTTTTCGCTGAGGTAGCGGAAGGGCTCGAGGGCGGTGCGGATGAGCCAGGTGAGGACGGCGATGTCTTTCATCTTGTCTTTGGTGACGGGAGACCAGTAATACTCAGCGAGGCGGAGATGGGGGACAGGTTTCTCATCGGGAGGAGCCGGCACGAAGAGGACCTGGGCCTGGGTCCAGGATTGCTGCTTGTGGGAGGGATCGGAACCGCGTTCCTTCCAGTCGGCCTGCATGGTGTAACGGGAGGCGGTGGAATCGCCGTAGTACTTGTAGAGGCCGCGCGCAAACGCATCGAGAGGGCCGTACGGATTGGCCTCGCCCATGCCGTGGATGACGAGGATGCCGATGTGTTTGGGGTTGGCGTTCGGCTGTTGCTGTGGGTGCGGAGAGCCGGAGCTGGTGGACATGGCTGGATCCTTTGCCTCGCCTGATTTTCAGGAACTGCAGAACCGCGCGGAGGAACGCATGTCAACGCAAAGAGAGGAAAGGACCGCAAACACGGCTGGAAGTGTGGCGGAAGCATAGCAAATTTTGAGGTTAGGGGGAAAGTCGAATCGGTGTGACGGGACGGCTTGCTTTTGGGCTGCCGTGCGTTTTTCGATGCGATGAAATTTTGCACTTTCGTGGCGCGATGTGGCGCGTGCAGGGCCTGGCTTCGGGACTAGACTGCGGACGCTGAGTGAGGCGAGCCTGCTTTCGATCTGTATATTTTCGTGAGGCCGATTGCGTCGTCACGTGGGCTCGCCGTGCTGAGCACAAAACATGCGCCATGGTGATGCGCCTGGGATGTTCGGGCGCAGGTTGAGGGGCGCACACGATCCACTTCCATCATCCGGGTCCTCGACCCATTTGAACGCGGCAACTCCACGTCCTTTTTCCAGGGTCTGGGACCTTCGCAAAAAGGAGATTGCCTATGTTTTTCCATCGGAAAGAGCTGATGGTTCCGATTGAAGAAGACTGTGACTCTTTACAACAACGACGCCTACAAGATTGACTACCGCGCGCTTGACTTTACCCGGAAACAGGCGATCCAACCGTGTCAGGATCTGGAGGGGCGGAAGGCGCGAGTGCACTACTTTGCGACCGCGGACAAGACCGTGGACGGGCAGATCACGGTCATTGCGCTGTGGAAATGAAAACGGCGCAGACTGGCTGCGCCGCTGGGTGGGGGTGGAGACGAATCAGGCGCGGCTAAGGTAAGCGCCTTCGGCGGTGTCGACACGGATCTTCTCTCCTTCATTGATGAAGGGCGGGACGTAGACAACGAGACCGGTTTCAGTCTTCGCCGGTTTGGTGACCGAGGACGCGGTCGCGGACTTGAGGCCCGGTTCGGTTTCGACGACGGTCAGCTCGACGGTCTGCGGGAGCTCGATGCCGACGGGCTTGCCATCGTGGAACGAGACTTTGATCTGCAGGTTGGGGGTGAGGTATTCGACCGCGTCACCGAGGGTATCGCGCTTCAGGTGAGTCTGCTCGTAGTCCTCGGTGTTCATGAAGTAGTAGTCGTCGCCGTCGTTGTAGAGGAAGTCCATGGGGATCTCGTCGACGATCACGCGCTCGATGGGATCGGGCGAGCGGAAGCGCTCCACGAACATGGCGCCGGTGCGGACATTGCGCAACTTGGCCTGAATGAAGGCGCGCAGGTTGCCGGGGTACGATGCTCCACGGAGAAGACGAGGTGAAGGTCGTTGTTGTGCTTGATGATCATGCCCGGACGCATCTGGGTGGCGGGTATCGCCATGGGGTAAAGCTCCTTACGAAAAGTTATGCGGAATAACGGGACGGCTGAAGGCCGCGGATGGCGGTCCGGCAGGATCGCGCAGGTGCTTACTCCGGCAGGTTCGATTTTATCGCAGCGGCTGGGGTGAGGCCCGGGCTAATGTCGCCCGAAGACTTTGCGGAAGAAGCGGACGAAGGCGGAGTGCCTTTTGGGCCTGGCCTGTTCAGTCGGGGGAGTCGTTGGGCCTGGCGGCGGCGCCGTGCGGGCTTTGCTGCGGCCTGTGAGGCGGGCGGAGACTCGCCGTTGTAGACCAGCGGAGCGGTGACCTGAGCCTCAGCCTGACCAGGAGGAACGGCCGGGGTCGACGATGGGGCGGACGGCGCCTTGAGCCCTTCGCTTTGGGCGAGGGGGAAGGGGTTCTCGGCTTCGGTGGAGTGAGCAGCGGGTGGCGGCGTGTTGGTTTGGTTGCTGGTATGAAGGGTGGTGCCGGGTGCGCCGATGCGGGCAATCGCCGTTGGCTGCGGCGTTGGCTCCGGAGGCGGACAGCCGCAGGGATCCTGCTCTTTGTCGACCACCTGTTGCAGGCTGCCGTGCTCGAAGAGCACGCGCTGGTTGGACTGGACGCGAAAGGCGCCACCTTCGAAGAGATTAGTGGCCAGCACGTATGGCGCGTGATCGCCGTGGTTGTCGAAGCAGGTGTCGCCCCGGTTGTTGACGCGGAGGCTGAAGTCGGCCGTGCCCGGACCGGAGATAAGAATGCGCAGATCCGGCGTGAGAATGACGTCGGAGAACTGGCCGGGGATGTAGTGCCCTTCGAGGGCGCCGCGGTTGAGGGCGATCATGAGGCCGCCGCCGGAGACCGTGGTGTCGGTGGAGAGATGAACCTGCGTCGTGGCGCAGACGTTGAGGTTGCCGCCGCGCGTCAGCTTGAGGTTCACGGTCTTGTCGCCGGCCGTGACCGCTTGATTGTTGCCGATGGATGCGAGGCCGTTGGTGACGGACACGGGGTCGGCGAGCGAAATGCCCTCGGTGGAAACGGTAGCGAGCGAGGCCGCTGCTGCGGATGGCGGTGCGGACTCGTTGAGAACGGTGGCGAGCGGAGCGGACGGGGGCTGCGGGGCGGGCTGGGGCTGCGTTGGGGCCGCTTGTTGCGCCGCGGCGCTGCCGGCGAGCAGCAGAATGGCGGCAGCAGTTTTCATGCGAGGTTCAGGAAGTTGCGGATGAGATGTTTGCCGTCGGTGGTGAGGACGGACTCGGGGTGGAACTGCACGCCTTCGACGGGGAGGGTGCGGTGGCGCAGGCCCATGATGGTGCCGTCGGCGGTGCGAGCGGAGACTTCGAGGTCTTTTGGCAGGCTCTTCTCCTCGACGATGAGGGAGTGGTAGCGGGTGCAGGTCATCGGCGTCGAGATGCCGTCGAAGATGGTCTTGCCGTCGTGCTGGACGTCGCTGGTCTTGCCGTGCATCAGCTTCGGCGCGCGGATGATGTTGCCGCCGAACGCGGCGCCGATGGCCTGATGACCGAGACAGACGCCGAGGATAGGAACTTTGCCGGCCATATGGCGGATCAGGTCGATGGAGATGCCGGCTTCCTGCGGTGTGCAGGGGCCAGGAGAGAGAACGATGCGGTCCGGATGCAGGGCTTCGACTTCCTGGGGTGTCAACTCGTCGTTGCGACGCACGACTACGTCGGCGCCCAGCTCGCCCATGTACTGGACGAGGTTGAAGGTGAAGGAGTCGTAGTTATCGAGGACGAAGACCATTGTGTTCAGTGTAGCGCCGGGTTTCGGTTGCCGGGACGACCAGTCCCGGTGCTATGCTGTGGGGCATAGGAGGTGCTCGGTATGAGGCTCTTCCTCTCCACTCTCTTTTTGGCCGTCTCAACGGCTGGATTTGCGCAACTCCAGAACACTCCGCCGTCTGCTGGTGCAGCCGGGATGGAGGGCCTCGGCCTGCAAGTGGCGCCGCTGTCTTCGCCACAGGCCGGGTGTCCGGTGGTACTGACGAGCGCGCAACTGAACTGGCCCGCGAGCTATCTGCCGGTGACGAGCGCGGAGAAGGTGACGGAGCCGAATCTGGCGCTGGGGTTCAGGAACTCAAGCGGGAAGGCGATCCGGTCGGTGACGATCGCGGCGCGGTTCCTGGGCAAGCGGAACGTCTACCAACTCGACGCGAGCGCGTTCGATCTGCGGCTGACGTTCTCCGGCGGGGACGCGGCCGACAAGGCGGCGGAGCAGCTGCGCGAGATTCGCGTGCCGGAGAAGATGTATGCGTACGGCGTGACGCGGGTGTCGCTGGAGCAGGTGCTGTTCGCGGACGGAACGTTCTGGACGGCGTTGGGGCACGGGAACTGCCGTCTGGATGTAACGGGAAGCGCTGAACGGGTGGCCAGGTAGCCTTCAACTTTCCCTGGCGCGCTCGACCGCGCGGACGACGGCCTTCGCCTTGTTGAGGCTTTCCTGGTACTCGCTCTCGGGGATGGAGTCGGCGACGATGCCGGCGCCGGCCTGGATGTAGCCCTTCTTCCCTTCGACCAGCAGGGTGCGGATGGCGATGCACGAGGTCAGGTTGCCGGAGTAGTCGGCGTAGAGGACGGTGCCGCCGTAGATGCCGCGGCGGGTGGGCTCGAGTTCCTCGATGATCTCCATCGCGCGGATCTTCGGCGCGCCGGAGAGCGTTCCGGCGGGGAAGCAGGAGCGGAGGGCGTCGACGGCGGAGAGCTCGGGGCGGAGGCGGCCTTCGACGTCGCTGACCAGGTGCATGACGTGCGAGTAGCGCTCGACGTGCATGAGATTTGTCACCTTCACGGTGCCGTATTCGCTGACGCGGCCAACGTCGTTGCGGCCGAGGTCGACGAGCATGACGTGCTCGGCGCGCTCCTTCTCGTCGGTGGACATTTCGTGCTCGGCTGCGAGGTCGGCTTCTTCGGTCGAGCCGCGCGGGCGAGTGCCGGCGATGGGCCGGTACTCGATGCGGCGGCCTTCGACGCGGACGAGCAGCTCGGGCGAAGAGCCGACGATGTGGGTGGTCTCTTCCTGCGCAGACTTTGCGCTTGAGACTCGTGCGCGGGAAGCGCAGGAAGTACATATACGGCGAGGGGTTGACGATGCGCAGGGCGCGGTAGACGGAGAAGGGGTCGACGCCCGGCTCGAAATCGAGGCGCTGGGAGAGGACGACCTGGAAGATGTCGCCGGCGGCGATGTACTCCTTGGCGCGTTCGACGGCTTTGAGGAACGCGCTCCTGCGCGTGCCGGGCGCGAGGCGGAGTTTGCCGGCGGGCTTCTTCGCGCCGAGTTTCGGCAGCGGCTGGGCCAGACGCTTCTCGAAGCGGTCGAGACGGCGGAGCGCGTCGACGTAGGCGGCCTGGGGCTTGTGGCGGCGCAGGTCCGCGGTGACGATGAGCAGGATCTCCTTCTTGACGTGGTCGAAGGCGAGGACCTCGTCGAAGAACATCAGGCAGGCGTCGGGGAGGCTCAGGTCGTCGGTGGTGTCGACGGGCAAGCGCTCGATCTGGCGGACGACGTCGTAGGAAAGAAAGCCGACGGCTCCGGCGGTGAAGGGTGGCAGGCCCTGCACGCGGGCGGGCTTGTGTCCGTGGAGGGCGTCGCGCAGCAGGGCGAAGACGTCGCCGGTGACTTTGCGCGTCTTGCCGTGCTCGGTGATCTCGATTTGGTCGCCGTGGGAGACGATGCGGCGGCTGGGGCGGATGCCGATGTAGGTGTAGCGGCCGAGGTGCTCGCCGCCTTCGACGGATTCGAGGAGGAAGCACTCGGGTTCGGAAGAGGCGAGACGGAGGAAGGCGGAGACGGGCGTTTCGAGGTCGGCGGTGAGCGTGCGGTAGAGCGGGACGAGCGAGTGCGTGCGCGCAAGGCGGAGGAAGTGGGCGCGGTCGGGCAGCGAGGGACGCATGGGTTTTAGCGTATAGCGTTCAGCGGAGAGCGTATAGCGCGCGGGGCGAGGCTCACCTCGCGGTGCGCGGGCGGTGCTCTGTTCCTGAATGGCGACCTGCGGCTGTTGTTTATCGGCCGCATAAAAGTTAGTCGCGGAATCCACAACTTATCATTAATTTTTGGCCTAACTCAATATGTAACTCGTCCACTAACTACGAGTTACATATTAATCTTGACAATCGTATCTAATTCGGATTAAGGTGAAGACGGTCACTATCGACCCAACGGAGGTTGTACATGCGACCTATCCTCGTTGCTACTCTGCTCTCCTCCCTTGCGCTCAGCGCATCCGCCGCCACCCCCAAACCCAGCAGCGACGCCACAGGTGCGGCCCCTGCATCCCTCGTGGTCTCCACCGGCGTCACCCAGGCTCAACTCCTCCGCTCCGTCAGCATCTATGTCCCAACGGATGCGCTCGCATCTCACTCCAACCCGGCCGAACTCGTTCTGCGCGTAAGCCTCGATGAAAGTGGAACTCCGACCGGCATGCGCGTGGTTCATTCCATCAATCCGGAAGTCGACTCGCGTGTGATGAAAGCGGTTCGCAGTTTCCGCTGGCGCCCGGCCGTTCTCGACAACCAGACCATCCCGGTCGACGTCAACCTGATCGTCGACGTACAGCGGTAAACCCCAGGCCCCACTCCAGAACAAGCTAAGAAATTCTTGAGTGAGCGCATGGCTCACAACAGGATTCGTGTCTCTAGCCTCGTCCTCTGTTCCGGCGGCCTCGCGTCGCCGGAATGGAGGATTCCTTTTGCAAACCAAAGGGGGCTGCCGCCGGTCGAATGGAGCAGCGCAGTGCGCGTGCTGAGCGGGACCCGCCCGGCGCGCGCCAGGTGATACCCTTGTTTTTGTTCTCCATTACCTGCAATCTGCAATCTCCTGGTCTGAGGTTTCCGCCCGCGTGAAAGCCGTGATGTTTCGTCGCCTGGCCGTGTTCGCCGCCCTGGCCGCTTTTGTTGCCTGTCTCGTTTCCTCGCCTTGCCTCCACGCCCAGGTGACCGCTACCGCTCCCGAGACGGAAGCCCCGCAAAATGCGCAGCGCTGGGACTTCTATGGAGGCGCGCAGTATTCGCACTTCAATCCCAGCCCGGGCCGCGGCGTGCATGCCATCAACCTGCTGGGCTGGAACGGCACGGCGACGGTGTGGCTGGGGTCGGTGGTCGGCTTCGACGCCTCGGCTCGCGGACTCTACGGCACGCTTGAGGTTCCGACCAACGCCGAGGGCATTCCTCCCAGCCCGCCGATGAGCGAGCATCTGTTTCTGTTCGGCCCGAACTTCCGGCTCATGCGGCATCCGCATTACACGGTCGGGATGCACTCGCTGGTTGGGGCGGCCTACGGTGCGTTCGGGAATGGATTCCCAAAAGGGACCACGCCGCAGGACGTGGGCATCTACAACGACAAGCTGGCGATGGGTTTCGGGATCGGACCGTGGGTCGATTACAACCTGGGGTCGAACCTTTCGGTGCGCCTGATCTCGGACTGGCAGCCGACGCATTATGGGTTCAGCTGGCAGAGTGAGTTTGCGGGGTCGGTGGGGATCGTGTACAAGTTCGGCGCGCGGAACGTGAAGTAGGGGGGGTTGACCCCTCGGGATGTCTTTGATTCGAGGGGGGCGGGTTTTTCGTGGACCCCCTGGTGTTGGCGGATTGGTTAGCCCATCTTTTTGCGCGACGCTGGGGCTGAAGCCCACTTCTTTGGCGGCGTGTTCGGCACGACTGGAAGTCGTGCCCTGATACAAGGGCCGGCTATTTCTCAACTCAATTTGGGACCCCTTCGAATTTTGATTTTCGGGGGGTTGACCCCTCGGGATGTCTTTGATTCGAGGGGATCGGGTTTTTGGCGGATCCCCTGGTGTTGGCCTGGGTTCGGGGCTTCCCACATCTGCCAAAACCGGGCAGATATGGGGCACCCTTGAGCCGTGCCCTCCTACAAAAACCTTCAACCTGGACAACTTTGAATTAGGGGGATGGATCCCTCGGGATGTTGTTGATTTCATGGGATTGGGTCTTTCGTGGATCCCCCTGGTGTTGGCCTGGGTTCGGGGCTTCCCACATCTGCCAAAACCGGGCAGATATGGGGCACCCTTGAGCCGTGCCCTTATAGGAAAGTCTTCGACCTTGAGAATTTTGAATTTGGGGGATGGATCCCTCGGGATGTTGTTGATTTCAGGGGATCGGGTTTTTCGCGGATCCCCCTGGTGTTCGCGAAATCGTTAATCCATTCCTTTTTGCAGGAGCCAGGTTTTCAAAGAGCGGTTGCTCTCACCAGAGAGCACGGAGTAGCAGAGAAGCCCTGGGGCTTCTCAATGAAAAAGCCCGCTTTGATGGCGGGCTCTTCGTACACTTCTTCTATTGTTTTCAGGTTAGCGAGCGGGGGAGGGTGGAAGCAAGAAGAATCGGAGAGGTGGACGGTACGGAAGTCATAAGGACAGCCTGTAGCCTGTGGCCCGTAGCCGGTAGCAAAATTGCGCTGTGGGGGAGCGCGATAGTTCCGGATGGCCGACAATGCGCCACGAACCGCCCATCACCATGGGACACTAATGTGCCTCGCTTCGATACTCACGATATTTGCCATTTTCGAAGCGATAGTTGGTTTGTGAGCTATGCGTCCCAAACTCCATGGCACTCTGGATGTCTCTGTATCCGTGGTGCCTGGCGTCACGGATGATCAAGCCTAGACCGGCAGTCTTTAGCACCAGTTCGTAATGCGCTCCAACTTGATGAAACACCCAGAACCAGCCAATGCCCTCGGCGCTGTCAAAACACATAAGTCGGTTCCCTTGCGCCACCGGCAACACAACTAAATCCGCCTCATCAGGTCCGTCCAAGTGGATTTCCGAGGCCACGAACCACGAAGCCAGCAAGGCTCCTGACGGGATGGGATTTTCCTTCCTACATGCCACGACCTCGCGATCCCGGGCGAGAATCTGCAACACGGAGTCGGGCAAAGGGACGGGACGAGTGATCTGACGAGAGGGATCGGCGTCGAACGAAGTCTGCTCTTTCTGAGTTTTGCCGCAAACTCCAGAGGGTAGGAGCAAGAGGAAAAGGCAGGACCCCAGTATGGGGCATCTCCTGGGAAGAAGAACCATGTGTCGAGGATACGACGCAGGACGAAGGGCCTGATGCTTCTCGCTTGCCTAATTGGCGTGTCACCGGCGATCCGGAACTAACGTTGCGTTCCCGCCAGGTCCGAGGTTGTCAGGATCGCGCTTGCGCGCGATGCCCACCCTGATCGCACCAGAAACGGGTGCGATCAGAATGGGGCACCCGGGTCCCGCTGGTGAAAACTGCTGTGGACCGGCCTTCCGAATATCGCTCAGCTGCGCGCGGGTTCGTTGAGCTTCGAGCCTGGGTCTTCTGTCTTCTTTGCGGCTTCGAGGTCCGCCTATGCGCGCGAGGCGCAGGGCGTGGCGGGTGGCTGAATACTGCGCGCCGGAGAGGAGCAGGAGGCCGGTTAGAAACGCCCAGATCATCAGGCTTACGGAAACCTCAAAGGGTCCGTAGACCGAGTGCAGGTCCATGTGGGGGAGGACGAGGATGTAGAGCAGGCGGCCCACGTCCCACAGCAAGCCGCAGATGACCGCGGTGGGCAGCACGGCGCGCAGGGGCAGGCGGCGGCGGGGCAGGATCCAGTAGACGACGAAGAACATTCCGATGCTGAGAAACGCGACAGCAATCTGCAAAAAGATTTCGTGGATGAACCCGTAGGCAGCGTTCTGCGTGTGGCCGAAGAAAAGGAAGTTGAGGATCGCGGACTGCGCGGTGGCCGCTCCGACGGCGATCATGGTGAGCAGGCCGATCAGGCCGGCGACGCCGAGGGAGACGAGCTGGTTCATGACGTAAGAGCGGTTCCGCTCGACTCCCCAGACCTGGTTCAGGGCCACTTCAAGAGGCAAAAATACGCCGGTGGAGGAGATGAGCAGCATGATGACCGAGGCCACCTGGACGCTGCCGCGCGGATGGACCAGGAGACTCATGTTGCGGACGACGAAGTCCTGGTTCGAGGGCAGGACATCGTGCAGGATGCCGCCGATTTCTCTCGTCATGGCCGGGGAATGGAAGACATTCTGGGCGACGGTGAACATCATGACGATGAAGGGAAAGATGGAGAGAATGGCGTTTGCGGCGACGCTGAAGGCGTAGGTATGTACTTCAGTCTGCGAGAGATATCGCGCGAGGCCAACGATGACGGCCCGCCAGCTGCGCAGGCTGGCTCGCGGCGGCGGCTTAGGGGCGGGTGGGGGCAGAGCGTCTCTGGCGCGGGCAGGCTTTGCCGGCGGCGTCTCGAGCTCGTCACCCATGGAATTGCTCATCAAAAAAATCGTAACAGGGGCTCAGCCGGCGGCGGGCTTTGGGTTCGTTCCTTGCGATGGGTACGGATACTTCCGTAACTTGCGTCAAAAGACAGGCTTCGCTCGACAAATTTTTCTTGATTTCAAAATCGTTTCCTGCCATAACAGGTACACGATTTTCCATCCCCAGGAAGGAAATCGGAATTCAGAAGGCCAGTTCCTGATGTACCTGTATCGCTGTCACCGCGATTGCCCGGTAATCCCCTGAGCTGCCCGAACCGCCGATGCTGGGCGGGCAAAGGCAGCTTTTGGTGTCTCTGTATTCGTTACTCGTGTAACGAATTCGGGGGCCGGACGGAAGCGGACCAGCAACAACGTAGGCGCAAACGAAGAAGGAGTCCCAGGTGAAAGAGCATGGAGTGGTGAAGTGGTTTAACGGAGCCAAGGGTTATGGATTTATTCAGCGGTCGAGCGGCGAAGACGTCTTCGTACACTTCTCCGCAATCCAGGATTCAGGGTACAGAACGCTGAACGAAGGCGAAGCCGTGGAGTTCGAGTGCCAGCAGGGCCCCAAGGGGCTGAGCGCGGCGAACGTCGTCCGCAACGGCGCCTAAGGCGATCCTGAGCTGCGGGGCTTTCACCCCCTCTGCGAGCCTCGCAGCGATCCCTGAAAGCGGCACGGGCCAGGCTTGGCCCTGGCCGGGTCAACAAAGACGATCAGAGTCGTTCCCCTCGTACTCCATCCGTCGCAGATTTTCCACCGCCCACGAGGCCGCTTCGGCCACGACCGGATCGGTGTCTGCTGCCCACTCGCGCAGACGCGGCAGGAAATGCGTCTGCCGGCTGTTGCCCATTGCTATGGCGAGATTGCGGCGGAAGCCGGTCCACTTCGTGCGGCGGACGGGCGAGCCGTTGAAGCGGCGCTCGTACTCGGGTTCGTCCATGGCGGCGAGCCAGTCGAGCGCGGGGTTGACCAGCTCGTTGCGGGCGGCGAGGTCCGGATCGGCGGCGATGGGGGCGCGGTGATTCCAGGGGCACACGTCCTGACAGATGTCGCAGCCGAAGACCTGGCGGCCGATGCCTGGGCGAAGGTCTTCGGCGATGGGCCCGCGCTTCTCGATGGTTAAGTAGGAAATGCAGAGGGTCGCATCCATGGTGCGGTTGCCGGTGAGGGCGTTGGTGGGGCAGGCATCGATGCATCGCGTGCAGGAACCGCAGCGGTCGGCGGCGGGGATAGAGGCGGTGAGTTGAGTTGATCGTATGGGGGCGAGATCGTGGCCTCCCACATCTGCCAAAGGCGGGCAGATATGGGGCACCCAGGTTTCGGGGACTGACGGTGGGGCGACGTCGAGTGAGGTGACGATGACGCCGAGGAAGAGCCAGGAGCCGAGCTGCTGATTCAGGATGCAGGTGTTTTTTCCGACCCAGCCGATGCCGGCATAGCGCGCATAGACGCGCTCGACGACGGGGCCGGTGTCGACGAAGCAGCGGGACTCGAAGGGGCCCACTTCGTGGGCGAGGCGATCGCGCAGCGTTTCGAGGCGGCGGAGAAGGACCTTGTGGTAATCGGAGGGGCGCTGGGTTCCGTTGTCGGTGCGGGCGGACCAGGCGTAGCGGGCGATCCATCCTGCGCCTGGCGGGGCTGGGTCGGTGGAGCGCGGGGCGTCGGGATTGTAGTTGGCGGCGCAGACGATCACGGACCTGGCCCACGGGATGGCGAGGCGGACGGAAGAACGCAGGAGCTGGCCGGCGTCGTCGCGGCGCTTGAGGTAGTCCATTTCGCCGGCGCGACCTGCGTCGATCCAGGCGGTGAAGCGGCGGCGCTCGTTCTGGTCTTCGGGGGAGCCGGGCTCGGGCACAGCGGCGATGCCGGCGGTGGTGAAGCCGGATGCGCGGGCGAGCTGGGACAGGTCACAGGGCACAGGTCACAGGTTACAGGGCACCGGCCGTAGGTGGCGGCGTTCCTGAGCGCTGTGATCTGTGCCCTGACAGAGTACCTTCGCCACGTCGCCGGTAAAGCTGGCGGTTGCCGGGTGGAACGAACCCCCGTATACTGCACCCAACGAGGGGCGGATTGCGCTTCTCCGAATTGAGGTGTGTCTTCAGTCAGAGCCCTTCGCTGATGAACACCCCTGTGAACCCGGTTCACCGGGGAATCCGCGACCCTGAAGTTCCGCCATCCGACACCTCCGTATGGCGCGCCGTGGTTCGCGTGCTTCGAAGTACCGCAGGCGCCACCCTCGACAGTCTCTCCTCCGTTCTTTTCCCCGCCGATTGCCGCGTGTGCGGCCTGCCGCTTGTTGCTTTTAGCCTCCTGCCCGTCTGCGACTCCTGCTGGAACGATCTCCCCACACAAAGCGGACCGCTGTGCGCCCGCTGCGGCGAAGCCCTCGACTGGGATCCTTCTGCAACCGGGGAGACCCAGTGCCGGTCCTGCCGGGCGGTGCCTCCTGACTTTACCCACGCCGTCGCCCATGGCGTTTACCGCGACAAGCTCCGCAGCCTGCTCCACCTGTTGAAATATGACGGCATGGAGGCCCTGGCGAAACGCCTGGGGGTGCTGCTCGCGGAGCAGGTTCTGGCGATTTCCGATCTTCCGGACGATCTGCTTGCTGTGCCCGTGCCGCTGTACGGAAAGAAACGGCGGAGTCGCGGGTTCAACCAGTCGGAGCGGCTCGCTCGCGCTGTGGTTTCCGCGCTGCGCGGGCGGCGTCCGGAGATGCGCGTGAAACTTGCCGCGCCGCTGCTGGTACGGCAGCGCGCCACGGAGAGTCAGGCGGGGCTGACGCCGCATGAGCGTCGCGAGAATGTCCGCGGCGCATTTTTTGTTCCCAGACCGGGGACGGTGCGGGATCGGCACGTGCTGCTGATCGACGACATCTACACGACTGGCGCGACAGCTCGTGCGTGTTCGACTGCGCTGCTCCGCGCTGGAGTTGCTTCAGTGTGGGTGGCGACGGTCGCGCGTGCTCAGAGAGAGCATGTGGTTGCGCCACTGGTTGAGGAGTTGCATGGCGAAGTTCGGGAGCCGGAGGGCGAGCTCGCGATGGAAGAGGATTTTGTTTTGTGGGAGGAAGCAGGCCGCACAGCTCCGGCTGACGGCCGGGCACGATAGCTCGCCCGGTCTGGTGCGGATTGCCAGGAACGGGTCATCGACACGGAGGCAATGTATGTCGTTGGGAAAAGCTGGTGTTCACGCTCGCAGGCAGACTCTGGGGAAGACGCAGGGGACTGCGCACGCCAAACTCGAAAGCCACGGCGCGGACGGCCTGCGCGTGGTGACGACCACCCAGGCGCTGCAGACGCCGGTGCTGGTGCTGAATGCCTCCTATGAGCCGATCAATATTTGTGGAGCGCGGCGCGCGCTGGTGCTGGTGCTGAAGGGTGTTGCGCGCACCGAAGAGGAGCAGTCGAGCGAGCTGCACTCGGCACGGTTGCGCATGGCGATGCCTTCGGTGATCCGGCTGCTCGAATATCGGCGGATTCCGCACCAGACGCGGGCTTTATCGCGGAAGAATATTTTGCTGCGGGACCGGAACACGTGCCAGTACTGCGGCGTGATTTTGCCTTCGGCCGAGCTGACGCTGGACCACGTGGTGCCGCGGTCGCGGGGCGGGCTTTCGACGTGGGAAAACCTGGTGGCGGCGTGCCACTCCTGCAATCGGCGCAAGGGAAATCATTTGCTGATCGAGCTGGAGCACATGAAGCTGCAGAGGGAGCCGCGGCCGTTTACGCTGCACACCAGCCGGCACATTATGCGGATGATTGGGCACTCGGATTTGAAGTGGCGGAAGTATTTGTATTACTAGCTGGGAGCTGGGAGCTGGGAGCTATACTAGCTACTACTGGGAGCTGGGAGCCGGGAGCGGGGAGCCGGGGGAGTCTGTGAAGCTGAATGTAGTTACCCTGTTGGTTATCACGATTGGGCTGGTATTTTTTCTCCCGTTTCTGCTGCGACTTCCATGGACCTCTTTTCACATCGCCGGGGCAGCGATCTATGTCCCGGCTCTTGTGCTGTTCGTTATGGCCCGGGTCCAGTTGGGCAGGGCGTTCAGCATCCAGGCAAAAGCGACAACGCTGGTCACGACGGGAATTTATTCGCGCATTCGCAATCCGATCTACGTTTTTGGCGCCGCGATGCTGGCGGGAATCTGTGTGTACACAGGGAAGCTCTGGCTGCTGGCCGTGTTTCTGATTCTGATTCCAATACAGGTTTACCGGAGCCGCAGGGAAGAGCAGGTTCTTACTGAGAAATTCGGAGACGCGTACCTCGAGTACAAGCAAAAGACCTGGTTCTGAGGCCGCGGTATTTGCTGTGAGGGCGGCTGTCGGCATGCGCCACCCCCATCGCTTAGTTCTCCAGAACCGTGAGCCCTGACTCCCGGCGCTGGTCCGGCAAAAAGGCTGGCCCCCAGTGGGGGGACTGCAGCTCCGGCATTGGCTTGGCCTGGAACAGCCGCTTGCACTGGCGTGCTGTCCATCGCGCCCATCGCTTGGACTTCTTCCGCCGGGCGCTGTCGCTCGAAATTCCGGTCCCCGCGTACATCTGCCGGTAGAGCTTGGACAAAAAGATGAACGCGATGCGCGATGTGATGTTAGGACAGCACGCCGACCGCTCCCAGATCGCGGGCCAGTTATAGAACCGGTCCCACACCTTTTGGGTGCGCTCGCGAATTTCGTCGGAGCTCATGGTGGGGTGCGGGGTGAACATCTTCGGACGCACCTCGGTGGGGATGAGCCAGTAGCGCGTGATGGGCACGTCGCCCACCATGGCCGGATCCACGGACTGCTGTTTCTCCCAGCGGCCAAAATCCACGGTGCCGGGGAAGGGCGTCATCATGACGAACTGGGCAAACGTGACGCCGGCCTTCAGAGCCATCTCCACGGTCGCGTCGAAGGTCGCCGGCTTGTCGGTCGGCAGCCCGAAGATGAACGAACCCAGCACGTGCACGCCGTGCGCTTTGAAGGTCTGCAACTGCTTCGCCAGCGCCTCGCCGGAGTAGTTCCAGTCCTTGTAGACCGCCTTCAGGCCCTCGGGCGTGACCGCCTCCACCCCTACGAGCGCGCCTTTGATGTTGGCTTTGCGCATGGCGTCGAGGTAGTCGCCGTCTTCGCCCGCTTCCATCGTGATCTGGGTGAAGAAGACCATGTCCTGGGGCAGCTTCGCCAGCTCTTCCATCAGCGCGAAGCGCTCGGCGCGGATCTCGGTCAGCTCGTCGACTTTGGCCTGGTTGTTCTGCTCGCGCGCGAGGCGGAGATCGGTGAGGGTGACAGGGTAGAAATTGTCGTCGGCCAGAGCGACGAACCTGAAGCCGAGGCGCCGGAGGTCGACGATCTCGTCGATGACGCTCTGATGGCGCCGCTGCCGGGGCTTCTGGCCATCGGTCCGCCACACGCTGCAGAAGGAGCAATGTTTGGGGCAGCCGCGAATGGTCTGCACCGACGCCCACATGTATTTTTCCGGACGCATGAGATCCCAGCGGGCGGGCAGAAAATCGGTGCCGGCAATGCGGCCGCCGTCGTAAACTTTGTCCGGATTGCCGGCCAGGCAATCCTTCACGACCCTGGCCCAGACCAGATCGCCATCGCCCTTCACGACCGCGTGCGCCTGGCCGCGCTCGAGGGCTTCCTCGGGAAACAGGGTGGCGTGAATGCCGCCGTAGACGACCCAGGCACCGCGCTCGCGCGCCATTCTGCCTACCTGATAACCGCGCAGCGCGTTGCCGGTATGCACGCTGACACCAACGATGTCGCCGGGCTGAATGCGCTCGGGATCAATCGGCTCCAGGGACTCATCGACGAGAATGGGGTCGCCCACCGAGGTTGGCGTGGCAGCCGCCAGAACAAATAACCATCGCGGCGTAATGACCGCCGTGCCAAAAGAATTGTCGCTGGGATTCACCAGGAAAACGCTCATCGGGTCCTGCCTTTCGTCGTACGACTGGGCGGGGCCTCTGGGAGCGTCTCGCAGGTTGTAGTGATTTTTTGCCGGATTCGGGGATCCGGGGACCGGCGGAATTCGGTAATTGCCAGATCAGCCCCGATCATAGTCGCCAAGTTGCGACGTTGGGTAGGGGGAACGTAAGAATTCCGCAATTTTGGCGGGAAACGGGGGATACGATTCGCGCGCTCAGGCTTGGGACGGCTTTTGTGGCGGCATTATTCCCAGCGGCGGAAGATCAGCGAGCCGTTCGCTCCGCCTACGGCAATGAGAGCGCGTCAGGCGATTTTGTAGGCATAGGCATCGTCGATGACGCGATCGCCCCACCTCTGTCCGCCGAGGCGCATTCCGGAGACACTCGCAGCTTTGCCGAAGACTTTGCGCAGTTCCCGAACAAAGGGATCGGTCGTTTTCATGACGAGCAACGCGGGGCTTTCGCGCACCGTGAAACCGGCTTGATTGAGAGAGCGGATGACTCGGAGGTAGGCATCGCCGGGACTCAGAGGGTCGAGTTTCCGCGAAGCGACCACAAAGCGCCAGTCCTCATACTCGGGGAAGTGGACCCAGAGAGCCAGAGAAAGAGGCAGACCGTCCTGTTCCAGAGCGGAGACAATTCTTTCGCCTTTTTTGAGATCGAAATCTACCAGAGTAGCTTTATCCATGGGAGCAGTCCGTGATGTTCCTCCATTATGGCATCGAGAAGAGCCCTGGAACTCGCCTTGTCGATGGTTCTGTAGCGGCTGTCTTCGGACCACGACGTACCGAGTTCCCAGTTTTTTCCAAAGATATCGTCGGCACCGGCTCGCTGAACGCGGGCGTCGTCGATCCCTGCAACGACCAGCAGCTTTCTCAGGTCGTGGGTCCACGAATCGTTGACGACCTTTTTATCGGGAAATTCGTAACGCCTGAATTTCTTTGCGATGCAGGCCTTGAGAGCGCATTCGAGAGCATATCCGGCCAGGTAGTAGGCTCCGCTGAACTGCCGCGCGCGGAAGAGCACCTGGGCTTCGCGGAGCCGAGTATTTGCCAGCGCCTGCAGATCGCGTCGGTTCACTGCGACGATTGTATGAAGGAAAGGCGGGAGGGACCGGAGAATTCAACCGCGCCGGGAAACCGCGGTAACGGATCGTTTTGGCATTACTCCCAGCGGCGGAAGATCAGCGAGCCGTTGGTGCCGCCGAAGCCGAAGGAGTTCGAGAGCGCGATGTGCATGGGCGCTTTCTGCGGCGTGTTGGGCACGTAGTTCAGCACGCACTCGGGATCGGGATGGTCGAGGTTCGCCGTGGGGGGCGCGGTCTGGTTGATCAGGGCCAGGATGGTGACGCCCGCTTCGAGTCCGCCCGCGCCGCCGAGCAGATGGCCGGTCATCGACTTGGTCGAGCTGATCATGAGCTTGCCGCTGGTCGCGTGCTCGCCGAAGAGCCGCTGCATGGCTTTCGATTCCACCACGTCACCCAGCGTGGTGGAAGTGGCGTGGGCATTGACGTAGTCGACCTGGTGGGGCTGAATCTTCGCGGACTTCAGGGCGTGCTCCATCGCGCGATAGCAGCCATCGCCATCCTCGGGCATGCCGGTGATGTGGTACGCGTCCGCGCTCATGCCGTATCCGATAATCTCGGCCAGGATTTTCGCGCCGCGCGCCTTCGCGTGCTCCAGCTCTTCAAGGACCAGAATGCCCGACCCTTCGCCGACGACGAATCCGTCGCGGTCTTTGTCGAAGGGGCGGCAGGCATGTTCCGGATCGTCATTGCGGGTCGACAACGCCCGCATGGCCGCAAATCCGCCGACTCCCATCGCGGTGATCGCGGCCTCCGACCCGCCGGCAATCATCACATCGGCATCACTGCGCTCGATGATCCGGTACGCGTCGCCGATCGCGTGCGCGCTGGTGGTGCAGGCCGTCGCCGTTGCCTCATTCGGCCCCTTCGCCCCGTAGCGGATGCTCACCTGCCCGGCCGCGAGGTTGATGATGGTCGCCGGGATAAAGAACGGGGAGATTTTGCGCGGGCCGCCCTGCAGCATGTTGCTGTGCTCGCGCTCGATGACGTCGAACCCGCCGATGCCCGAGCCGATGAAGACGCCGACGCGATCGCCGATCTCCGGCGTCACTTTCAGACCGGAACTCTCCATGGCCTCGTGCGTGGCCGCCAGAGCCAGATGGATGAAGCGCCCCATCTTGCGCGCTTCCTTCTTGTCGACAAAGTTGAGGGGGTCGAAGTTTTTGACTTCAGCAGCAAACGTGACCGGGAAACCCGTGGTGTCGAAACCCCGAATGGGAGCCATCCCGCTCTTTGCGGCCAGCAGGTTGTTCCAGACCTCGGGAGCTGTGTTGCCAACTGCCGACACCAGCCCGAGCCCCGTGACAACGACACGTCGTTGCAAGGTTACTTGCCGCCTTTCGCGTTCTTGTCGATGTAGTCGATCGCGTCCTTGACGGTCTTGATCTTCTCGGCGTCCTCGTCGGGAATCTCGAGGTCGAAGGCTTCTTCAAACTGCATCACCAGCTCAACCACGTCGAGCGAGTCCGCGCCCAGGTCTTCCTGGAACGACGCGGTAGGCGTGACTTCCGCCTCATCGACCTGCAGCTGCTCGACAATGATCTGCTTGACCTTCTCTTCCACACCTGATGCCATGCGTTTCTCCTCTGGTCCTTCGTTCCTGTTGATGCTGAAAATCGGGAGGGGGGATGTGAAGCCTCCGTGCGCACACTGAGGTTGGCTCGCAGCGGGCCTCCCCTCAGCTCCGAAATTCCAAGTCTACTGAGGCCCCCTGGTAGTGTAAAGCCGACTCAGGCATCAGGATGCGCCATGACGGCAAAGGACTCAGTCTCGGCAATCTGCTACCCTGCTGACTCGCGCCGCGGCGCGGTCCAGAACGCACCCCAACGGAGAACGTCGCGTATGAAAATCCGTTTCGGCCTCGTCTCTTTGCTGTGCCTGCTCGCCGGCTCGTCTCTCTGTGCGCCCGCTTCGGGTCAGGATCGGTCGTATGGACGCTCGGTGGTGTCGAGTCCGTATGGGATTGTGGCCAGCAGCTGGGTTCAGGCTTCGCAAGCCGGGGCTCTGATGCTCGACCGGGGCGGCTCGGCCATCGATGCGGCCATCGCCACGAATGCGGTTCTGAATACGTCCGAGCCCATGATGAACGGCATGGGTGGCGACCTGTTTGCGATTTATTGGGACGCGAAAACCGGCAAGCTCTATGGCCTGAATGCCAGCGGATGGGCTCCGCAGGCGTTGACGATCGAGCACCTGCGGGCAAAGGGGATGACGACGATGCCCGGCAGAGGCATCGACTCGGTCACGGTTCCGGGCATGGTGGATGGGTGGAGCAAGCTGCACGCGCGGTGGGGGAAGCTGCCGTGGAACGAGCTGTTCGAGCCGGCGATTTTCTATGCCGATCACGGCGTCACCGTGCCGGAGATGATTCATGACTACTGGACTGCGTCGGCTTCGCAGCTGGCGGACAACGCGGAGAGCCGGCGGGTGTTTCTCCCGGAGGGAAAGGTGCCGGCGGCCGGACAGATCTTCATGAACCCCGATCTGGCGAATACTCTGCGGATCATCGCGGATCGGGGCGAGGATGCTTTTTACAAGGGGCCGATCGCCCAGGCCATTCTGAAAACCTCGGCTGAAAACGGCGGGACGATGACGGCCGACGACTTGGCGCAGTATTCGGCCGAGTGGGTCGAACCGCTTCTCTACTACTTATCGGGACTGGACGGTCTATGAACTGCCGCCCAACGGCGACGGCATGGCGGCGCTGGAAATGCTGAACATCATGGAGCAGTTTCCGGCCGACCCGGCGGGGCCGCGCAGCCCTGGCGAGCTGCACACGCGCATCGAGGCAATGAAGCTGGCCTACGCCGATGTGAAAGCCTACGACGGCGATCCGCGCTTTTCGAAGATTCCTGTGCCGCAGCTATCTGGCGAAGGCGTACGCGGCTCAGCGGGCGAAGCTCATCGATTCCGCGCACGCCAACTGCACCGTCGCGCCTGGAGCGCTGCCTGGCAGCGACACAACGTATCTTACGGTGGTCGACCACGACGGCAACATTGTTTCGTTTATCCAGAGCAACTATGCCGAATTTGGGTCGGGCATCACGGTGGATGGGATGGGGTTCGTGCTGCAGGATCGCGGCGGGCTTTTTAAGCTCGATCCCAAATCGCCCGATGCGCTGGCTGGGCGGAAGCGTCCCATCCACACCATCATTCCCGGATTCATGCAGCGGGGCGACGAGCACATCGGGTTCGGCATTATGGGCGGCTGGAACCAGCCGCTGGCGCATGCGCAGTTTGTTTCGAACGTCGCCGACTATCACATGAATATTCAGGCTGCGCTCTCGGAGCCGCGGTTTACGGTCAATGCCAGGCTCGGCTGCAATATTGTGATCGAGTCGCGGGTTGAGCAGGCGACGATCGATCAGCTGACGAAGATGGGGCACCAGCTCGATGTTCGGAAGGAATACAGCACGACGATGGGGCGCGGGCAGGCGGTGCTGCACAACAGCGATACGGGGATCAATTATGGGGCTTCGGATCCGCGCGCCGATGGGGCTGCTATTCCGGAGACGCCGAAATTTCCTGAGGCGACGCCGGAACGGGTGGCGAAGTCGAACCCTTAAGCGGCCATCCGCTGCTGGACTAGCGGGACTGGCCGCGTCGCAGGCTCCACAGCGCGCGCGCCGACAGGATGAAGGAGAAGAGCGCGGTCACGCCGAGGGCGAGGAGTGTCCAGACGAAGAAAAAACCGCCGCTGCGGGTGGTCCCAAAGCCGATTCCCCGCCCTCTCATGTGGATGACGGGAACGTACATGAACAGGAGCGACGCGAGGAGGATGATGACATACCCCGATCGCCGTCCGGCGAGCATGAGCGTTGCGTACAGCAAGATGACGCAGATGACGATCCCAACCAGGTTGAGAAACCCTCCGGGCGACATGCCGCGGGCGACGTCGTCCGCCAGGTGAAAGGTGCCCAGGAGGATCGTGAGCAGGGACGCGATGGTCAATAGAACATTTTCTTTCATTCGTGTTCTCCTCGGTTCCGTCGGGGCGGGGCCATGGTACAAGCTCGAAGGAACTTCAGAGAAGGGAAAATTAGCTCTCGGAAACGTGCTCTTCTTCGGCCGCCATCTCCAGAATCAGAGATGGCGCCTGGTCTGGCGGCTGATCCGGCGTCAGCGGTAGCGCCTGCTGCTCGTGGATGCCAAGCAGGCCGGATGCCTCGGCGGGTTGCGTCTCGAGCGTGCTCACATCTTTCAGCGTGCGGTTGATGGTTCTGGTCTTGCTGCTGATGTCCTTCAGGGTGTTCTGGACGGTCGAGACCTGATTCTCGACCTTGGCCATGAGCTTTCCGAATTTCTGGAATTCGCTCCGGGTGGCGGCCAGCACGCGCCACACTTCGGCGCCCTTTTTCTGGATCGCGACGGCGCGGAAACTCATTTGCAGGCTATGCAGGATGGCGATGAAGTTTGTCGGGCCGGCCACCGAGGACGTTGAAACGTGTCTGTAGTTCGTCGATGAGGCCGGGAATGCGAATGACTTCAGCGAAGAGTCCTTCGGTGGGAAGGTACATCAGCGCGATAGGCGTGGTGCGCGGGGGATCGATGTATTTATCGCAAATTTTCTTCGCCTCGTTGCGCACGGTGGCGGCCAGAGATTTGCGGGCGGCGGTGCTGTCCTCGGCAGAGCTGCGATCCATCGCATCTTCGAGACGTTCCCAGTCTTCTTTGGGGAATTTCACATCGATCGGGAGAAGCATTTCGCCGTAGTCGTTGGGAATCCTGATTGCAAACTCGACGCGCTCGTTGCTGCCTTCTTTGATGACGGCGTCGCGGATGTACTGGTCGGGCGCAAGAACCTGATCGAGCTGCGCGCCGCACTGGGTTTCGCCCATGCTGCCGCGCGCGCGCACATTGGTGAGCACGCGCTTGAGGTCGCCGACGCCCACGGCCAGCTCCTTCATTTCGCCGAGGCCGGTCTGCACGTTTTCGAGGCGCTCGGCGACCATGCTGAAGCTCTCGGTCAGCCGGCGTTCGAGCGTCGAGTGCAGCTTCTCGTCTACCGTGGCGCGCATCTCTTCGAGCTTCGAGGTGTTGCTTTGTTGCAATGTTTCGAGGCGCCCTTCGACCGTCTGCCGCAGAGTCTCCTGGCGGCGCTCGTTCGCTTCTGAGAGCGCATTCACCTGCCCGGCGACTTCGGTCAGGCGGCTCTTGACCTCGTCCGTTAATTGATTCGTGTTCTCGCGGAGATCGCGGCCCAGCTGGCTCAGCGTGGTCTCGACGGTTTCTTTCATCGTCAACGTGTCGGCGGACTGCGTTGCCTGGCCGGTCAACAGCGTTTGTCCGATCGCCGTGAGGCCGGTGTTGATGTTCTCCAGCAGCACTGCGTGGCGTTGGGTGACGAGCTCGCGAAGGTCGGTCGATTCCCTGCGAACCTGCTCGAAGAAACGCGATGCGTCGTCGCGCGATTGCCCCATGCCGCTGGTCAGATCGGCGCGGATCCCCTGCACGCTGGTTTCCACATGCTCCCCACGGGCGTTCATCTCCGCCGTCCGCTCCGCGAGCACCTGCAGCGATGCGGAAATGGGGCCGATGGGGTTTTTGCGGAGCATCAGGAGAACGATGCCGAGGAGAATGGCGGCCTGGAGGCCGAGGATGAGGAGCATTGGGGGTCTCCAGAAGCAGAATACCCCTTAATGTTCCGCCCGAATCGCGCGTGTGCGCGATGCCCACCCTGATCGCCAAAATCGTGCGATCAGAATGGGGCACCCTGGCCAATGAGGCTCACCTCTTGTTCGCGAGTCCGCTGAACGAGCCCGTCGCGTGCTGACCCGCCGGAGTGGCGGGATGCTGCTGGGCGTGTCCGCCTTTGCCGACGTTCATCTGCAGCACCTTGCGCTGCTGCCGCTGGCCGGTCGCCTTCTTATCTTCAGGCTCGACGGGATGGACGCTGGTCGCTGGTTTCTGCGCCGACGTGTTTGCTTGCTGCTTTGTGGGGTCGGGCTTGCGGGTCGGCCCGGAAATAGCAAGCGGTCTTCCTGGTTGAAGAATGCGGCATGGGTGGCCCTCGTGGAAGCCTCTCTGAGGCTCACGGTGGGTTAGATGCTCAAAGTGGGGGCGCTCGCCGTTCAGGCCTTCGGGTCCACGCCCAGCGCTCCGCGCACCCGCTCCCAGGTCACAAAGAAATCCTCGGGCAGGATGCGCGACTCTCCCGACGGTCGTCATGAAATTCGTGTCTCCGGTCCAGCGCGGCAGCGCGTGCAGATGGACGTGTCCCGCGACGCCCGCACCGGCCGACCTGCCCAGGTTGAGCCCGAAATTGAATCCATCCGGATGATAGAGCTCGGTCAGAGCCCGCTCCGAACGCTGCGCCAGATCCATCATTTCGTGCGACGTGTCACGGGGCAGTGCAGCCAGCGACGCCTGATGCTCGTAGGGCACGACCATGATGTGCCCCGAGGTATAGGGGAAGCGGTTCACGCAGATGTAATTCTGCTCGGCGCGGAGGACGATGCCGACAGCACGTTCCGCCTCGCGCCGGTCCATGCCGTGCTCCACGGCGTAATCCGCCGCGGCGATCATGTTGCAGAAGACGCAGCCCAGGTCGCCGGGCCACGCGCTGAGCTCCTCGGGAATGCCCGCGCGCTTCTTCTTATCGCCCTCGGTGACGTAGGTGTAGCGCCACGGTGTCCACAGGTAGTCCACGCGGCCATTGTAACCAGCATCCACTCCGCCGGTGGCCGCACGCGCCCTGGTTTTTTGCCGAGCCCGCCGCTGTGGCGTCGAAGTCCCGCCACCGGAGTTACACTTGCCCCGGCAGAGCGCGCGAGGAACTCGCGAAGCCACCCGCAGACCCGCTGCCCTGCCGGAAGGGGACATCATGCGGATTTCCGTCCGAGCACTCGCCTTCACGTGCGCCCTGGTCTGGGGAGGAGCCCTCGCATTTGTGGGCCTCATTCACCTCGCCGTTCCTTCTTACGGCACGACTTTGCTGGATCTCGCCAGCTCCATCTATCCGGGCTTTCATGGCGCGCGCAGTCTGGGCGATGCGCTGGTGGGAATCGGGTGGGGCCTGGTCGACGGAGCGGGCGGGGGCGTGATCGTCGGCTGGCTTTACAACTTCTTCGCCGGACCGGCTGCGAATGCGAGCCATCCGGCCTGAGCGGCGGCTCTTCGGTCTATCGTTGCTGCCTCACAGTGGCCGGCGCGTTCTGCACCTTGCTGTGGCGCACCGAGTAGCTGAAGTAAATGATCAGTCCGACGATGAGCCAGCTGAAGAAGCCGATCTTGGCCGGGGTATCCGACGACACCATCAGGGCCAGGGAGATGATCATGCCGGCGATGGGCACAAACGGTACCCATGGCGTGCGGAAGGGCCGCGGCACGTCGGGCTGTTTTTTGCGCATCACCCACACGCCCAGGCAAACGATGGTGAAGGCCAGCAGCGTGCCCAGACTCACCAGCTCGCCAAGGAATGAAATGTTGAAGAACGCCGCCAGGAAGGCGACCAGCACTCCGGTGGCAATCGTGACCAGCCACGGCGTGCGGAAGCGCGGATGGATGCTGCCCACCCATTTCGGCAGCAGTCCATCATGCGCCATCGTATAGAGGACGCGCGTCTGTCCGAGGATCATGACCAGCATGACTGAGGCGAGGCCGGCGATGGCGCCGAGATCGATGAGGACGACGCCCCAGGTGGCTCCGATGGCCGCCGCGCCGTCAGCAACGGGCGACGCTGTATTCAGGGTGCCGTAGGGCTTAATGCCGGTGAGCAGAGCGCTCACGATGATGTAGAGAATGGTGCAGATGATGAGCGAGCCGAGGATGCCGAAGGGCAGATCCTTCTGCGGATTGCGGGCCTCCTGGGCTGCGGTGGAGACGGCGTCGAACCCGATATAGGCGAAGAACACCACGCTGCCGCCGCGCATGATCCCCGACCAGCCGAACGCCCCAAAGTGGCCCTGATTCTTCGGAATGAACGGATGCCAGTTGGCCATCATGTGGCCCCAGTGCCCGAACGCATAGATGGTCGCGATGCCGACAAAGAACAGCACCACCGAGACCTTGATCATGACCGCGGCGCTGTTGAAGTTGGCCGACTCCTTCACGCCGATGACGAGGATTGTGGTGACCACGATGATGGCGCAGAGCGCGAAGATATCCACCTTGGCCGCGAGTGGATGCCCGAACAAATTCAGAGCCAGCGACGGTGTGGGATTGAAGGGCATGCGGATTCCGAAATATCCCAGCAGGCTGCTGACGTAGCCGCTCCAGCCTACGGCAACCGTGGCTGCGCCGAACGCGTACTCGAGGCACAGCGCCCAGCCGATGATCCACGCCATCAGTTCGCCCAGCGTCGTGTAGCCATAGGTGTAGGCGCTGCCGGCGATGGGAATCATCGAAGCAAACTCGGCGTAGCAGAGCCCCGCGAACACGCAACCCACGCCCGCCACCACAAACGAAAGCACGATTGCCGGACCGGCGAACTGCGCGGCGGCGGTTCCGGTGAGCACGAAGATGCCCGCGCCGATAATCGCGCCAATGCCCAGCGTGATCAGGTTCGTCGCGCCCAGCGACCGCTTGAGCGTGTGCTCGCCTTCAGCGGACGCTTCCTCGCGGCAAGCGGAAAGCGCCTTAGTTGCGAAAAGTCTAGCCATTTTCGGCTGTTCCTCCAGGGATAGGTTCAGGCGCGCTTTCTGCCTGGGGAGACTTGCGGGACCACACCAGGAAAACAGGCACGCCCAGCAGCGCGATCACCAGTCCCGGCCACGTGTATTGGGGTTTGTAGCGCAATAATACGATACAAATCCATGCCGCCATCACTATATAGATCGCAGGCAGCACGGGATAGCCGATGGCCCTGTAGGGCCGCTCCGCGTTGGCCGCTTCACCCGCAGCACATACAGGCAGGCGATGGTCAGGATGTAGAACACCAGCTCGGTCAGATGAGGTATTCGAGCAGCTGGCTGTAGCTGCCGGAGATGCACAGCAGGCAGCTCCACAGCGCCTGCACGATGAGTGCCGCCACGGGTGTGTGCCACTTGGGATGCAGCTTGCCGGCGGCTTTGAAGAACAGCCCGTCGCGGCTCATGGCGTAGTAGACGCGCGCCCCGGCCAGGGTTAGGCCGTTTGCGCAACCGAAGGTGGAGATCAGAATCGCGCCGGCCATCATATAGGCGCCGCACGCGAGAAGATCAGCTGCAGCGCCGCTGTGGCGACACGATCCTCTGAGGCGTACTGGATCCCGCGCGCCGCAATGGTCGAGCCGTGCGGATCGCCGTGCAGGGGCAGCGCCATCAGATAAACGAAGTTCGCCAGGATGTAGAGTCCCAGGACCAGGGACGTCCCCAGCACCAGGGACAGGGGCAGGTTGCGTTTTCGGATTTTTGACCTCGCCCGCGGTGTAGGTCACGTTGTTCCAGGCGTCGGCGGAGAACAGCGATCCTGTCTGCACGACGGCAAGGATGGTCAGCAGGCCGACCATGGCGATCGGGCCGCCCACACCAACCTGGACTGCGTGCAGATCGTGCCAGCTTGCGCCCGCGCCAGAAGTTCGCGCCGAAATTGGCATGCATGGCCAGCGCGTTTCGGCCGAACAGTACGCCCAGCACCACGAGGCCCAGCAGGGCCACGGTCTTCGCCGTGGTGAAGACGTTCTGGACGAGCGCGCCGAGTTTGACGCCGAACACGTTCACGACTGCCAGCAGCAGGATGATGACGATGCCGGCGAGATTCGCGGTCGAGATGCCGATGTCCATGTTGCCCAGGACCATCGGCCCGACCTTCCAGGCCGGAACGCGACCGATGTGCCACACCCAGTTCGTGGTTGAAACCGAGGGGAAGAAAACGCCGAGGAATTTTCCGAAGGCTACGGCGACGGCCGCGATGGTTCCGGTCTGGATGACGAGAAAGAGCGTCCATCCGAAGAGGAATCCCCAGATTTTGCCCAGCGCCTCGCGCAGATAGATGTATTGGCCGCCGGCTCGCGGCATCATGGCCGCCAACTCGCCATAGCTGAGCGCGCCGATGATGGTCATGACCGCCGTCACCAGCCATGCGCCGATCAGCAGCGCCGGGGACTGCACGCTGCGGCTGATGTCGGCAGGAACCAGGAAAATCCCCGAGCCGATCATCGATCCCACGACGATGGCGGTGGCGCTGAAGAGGCCCAGGCTCGCCACCAGGCCGGATTTTCCCGACGCTGGTCTTTCGTGAGAAGGGGCGGACGTCACAGATGGGGAACTCACGTGTCCTACATTTCTACTCGAAAATTTCGAGAAAGTCTCTCGCGGATTGCCCCACCGCACGGGCCGAGGCAAAAATGGCCGCGATCACCGCGACTGAATTTGCTCCCGCGTCCATGACGGCCGCCGCCGTTTCTGCAGTAATTCCCCCAATTGCGACCAGAGGCTTGTTGGTCAGCGCGCGCGCGCGCCTTACGCCTTCGAGCCCGATTGCTGGATCGGGGTTCGCCTTGCTTCCCGTCGCGAATACCGGGCCGATGGCGATGTAGTCGACCGGCTCGAGATTTGCGGCGCGCAGCTGCGTCTCGTTGTGCGTCGAGAGTCCGACCCATTTGTCGTCTCCCACCAGGCTGCGGGCCCCCGTTGCCGGCAGGTCTTCCTGGCCGATGTGTACACCATCCCAGCCGAGATTGCCGACCATGTGCGCCCGGTCGTTCAGGATCAGCTTCATTCCTGAGCCCGCGGCCTCGCGAATCACCTGCGCATCCTCGGCCACGGTTTCGTCGGCCTCTTGCTTGTTGCGATACTGCAGGATCTCTACTCCCGCTTCGGCCAGCTCTGCCACGACACGGCGCAGCAATGCCTGGCGCCTCGCTCGATCGCCAGCCACTTCGCGCAGCACCAGCTCCGCATCCAGAATTGGATACAGCCGCGGAAAGCGCTCCGTGCTGTGGTTCTTCAAAAGGAAGCTCCCCCAAGGCGAGAAAAAGGCCCTGCCACGCGTAGCGTAACAGGGCCTGTTCCCCATGATTTTCCTGGGCTGGAGAGCTAGCGCGGCGCCACGCTCATCGTCATCTGCGAGCCGCTGTAGAGGCTGACGTTGCGGTTGCGTCCGGTCACCATGGTCGCGGTTGTAGCTCCACCCGCGGCGCTCACTCCTCCTGTTCCCGCCGTCGTCGCCACATTGACGGTGGCAAACGTCACGCCGGAAAGATTCCCGACCGGCATGGCTGCGCCGCCATTGACGCCGCCGCCGAGTCCGGCTGTGCTGCCGAGGTCCGCGCCGTTCAGGCCGCTGCGGGTGCCGGTTCCCAGCGCTCCGCTTTCCGCCGCGGTTCCGTTCACGGTTCCATCGATGCCCGAGCCCGCCGTGTGGACCCCGCTGCCCGCGGCGGCTGTCGCTCCGCCAGCCAACCCGCCCGCGCCGTGCAGTGCGCCACCAGGACCATTGCCGGCGAGTCCGCCGCCACCACCAGCGGCCACATTGCCACCGGGGGCCTGCATGCCTCCGCCCGCCATCAGATCATCGGAACCGCCTGCCGGGGGCAGCTCCGCCGGCGCGGCCATCGCCCGCACCATGGCGTTCAGCGGCACCTCGCGTCCATCCTTCAGCAGGGCGCGATCGAAGCAAAACGCGACATGCCCGTCGTGATTCTCCTTCGACTTCGCGTTGACATCGGTCACGTGCCCCAGCAGCTTCGAGCCTTTGGGGATTTTGGTGCCATCGGCCAGGCGCGCCTCACTGGTGGTTTTGGCGAAGACCTGATCGCCGACCCTTGCGTCCTTGCTGTCGACCTTCTTCGTGAGCTCTGCCGAGACATTCGTGGCCTGCGCCGCTGACGCCGAGGCGTGTCCCGCCTGGGCTGCTGCGCTACCCGATTCGCTCGCCGCCGTCGACGTCTGTGCACTGGCCGCAACGGCGAAAACCAACGCGGCCATCCACGCCAAATGTGCCTTCATGTTCGAACCTCTTTCCGAAAATGTTCTGGTACCCGGGCCCGAGGGTTTGGGGTCTCTGGCGCAATTCGATGCCAGACCCCTCTCAGCGGTTGGGAGGATGCTAGCTGCAACTTTGGTGGAGTTACAACAGGAATATGGCTGTTCGGCGTCGGCTCAGGCGCAGCGGGGGTGCGCTTTGCGGGCAGAAACGGGATCGCCCGGTCCAAAAAGACCGGCACACAAATTCACCGTCGCCGCGGCTCTTCAGGAATCCGCGATCTTTAATTAAAGGGCATCGATACAGCAGGCATCCCGACAACGGCCCGGTCGGAGCAGACGTGTTTCGCTTCCAGCCGGATTCGTTCTGCAGGGGATTTGTAAGCCCCAATGGTCGCCATGCAAAACGGGCAGCGGAGAAAAGTCGAAATCGCGGCCAGACGCACCGGAGGGAGTTGTCTGGGGATGACGTGCGTGGTCTTGACGGAGGGAATCATCGCTTTCTCCTCGACAGAGTCGCGACGTGCGGGCCCTGGAGCGGTTCCTTGATAGCTCTTTCGTCTCTCATTATGGCACGCAAACGTCACACAGGAGGCGCCATGATGCGCAAAAATTCATATGACCAACAGTTACTAAGGAGTGTTCTTATCCCGAATTAATACGTTGCACATTAGTGCGGAATACGAACTTAGGATCAGGAGCGAGGGTGCCCTGATTTCCGCCAGATCGGCGGCATTCCTGCAGGCTCGTGCAATACGCGCCGATAGATGCGTCAGGCACGCTTACTCCGGAGCCTTTGATGCAGTCGAACGCAATTACCGTCAGCACCAGTCCCATCGTCCTCATCGGCTCCGCCAACGACCGGCTGGTGGAAACCCTGGGTGGCACCCTTGAGTCCTGGCACTACCAGATCGAACTTTGCCGCACCGGACCGGAGGCTCTGGCCCGGCTGGACGGCGACACGCCACCGCCGATTGCGCTGCTCGACATGGATTTGCCGGATCCCGGGGCGGCCGAAATTATCTGGGAAATTCGCCGCCGTCAGGAGCAGCGCCGCACGTGGAACATTCTGCTGAGCGAACGCCGCGACAGCAACCAGGTCCGTGCGGCTCTTCAGTCCGGCGCCGACGACTTCCTGGTCTTCCCCGCCGATACTTCCGATTCCTCCGACCTTCGCGTGCGCATCCGCGTGGCGGAGCGGGTGCTGGCGCTCACCAGCCGCCTGCAGAAGCAGTCTTCAGAACTTCGCTACCATGCCACGCACGACGGCCTGACCGGCCTGTGGAGCCGCGAAGCGCTCATCAGCCTGATTTTTCAGGAGACCGACCGGGTCCAGCGGATGAAGACGCCGCTCAGCCTGATGCTTCTGGATTTCGACAATTTTTCGCGCATCAACCACGACTACGGCCATGAAACGGGCGACCGCATCCTGATTGAAGCCGCCAGCCGCTTCCGCCGGCAACTGCGCAGCTACGATCTGATCGGGCGCTGCGGCGAAGACGAGTTCCTGATCGCGCTGCCCGGCTGTACTTTGGAAAACGCCCTTCAGCTTGCCGGCCGCATCCGGCAGCAGATTCTCGGCCGACCCTTCGCCACCGACAACGACGCCACCGCGCTCACGGCCAGCATCGGCGTGGCCGTCAGCCGGGGCCGTTCGCCGCTGATCGTTTTGCGCGAAGCCGAGCGCGCGCTGGCCGAGGCCAAGCTCTCGGGGAAGGACTGCGTCCGGGGCGATGCTCCCGAAGCCTGGCTCAGCCAGGCGGCGCTCGCGGCTGGAAACTAGGCGCGGGGAGCTGGGGGCTGGGAGCTGGGAGGGCCGACGGAGCTGGTGGGCTGAAGAAACTCCAAAATCCTCCCTCAGCGGCTAAAGCCGGATTCATTTTGCGGTCTTTGCGGCACGGCTGAAAAGCCGTGCCCTGACACTTTTCCGTTGCGGAGGCGAGTGGGCGGGCTGGCGGAGGTTTGTCGTCGTTTCGTGGGAAGTTTCGACTTTCTTTCGCAACCGGTGAAAATTCGCTGTTCGCTGTGACCCGCAATCTGCCTGACGCTTTTCCGTTGCGGAGGCGAGTGGCCGGGCTGGTGGAGCTTTGTCGTCGTTTCGTGGGAAGTTTCGACTTTCTTTCGCAACCGGTGAAAATTCGCTGTTCGCTGTGACCCCGCGACCTGTCACCGGCTCCCTGCTTCTGGCTCCCGGCTCCCGGCTCCCAGCTTTGTCTGTAAACTTGCCGCGTGAAATCCCGTCTATCTCGTCGCATGGAACAGATTGCCGGCAACGAGCTGGCCATCGAGAAACGGGAGCAGGCGGTGCTGGAGCTCGCCGACTTCGACGAAGTCGTGCGAGTCTACCGGCCGCGCATTCTGCGTTTTCTTCTCTCGTCTCTCACGGATCGGGATGCCGCCGAGGCGTTGACCCAGGAGTGTTTTCTGAAGGCCTGGAGCGCTCGGCATCAGTTCCGCGGCGAATCGAGCCTGAGCACGTGGCTGACTCGCATCGCCGTGAACCTGATGCGCGATCACCTGCGCAGCCGCAGTCTGCGTTTCTGGCAGAAGACGCGCGGCGCGGCGCTGGATGTGATGGACATCAGCGACTGGGTCCCGGACGGGCGCAGCTCGCCGGAGAGCGCGGCGGTAGCCCGGAATCGCGTTGCCGAGGTGTGGCGCGCGGTGAAAGATTTGTCGGCGCATCAGCGAACCGTGTTCGTGCTGCGCTTTGTCGAGGAGATGGAGCTGGAAGAAATCGCAACCACCATTGGGATGAACCTGAGCACGGTGAAATCCCATCTGTATCGGGCACTCGCGGCCATTCGCGGGCGCCTGGGAGAAGCAAAATGAAATTCCGCAAAGAAGCTGTTGCCAACTCGGAACCGAAATCGAGCCGCGAGGATGTCAGCGACCTGGCCGAAGCGCTCAACCTCTACCGCTCCGCCATGCACCACGTGGCGGAGCGCGAGGCGGCCCGCCAGCCCACGGTTCGCGGCCTGGCGGAGCGTCCCGGCACGCCTTCCATTTCCGGTTTCTTCTCGCGCCGGCTCTGGCCGCCGCCGCCGCTGCCGGCATCCTGGTGCCTGTGTACAGCCATTTCCACCACCACACCCCCACGTCCGCTACGGTCGCCAGCCGGTCGCAGCCGAATCCCGCGGAAGCGCGCGCCAGCGTCGACGACACGGTGCTGATGAACCAGATCGACAGCGATCTTTCTGAAAATGTGCCCGACGCTTTGCGGCCCCTGGCCGAGATGAGCGATCAGGCAGCCACCACCACCTCAGTTTCGGAGAATAAAAATGTCACGCATGAATAGGTTTCTGATGGCCGGGCTGCTTTGCCTGCTCGCGCCTGGGTTTGCGTTCGCACAAAGCTTCGATGGCCCTGACGGGCCGGGCGGGGCCGATCCCGCGCAGGGTCCGGGCATGCAGGGCCCACCGATGGAACGTGCCTTCCACGTGGAGCATTTCGGCCGCTGGTGGGACAACCCGCAGATGGCCCAGCAGCTGAACATCACCGATCAGCAGAAGAAGCAGATGGACGACATCTTTCTGCAGCATCGGCTGAAGCTGATCGATCTGCACGCCAGTCTCGATAAACAGGAAACGCTGCTGCAGCCGATGATCGAAGCCGATCAGCCGGATGAGGCAAAGATCCTGTCGCAGATCGATGCGGTCGCGCAGGCGCGCGCCGAACTGGAGAAGGCCAACGCGCGGATGCTCTTCGATATTCGCAAAACGCTGACGCCCGACCAGTGGCAGAAGCTGAAAACGATGCGCGAGGAACACCACGAGGGCAAAATGATGCGGACACGCGACCTGGCGGACCGGACGGGCACGGCGGACCCGACGGCCAGATGTGGCGCAAGCATCATCAGGGACCTCCGCCGGACGGCACGGCGCCGGCGCCGCCTCCGGCACCGGGTCAGGGCCCAGGTACGCCTCAATCGACGAACGAATAGCGGTAACGCACCGCCTCTGCAATCCAGGAAGGAGCGGCTTGGTCCGCTCCTTTATTTTTTCGCCAAAAGTCAACCGTTCTCTCTCTACTTCCGTAACTAAAGTTCCTCTCAAGTTGCACTTCATTTCACGCGACTTCAATTGACACGCCCATAGTGCGGCACTATAGTTTTTACAGGGGGTTTGCGCGCTCGGGATTCATTGCGCTCACCTTCGGTCGCCACTCCTGTTCCTTCCAGTCCTGCTGGCTGTTTCAGTCAGGAGATCGATGTGCGATCCCAATTGCGCACCGTCTCCGATGGCTAACTCCGCGTGGATTCGGAATTCGATCAGCCGGGACGATCCCCGAACTTCGTCGAGAACCGCGCCAGGGACCCACGCCCTCCCGCTGACGGCGAAGAAAGCTGCAGTCCCGAAATCCGGCCGCTGTTTCTGCTGGGTTTCATCGCTGCGGGGCGGCTTCCGGGAACCGCCGTATGAGTCCCGGAGCTGTCTATGGCACACGTCCTCAATCCTGAAACGACCGAGAGCAACCCTCTGAACACCGAAATGGAAACGCCAACGCTGGAAGCCCCGCCGGAGCAATCTGAACTGGCGGCTGAAACCACCTCCAACCCCGAGACCGCCGAAGCCGCGCCGCAAGCCGCGACCGAAGCTGCGCAGCCGGAACTGGCTGCCGAGGCTATCCCGAACAGCACGACGAGCCTGACCTGAGCATGGAAGACTTCGCCTCTGCGCTCGAGTCCTTCGACCGCGAGCAGGCCGCCGAAGCCGCCGCTCAGGCGTTCGATGACAGCGCAATTGTCACCGGCACGGTCATCAAGCTGACGGACAAGCATGTGGTTGTCGATGTCGGCATGAAGTCCGAAGGTCTCATCCCGATCGAACAGGTCGTCGACCACACCGGCCAGCCCAAGCTGAAGGCCGGCGACAGCGTCGACGTGGTGATCGAGCGCGAGGAGCCGGAAGGCGGCTACCTGCTTGGCTACGAAAAGGCCCAGCGGCTGCGCGTGTGGGACACGGTGGAGAAGGCGCACAACGAGAAGACCCCGATCACCGGCACGGTGGTGGGCCGCGTCAAGGGCGGCCTCACGGTCGACATCGGCATCAAGGCGTTCCTGCCCGGATCGCAGCTGGAGCTGCGCCCGGTGCGCAACCTCGACGCCTGGATCGGTCAGCCGATCGAGGTCCGCGTCATCAAGCTGAACAAGAAGCGCGGCAACGTCGTCGTCTCGCGCAAGGAGATCCTCGAGGAAGAGCAGACGGTCCGCCGCTCCCAGACCCTGGAGCACCTGGAAGAGGGCGCGATCCTGACCGGCACGGTCAAGAACCTTACCGACTACGGCGCTTTCGTCGACCTCGGTGGAATCGACGGCCTGCTGCACATCACCGATATGTCGTGGGGCCGGCTCACGCATCCCGCGCGATCTGGTGAACGTCGGCGATGAGATCCAGGTCAAGGTTCTCAAGTTCGACAAAGAGAAGCAGCGCGTTTCGCTCGGCTTCAAGCAGCTCACGCCTGACCCGTGGCTCGACGCCGCGGAGCGCTATCCCGATCGGCGCTCACGTCAAAGGCCGCGTGCTCAGCGTGACCGATTACGGCGCGTTCGTCGAGCTGGAGCAGGGCATCGAGGGTCTGGTCCACGTTTCCGAAATGACGTGGTCGAAGCGCATGAAGCACCCCTCGAAGCTGGTCAAGCCCGGCGACGAGGTCGAGACCGTCATCCTGGCCGTCAACCCGGCGGACCGGCGCATCTCGCTCGGCATGAAGCAGCTTCTGGAAAATCCATGGGAGCATCTGGCCGACAAGTATCCGACCGGCGCCACCGTTGAAGGCCGCGTGCGCAACCTCACCGACTTCGGCGCGTTCATCGAGATCGAGGACGGCATCGACGGCCTCGTTCACGTGAGCAATCTGAGCTGGACCAAGCGCGTCAAGCATCCTTCCGAAGTTCTGAAGAAGGGTGAGAAGGTCCGCGCCATCGTGCTGGGCGTCGAGCCGGAAAATCGCCGTCTCTCGCTGGGCATCAAGCAGCTGCAGCCCGATGTGTGGGAGACGTTCTTCGCGCAGCATCGCGTGGGCGATGTGGTGAAGGGCAAGGTGCTCAGGACCGCGCAGTTCGGAGCCTTCGTCGAAATCGCCGAAGGAGTCGAGGGCCTGTGCCACGTTTCTGAAGCCACCGACGGCCACGGCGCACCCATCAAGCTGGAGCAGGGCAGCGAGCTCGAATTCAAAATCATCCGCATGAACCCGGAAGAGAAGAAAGTCGCGCTCAGCATCCGGGCGGTCAGCGGCGAAGAAGCCAGCCGCGCCGACGTGGAAGCCTACAAGGCGCCGGTCTCCAGCTCGACCACGACGCTGGGCGACCTGGTCCACTGGAAGCGCGAGAAGTAGGCTTTAAACTCCGCAGCAAACGAAAACGCCACCCGGACCGGGTGGCGTTTCCTTTTCGACTACATTCCGCTATTTCCTACGGCGCGAAGCACGGCCCAAATTTTGAAACCCGCCTCCTTCAAGGCTCGCATCGCCTTTTATGGCGATTCGCCCAGCCATGGCGGGGTATTCTGAAAGAAGGAGCACGGATCATGCCAGCTCTTGATTGGTCTCAATGCCCCGCCGTGGAGAGTATTCCCGGCAAGGTCAGCGGCGCATGGGTGTTTCGGGATACCCGCTTGCCCGTTGCGACGGTCATCGAGAACCTTGAGGATTTAAGCGTTGAGGAAGTGATGGAACAATTCGACGTGACTCGGGAACAGATCACGGCAGTACTGGATTTTGTAGCCCAGAGCCTCAATGCCGCAGCGCCGGAGCAACAGGCCGTGCCAGTCGATGCTCATCCTCTTTGACCACGGAACGCCAAAGGGTCTCGCCAGCGCCCTTCCCGGCCATACGATCATCACGGCCCAATCCAGAGGTTGGGACAGGCTCAACAACGGCGCGTTGCTGAATGCCGCCGAGGAAGCGGCACTCGACCTCCTGCTAACGACCGACAGAAGAATTCGCTATCAACAGAACCTTGCCCGACGGAAAATAGCCATTGTTGTTTTGACCGGCACCACGAAATGGTCTCGAGTCAGATTGCACCTTGAACATGTCGCTGCCGTGGTGAACGCAGCCACATCGGGCAGTTATACCGAGGTGGAAATTCCATTTGATTGAGGAGCCGTGCGCCAGATGCCGCCCTCTTCCGCTGCAAGCGCGAGAAGTAGGATCTAAACTCCGCAGCAAACAGAAACGCCACCCGGACCGGGTGGCGTTTTTTTCTGGCTACAGGCTACAGGCTCATTTGATCTTGAGATCGATATACACCTGCTTGCGCGTATCGAACGAGCTCACCGTCTTTGTCGGGCTCTTCTGCGCGTGATACGCCGCCCACACCGTGTAGTCCGTGTCGGAGGAAAGCCCGGCGAAGCGGTAGGTCCCGTCTTTCTCGGAAAGAAACGTCTTCACGTCGTTGTTGCGCGAATTCTTCAGGTACACGATCGCCCCGCTGATGGCGGCGTCGCTCGCGTCGTAGACCTTGCCCTGCAGGTTCTTCAGCCCAAAATTCTGGGCGCGCCCCACCGCCGGCAGAGCCGCCAGCAACATTGTCGCCACGACGCAGCCTGCCAGCAGCTTCCACCGCCCCGCAGGCGCAAAAAACCTTATTCCAGGATTCATCCGCACCGCTCGCCTCATTCCTCTTCCTCTTCGGTCAGTTCTTCCTCGTCCTCGTAGTCCTCCTCCACCTTGCTCAGCTCCAGTGGATCGGTGCCCACGACTTCGTATTCGGTCCCGCACTCATCGCACACCACCACGTCTCCTTCTTCGACTTCTTCTTCGTCGAGATCGAGAGCGGTTTCGCATTCAGGGCATATTGGCATGAATCCTCCGGCTCAAAAAATCAGTCCTGGTTCCATCAGAATGACGCCGCTCACAGGGAAAATGTTGTTGCCACTTCCGCAATCGTGCGCATCGATGCCTTCCTGTCCGATTCCGGGGCGCCTTCGCTAGTTTTGAAGAGAATTGCCCCACGCGTCAAGGGTCGTGCGCCACTCTGCTTCGATAAGGCATACTCGATAGTCATGATCTTTTTCCGCTGCTCCGCCTGCGTCCTGCTCGCTTCCGCTCTCCTCGCCGCAAACGCGCAGTCGCGCGCTTCTTCTCCCGATGCGGCCCGGCATGATCTGGATGCCATCGGGGCACCGATCCGCCCCATGCCGCCCGATCCGGCGATCGCCCACGCCATCGCCCAGGTCTCGCCCGCTCAGATTCAGCATACGATTGCTGCGCTCGTCTCGTTCCACAATCGCAGCACCCTCTCCAGTTTGGATAAGGACCTGCCGCCCAACACCGGGGTGCTGGCCGCCGCCGACTGGATCGAGTCGCAGTTTAAAGCCATCTCCGCGGCCTGCAACGGCTGTCTGGAAGTCCATCGCGACTCCTTCATCCAGGCGCCGCTCACCGGCCCCAATCCGCGCGTGACCCAGCCCACGCCCCTCAACAACATTTACGCCATCCTGCGCGGCAGCGACCCGGCGCAGGCCGCGCGCATGATCCTCGTCACCGGTCACTACGACTCTCGTGACAGCACGAACGAGGACACCCACGGCGAAGCCCCTGGAGCCAACGACGACGCCAGCGGCACCGCGGTCAGCCTGGAGTGTGCCCGCGTCCTCTCCAAAGTCAAACTCCCCGCCACGCTTGTGTTTGTTGCTGTGGCCGGGGAAGAACAGGGCCTGCTCGGCAGCAAACATCTCGCCGATCTCGCGAAGAAGGAAGGCTGGCAACTGGAAGCGGTCCTCAACAACGACATCGTCGGCGGCAATCATACCCCAGGCGACAAGGGCCAGGACCCGCATGCTGTCCGCATCTTCTCGGAAAACGTCCCCGCTAACGCTCCGCCTGAGGAGATTCGGCGCATCCTGGCGCTTGGTTATGAGAGCGACTCGCCCTCCCGCGAGCTTTCCCGCGCCATCGCCGACGTTGGGCGAGCCTACACCGCCGCGCCTGCCGCCGCGAGCCTCAACCCGGTTCTCGAATTCCGGCGCGACCGCTTCCTCCGCGGCGGCGACCACTCCTCCTTCAACCAGGACGGCTTCGCCGCTGTCCGCTTCACCGAATGGCGCGAGGACTTCAACCACCAGCACCAGAACGTCCGCGTCGAAGACGGCGTGCAGTACGGCGACCTGATCCAGTACGACAACTTCGACTACATCGCCCGCGTCGCGCGGCTGAACGCCGCTACCATGGCGGTTCTCGCCAGTGCGCCGCCTGCGCCCGTGAGCGTGAAATACCCTCCACCCCCGCGCGTGTTCACGATCGCCCTCAATAACACGGAGATCGTGTGGGACGCGGCGCCCGACGCGCCCTCGGGCACGAAGTATGAGATCGTGTGGCGACCCCTCGCGGCGCCGGACTGGACCCGGTCGATTCTGGCCGACAAGCTTGCCTCCGTGGCGGAAGGCAAGTTCTCGGCATCCGATGGCCACTACGCCATCACGATTCCCGTCTCGAAGGACAACGTTGTTTTTGGGGTTCGGGCTGTGGACGCTAAGGGTCATCGCAGCCCGGCGGTTGTGCCGTGGCCTGCTCCGCGGCCGGTACGGCCGGAGTGAGATCCGCTTTTATCGGATTAGACTCGGGTGCCCCATTCTGATCGCTCGCCTTTGGGCGATCAGGGTGGGCATCGCGCGTAGTGCGATGCCGGAAGAACTCTGACAGCTTAGAAGTCGCTAAACTGCGTATTGCGGGCTCAACCCCACGCCGGCCGCAGCCTTTGGCTCGCTGGCCAGATCGAGCACCAGCCGCTCCAGCACCAGCCGCTTATCCGGAGGCTGCGATCGCAGCTCCAGATCGGCGCGCGCGATCAGGCGCAGCGCCCGGGTGAGCTCGCGCCGCGATTTGTACCGGCGCGCCTGGCGGATCACATCTTCCGCGGCAAACGGCGGCATGCGGAAGCCCTGCCACAGCGCCTGCCAGATGGCGCGCGAGTCCCGCACGTTCTTTTCCAGAATCACCAGCATCTGGCGAAACGTGCGCGCCAGCATGTAGAGGTGGCCGATCGCCGAATCCTCGCCGCCGTCGCTTGCGTTGAGCAGGCCGTGCAGCAGGCTCAGCGCGCGCGCGCGATCCTTCGCCGAGATCGCATCGGTCAGCTCGTAGAGCGAGCGCTGCTTGGCCGCGAGCACCATCGTCTCCACATCGCCGAGCGTCACCAGCTTCTTTGGGCCGACGAACAGCACCAGCTTCTCCACTTCCTGGGCGATCAGCATCATGTCCGCGCCCAGCGCATCGGCCAGCTCGCGCGCCGCATCCGGCTCGAAGGTCACCTCGCGCCGCTTCGCCTCCGCCGCAATCCACTTGAGCGCGTCGGCCTCGTCGACACGGGCCAGCTCGACGATCCCGCACCAGTCGCCCAGCGTTTCGCGAATCCGCTCGTAGCGATCCTTGTCCTGCATGTCCATGCGGCGAGGGTCGGAGGGGATGCGAAGATGGTCCGCGACAAAAATCAGCAGCGCCTGCGGATTCGGCGAGCGGAAATACGCCTCCAGCGCGGCGAATTCTTCCTTCTTCGCGCCGCGCGTGTACAGCTGCTTCAGATTGCGGATGAACAGCACCTGAAAGGGCGCCATCAGCGACGGCGTCTGCGCCCGGTCCAGCGTCTCGAAGATGTTCGTCTCCGCGAGATCGAGTTCCGACAGGCAGAAGTCGCGCATCTCCGGGGAAACGAGCGCGTCGAGCACAGCGCGCCGGCACCGCTCGTAGAGAAAGACCTCGTCGCCCACGAGCACGTACGCGGCCCGCAGGCGGTTCTCCTTCACTTCCGCGATGAATCGATCCGTCGCCGCGAATCCCGCGCCCATCGCCTCCCAGTCTACCTGACGGCCGATGCTCGACTGCCAACCGCTGACTGCCGACCGCTACTTGCTCCGCTTCCACACCGCAAAATACGGCTGGTTCGACAGCGTCTCGTTGAAGCCTGGATGCATCCAGGCGTCACTTCCGCGCTTCAGCTCGAAGAAATATTCCAGCGGAAATGCCGAGTGCGTGTAGTCTTCGGGAATCGTGCCCTTATAGCTGCGCTCGCTGCGATCCATCTCCAGCCACTGCCAGCGCTCGGCCTGATCCACATGCCGATAGCGCAGCCGCACCGTGATGTCGTCCGCAGCGACTCCCTTACCTAACTCCAGCACGACGTCCAGCGGCGCGCCGGGCGTAAAACTTTCCGCCGGCATATGGGTCACAGCAACAAGCGGCCGAGTCGGCTTGCCCGTCGCGTACTCCACCGCACGCTTTGCTTCCGGCGACAATGTACCGCCTGCCGCGCCACCGCTCGCGATCTTCGCCTGCATCGCCGCAATGTCCGCATTGATGGCCGGCACCCGATCCATCCAGCAGCCGCGCCGCATTGGCACGCTGCCGTACCCAATATCCGCGCGATAGACCTCGACCGCGTGCGCCGCCATCGCGCCCCATGCCTCGCGCGCTTCTTTGTAGAAAGCGACTGCCTGCGCTCCCACGTTCGCATCGCCGGTCTTCTGCCAGATCTCCCACAGCATCGCGCTGCGCAGCTTCTTCGCGAAAAATCGGCCGAGGCCGATCTGAATCAGCACGTCTTCCTCAATGCGCCGGAACTCCGCCGACGCGGGACGATCCGCCTTCACCCGCGCCTCATCGAGTCCGGCCTTCGCCGCTGACGCCAGGTCTTCCAGCCGCTGCGCGACCTCAATCGGCGAGTATTTCGGATTCGGCCAGTTGGCGAGCAGATCGCGCGTACTCTCGACTACCGTCGAGAACAGCCGCGGGTCGAGCGGGCTCACCGTTCCAAAACACTTCGGCTCCGGCGTGTCGCCGTAGGGCGGCTTCTCCGTTCCTGGAATCATCGGCTGATTCGTATACATCTCCGGCCAGAAGGCGTGGTTCGAAGCCGACGGCAGGTGCGCCGACGTCACCAGCGCCAGCATGCGGCTCGCGTTCGCCAGGGCCGTCTCCACGCTTTCAGCGCCGCGCCCAAACTCGGCCCGCATCGCGCGCCGCCAAGTCTCCGCATCGGCCTCAGGATCGTAAAGCTTCCGCCCCCAAACGCGATAGAACAGCTCGAACTTCTTCCAGTCCTTGTCGGGATTGAGCGCCTGATCCACATAGGCGCAGCGCCCGCCGGGCGACCCCGATCCCTCACGTCCCTTGAACATCAGCGGCTCACAGATATCCAGCCCGGCCGCGCCGCAAAAGTGCGCCGCACGCCCGTACGCCGCCGCCGTCTCCGGATCGCACGACAGCAGATGCCGCTGCGTCCCCGGCCACAGCCGATACCACAATTTGTACGGTGCGCTCTGCGCATAGAAATCCGCATACCCATAGCGAGTAAAAGAGCGCGACCCGCTGCTCAGGCTGAACGGCCCTTTCGCAGCGGATTCCTCGCCGCGCGTCTCCAGCGCGCGGATATCCGCCTGCTGATAGCCGAGGCTCTGATGTTCGGCCGAAAACTTCGCGCCCAGCTTCACCGGCATGCCTGTGTCGGCGGCCAGCGAGATCATCGTCTGGTCAACGCCCTTGGCATGCATATCGATCTCGACTTTCCGGCCGCAACTCTTCACCGCATCGAACACCGTCTTCCAGAAGTCGTAGCTGCCCTCGGGCACGCCGCTCTCGCCATGCACGCGCATCGTCAGTCCGCGGATCTCCGGACATTCCCTCAGCAGCATCGCCAGCGCGTCACGGCAATACGAAGCGTGCGTCTCCGCCGTCAGCCCCTCGATGCGGTGGTACGCCTCCGGACTGTCGGTCCACGCATACGCGTGCGTCCAGATCCCCAGCTGAAAATCGAGCCCGCGCGCGCCGGTCTCCGCCGCAATGAACTTCAGCATCGCAAGGTTGCGCGCCTTCTCCTCGGCGCTCACTACCGCGGGCGTCTCGAGCCGCGTGCCATCGGCGGTCTTCAGCTGGACGACTTTCACGCCGGCATACTCCGGCACATCCACTAAATATGGATAGGGCAGATGGAAGTAGTCGTCCGTTACGCCCTTCGGAAAGTCATACTCCAGGCCAAACGCGAGGCAGAATCGGTTGAACCGGCTCGCCACCAGGGCATCCAGATACCCGCGCCAGAACTCCTTGTCGTAGTACCAGGGCTTGTCTTCCAGCTCGCAGCAGAAATACCGGCCCACGCTGCGCCCTTCGTTGGCCGGCCGCTCCTCGACAGGATGTTCCAGATGCAGCGCGCTCTTCAGATCGGAGCCGAACTCCACGCGCTCCGCCAGTTCCAGCAGCCCATAGATGAAACCGCGCGCATCGCTGCCCGAGACCAGCACCGCAGGCGCATGCTCCAGCTGACCCGGCGTCAGGCGCAGGCTCTCGGGTCCTGTCAGATCTTCGTTCGCATGAGAAAAATGCTTTGCCAGCTCCGACCCTGGTCCCGCAGCGACGATCAGGAAGCTCGCCCCAGCCGCATCTTTCATGTCGGTGACGATGTTCGCCGTCGCGCCCTTCGCAGACGCCGCACTGCACAGCCGCTCCGCCGCGCGCCGCACGGGCCCGCTCGATGCCACGGGATCCGCGCCGTCCAGCACGACGAAAAAACTGCCCGCCGTCGCCGCGTTTGACCTGGGCGATAATCCACCGGCTGCCGCCGCGCCCGCCAGCTTGAGAAAGTCGCGGCGCTCCACGCGCCATCCTGACCGTGATTGCTTCCGCTTCGAATCCGCCATCGCCAATCAGCCTACACCGGGGCAGCGGACAAACGGTCAGTAGAGAAGCGGCTACTTCACCTTCGCCTGCCCGACCTGCTGTGCCGTCGCCGTATACAAGTGGCAGCCACCCGTCGTCTCTTTGAAACGGAAATAAGGATGGAAAAACAGCGCCGCGCGCGCGTCCCCCGAACCTTCCGCCAGGTCTGTGAGCCACACGCCATCCGGCTCCGCATGATCGTGCACGTGCAGCCAGAATCCCTTGTGCAGATTGGCCAGCACCCCGCCGCCGATCTTCAGGTCCTGCGTCGACTTGATATCGATGTCGATCGGCTCCCCCGTCTCCTCATCCACCGAGATTTTTCCCAGCATCACCTGCGCGAATCGCTGATTCAGATTCTTCGCCTTGAAATTCGGATTCGGCACGATGTCGTAGAACAACACGCTCCGCCCGTTCACTTGCTCGCGATGCCCATTCTTCAGCTGCATCGCGCTCATGACCTCCTCGAGTTGCTTGTTCTGCTTGTCGGTCTCCTTCTTCGCCGTCGCTGGATCGCTGTACTTCACGGTCCGCTTCATCACCTTGTCGTCTTCCTTCTTCGTCGCGTCCGGCGTCAGATCTTTCCCGTCCTTCGCCAGGGTTCGATCCACTTCCACGCCGTTCACAAAGAACTGCTCCTTGCTTTCGGTCTCGTGCTTCTTCACGTTGCCTTTGCCGTCCAGCTCGATTGCGTCATCGTTCACGCGGCACTCATAACGCTCCTGCTCCTTTGCGAGTTTCTGCTCGTTCGCAACCGCGCGCTGCAGCAGATCGGTCGGATTCGGCAGCGGCGCATCGTTCTTCTGCGCCCCAGCCGCGGCCGCGAGCACCAAGCCCAATCCGCAGACGCATATCTCCCGCAGCTTTCTCATGCCATTTTCTCTACGCATCGAACGAACGCGGAGTTTCCACATTTTTGAGACGCACGAGCGCCCGGCGAGGAAGCAATCGCGCTTGCGGTTCCCGGCTAAAGGCTAACAGCTACGAGCTGACCTTCACTCGTTGCGCAACGCCTGCATGGGCTCCACATACATCGCCCGCCGCGCCGGCACGTAGCACGCCAGCAGCGCAATCGCAGCCAGCATCAGCGAGACGCCCACATACGTCAGCGGATCCGCCGGGCTTACCGTGAGCATGCTGCTCAACAGATGCGCCACGCCGAAACTCGCTGCCAGCCCGACCGCCAGCCCGATGCCCACGATCCACAAACCCTGCCGGTAGACGATGCGCAGGATGTCTCCGCGCTGCGCGCCCAGGGCCATGCGCACTCCAATTTCGCTGGTCCGCTGGCTCACCACATACGACAGCACGCCGTAGACACCGACCACCGCCAGCACCAGGCCCATCGAACCCATGATGCCCGCCAGCGTTCCGATAATTTCAAATACCAGCAGCCCATTCGGCGAATACAGCGCCTGGTGCATCGTCTTCACTTCGAACACCGGAAGATTCGGCGCCATGCCGTTGATGGTCCGCTCGACCGCCGGCGTCATCGCTGCCGCATCGCCCGCCGTCTTCACCTCCAGCGCCTCCAGCGAATTCCCGGTGTTGTGCTGCGCGAACGGCAAATAGAAATAAGGTTGCATTGCCTGCCGGTATCCGTGGTATCGCGCATCGCGGGCAATGCCCACGATCTCGATCGGATGGGTGGGCTCGGCGTTCAGCGTGAAACTGCGCCCAATCGCATCCCCGCGAGGCCAGTACTTCTTCGCCATTGCCTCACTCACGATCGCTACATAGGGATGCTTCTCATCGTCGCCCTCGTTGAAGCGTCGTCCCTGCGCGATCCCAATCCCCAGCGTCTCGAAATAGTCGCCCTGAATCAGGTTGTTGTCGATCAGGGGTCCGGGCTGCCCGGGCGGGGGTTCGTATCCGGCGATGGTCACCGCCGCCGGTCCGTTCCCGATCAGCCCCATCGGCACCACCTGCGCAATTGCCGCCGAGCGCACGCCGGGCACCGCGCGCAGCCGCTCCAGCAGCTGCTTGTAGAAATCCTGCGAACGCGCATCGTTATATCCGATCTCGCTCGGATCCATCATCATGGTCAGCACGTTCTCTGCATTGAACCCCAGCTCCGCGTGCTCGCTCTGCTGCAGGCTCCGCCAAAACAAGCCTGCCACGATCAGCAGCACCATCACGCTGCCCACCTGCACGATGACCAGCGCATCCCGGAAACGATGTCCGCCGCCGGCTACGCCTCGTCCTCCTTCGCGCAGCACCAGGTTCAGATTCGCGCGCGCCAGGCGTATGGCGGGCACAATCCCCACCAGCGCGCCGGCCACTACCGCCACCACCGCTGAAAACGCGAACACGTGCCAGTCAAAACCAAAATCCAGACGCAGCGGCAGGTCCGTCCCCAGATTCACCAGCGTCAGCAAATGACTCCACCACGTGCCCAGCGCGATGCCCGCGGCTCCGCCACACACCGCCAGCAGCAGGCTCTCGGTCAGCATTTGCCGGATGAGCCTTCCGCGCGCAGCGCCCAGCGCCGACCGGATCACCATCTCGCGCTCCCGCACCGTGGCCCGCACCAGCAGCAGATTCGCCACGTTCACGCACGCCAGCAGCAGCACCATCCCCGCCAGCCCCAGGATGAATAACGCCACCGTGCCGATCGCGTTCTGCGGATCGAAGCCCGCATTCCTGCCCACCCACAACGCAAACGTCCCCAGCTCCAGATCTTTGTCCGCCACCGGCTGGTCCGCTGCGATGCGCCTTGCCACCACCGTCAGCGTTGCGTTCGCCTGCTCCCTCGTCACGCCCGGCTTCAACCGCCCATACACGCGCAGGTTCCGATTCGTCGGCTTGTTGTATTCGCTCAGCGGAACATTCTCCAGCGGCACAATCATCGCCATGGGCAGATACATCTGCACTTCCAGCGCCGTGTTCAGCCCCCGGTAATTGCGCGCCGTTACGCCGATCACCGTCATCGGGTGCCCATCCACCAGCACCTGCCGCCCCACAATATTCGGGTCTCCGGCAAAGTGCTGCTTCCAGTACCCGTAACTCAGCACGGCATCGGGATCCCTTCCCGGCGTCACTCCTTCGCCCGCCTCGAACAACCGGCCCAGGTACGGCTCAACGCCCAGCACGCTGAAGAAATCGCCGCTCACGTAATCCGTGAAGACGCGAGCCGGCTTGTTGCCCTGCATGCTCAACCCGTCCAGGCCATACGCGTCGCCCACCACGCTTGAGAACACGTCTCTGGTCTCACTCTGCATCGCCTGGTATTCGGCCACCGAAAATTGCGGCTGCCACTGCGTGGCCTTTTGCCGCGACCCGATCTCCATCACCCGGTTCTCTTCCCGAATGTGCATGGAGCTGAACAGCAGCCCGTTCACCATGCTGAAAATCGCCGTGTTCACGCCGATGCCCAGCGCCAGCGTCACAATGGCAATGGCAGCGAATCCCGGGCTCTTCCACAACTGGCGCAGGGCATACCGCAGGTCGCGCCCCAGGTCTTCCACGGAAACAAAGCTGTTCATCTTCCAGATCTCCTCACGTATCGCCGTTGGATTGCCGAGCTTCATGTACGCACGCCGTCGCGCTTCCTGCGCCGTCATGCCGCGCGCGATGTTGTCCGCGGTCTCCTGCTCCAGGTGCGCCTCCAGCTCGCGCGCCCGCTCCTCGTCCCATTGCTTCCGTCGCAAATACCGGCGCAGACTCATGGTCCATCCCTCCGCGCTACTCCGCTACGTGGCCCGCGTTCCCCAGCACCCGCCCAATCGCTTCCACCATCGATTGCCACCGGTTCGTCTCCACCCTCAGCCGCTTGCGCCCGGCGGCGGTGAGCTTGTAGAAGCGCGCCTTGCGATTGTTCTCGCTCGCTCCCCAGTACGACGCAACCCACCCGCGATCTTCCAGCCGATGCAGCGCCGGATACAGCGATCCCTGCTCGATCTGCAGCACCTCTTCCGACGTGTACTCGATCACGTGCGCGATGGTGTGCCCGTGCGCCGGACCCATCACGAGGGTGCGGAGGATCAGCATGTCCAGCGTCCCCAGCAGCAACTCCTCTTTTTTCGAACGGCCCAAAGCTTCCTCCACTAGAAGTTCTATGGGGAATCACAATACACCACTCGACCTTCTATGGGAAAGAGGAAATACGCCGCGGCCTCGCGCCCGGTTCCACCTTTTTTTCCGCAGGCTGACAGCCGGCAGCTAAAAGCCGGAAGCCAGCACTACCTTGTACCCTGTAACCTGTCCCATGCTTCGGACCATCCGCGCTACGCGTTACGTGCTTCCCCTTCGCGAAGGCGGCTCTCTGCCCGCCATCGTCGAAGCCGACGATCTCGGCCTCTACGTCGTCAAATTTCGCGGGGCCGGCCAGGGCATCCTCGCCCTCATTGCCGAAATCGTCGCCGGCGAAATCGGCCGCGCCCTCGGCCTGCGCGTTCCGGAAATTGTGCTTGTTGATATCGATCCCGCCCTCGGCCGCAACGAGCCCGACTACGAAATCCGCCAGCTTCTGAAAACCAGCGCCGGCCTCAACATGGCCCTCGACTACCTGCCCGGCTCGACCATGTTCGATCCTGCCGCGCGCGACGCCGCGCCCACCCCCGAGGCCTCGCTGCTGGTCTGGTTCGACGTTTTCGTCCTCAACGTCGACCGCACCCCGCGCAACGCCAACCTGCTGGTCTGGCACCGTAAGCTGTACCCCATCGATCACGGCGCCGCGCTCTTCTTCCATCACAACTGGCCGGCGCGCGAGAGCAAAATAGAATCGCCCTTCATGGAAATCGAGCATCACATCCTGCTGCCCTGGGCCAATGAAATCGAAGAAGCCGCCCGGGTCGCGCGCTCCCGGCTCACGCCCGCGCTGCTGGTCGACATCGTCGCTCTCGTTCCGGACTCCTTCTTCGAGGCGATTCCCCCCGCCGATGCCGCTGTTTCGGCCGCCGAGTACCGCGCCGGCTACATCGACTTCCTCACTCGCCGTCTTGCCGCCGCAGAAATTTTCGAACAGGAGGCCCTCCGTGCCCGCTCCCGCCTCCTTTGATTACGCCATCCTCCGCGTTGTCCCCCGCGTCGAGCGCCAGGAGTTCATTAACGCCGCGGTCATCGTTTTCTGCCTGGAGAAGCGCTACCTCGACGCACGCGTTCATCTCGACCCCGATCGCCTGCGCGCCCTCTGGCCCGACATCGATTCCGATCTCATCCGCGATCATCTTGATGCTGTGCCCCGCATCTGCCAGGGCGATCCCGCCGCCGGGCCCATCGCGCGCCTGCCCCAGCGCGAGCGCTTCCACTGGCTCATTTCGCCACGGTCCACCATCATCCAGCCCTCGCCGGTGCATACCGGCGTCTGCGAGGAAACCGAGGGACTCCTCGACCGGCTGGCGAAGCAGTTCCTGTTGCCCTGAACCGGCAATTCCTGTGTGCCCATTCGTCACAATTTCTCCACCTACGAAAATCTTCGTTGACATGTACGAACCTCTTCGTATATGGTCCTGATCATGAAACGAACTCCTGCGTCTCCCGCGGCCCACCGAAGGCGAACTCGAGCTGCTGCGCATCCTTTGGGAGCGCGGCCCTTCGACGGTCCGCGACCTTCACGATCAGATCAGCAGGACGCGCCCGCTGGGGTACACCTCGGTCCTAAAAATCCTGCAGATCATGACCGACAAAGGCCTCGTGGAGCGCGAAGAATCCGGCAAGGCGCACATCTACCATCCCGCCGCCTCGCAGAACGCGACCCAGGATCAGCTGGTCCGCGATATCTCCGAGCGTCTCTTTGCCGGATCGGCTGCGCAGCTTGCTATGCACGCGCTCGCCCTCGAGCCCGTCAACGACCACGACCTCGAAGCACTCCGCATCCTCATCGACCTCAAGAGGAGCCGTCAATGACACACCACTGGGAAGCCCTCGGCTGGACACTCGTCCACTTCCTCTGGCAGGGCGCTGCTATCGCCCTCGTCTATCGCGTTGCCGACATGGCACTGGCGCGCCGCTCTGCCAATGCCCGCTACGTGCTCGCCCTGGGAGCGCTGCTCGGCATGTTCGCCGTCTCCGTCGGGACTCTTGTGTATGAAGAGGCCGCGTTCTATCAGCCGCCCGCGCAGCACTCGGCCGCCGCAAGCTTGCACAACGTCGCTGCTCCCACCACACGGCCGCTCCATCTCGACCTCATCAACACGCCCGCGGCCGCGCCGCTGCGCCAGGCCGACCGCTTCGTTCTCGACCACCTCATGCCCTACCTCGATGGCCTGTGGCTCGCAGGCGTCCTGTTGCTATCCCTCCGCACCCTCGGTGGATGGTGGCTCATCCGGCGCATGCGCGCGCGTCTGCAACAGGCGCCCCACACGCTGCTCCTCCGGCTCGACGTCCTCCGCCGCCAGATGAACATCCCGCGCTTCGTCGATCTGCGCCTCTCCACGCGGCTCACGAATCCGCTCACCGCGGGGGTTGTCCGCCCGTGGATCCTGCTGCCCGTCACTGCGCTCACCGGCCTCAGTCCGGAGCAGCTTGAAGTTGTGCTGGCGCACGAGCTCGCCCACATTCGCCGCGCCGACTACCTCTGGAACCTTCTGCAGACTCTCGTCGAAACCCTCTTCTTCTTCCACCCCGCGGTTTGGTGGATCAGCCGCCGCGTTCGCGAAGAGCGCGAGCTGTGCTGCGACGACATCGCGGTCGCCGCCTGTTCCGATCCCACCGTCTACGCCTCCGCGCTGCTCCGCCTCGAAGAAGAGCGCCGCACCCGGCTGCACCTTGCTATGGCTCTGGACGGGCATCAGTCCCGCGCCGGACTGCGCGCGCGCATTCTCAGAATTCTCGGCGATCGCGAAGCCACGCCGCGCTCCTTCCGGCCCATCTCGCTCGCCGGAGTCGCCATCGCGCTGGTCCTGTTCCTTTGCCCGCTGCCGAGTCTCTTTGCCAGCTTCCGGGCCGTGCCGCACGTCGCGGCCAGCATTGTGCCGACAGCGAGCCGGGTCACCCGAGCCGTTGTTTACACCGCGACCCACGCCCGTTTCCAGGTCGCGACATCCACACCGAAACCGAGCGCGGAGCACGCAGCCGAGCCGCAGCCCGCACCGTCGCCGGACGAAGGGCAGAACGCCGAGCCCCAGTCCACCACCGGCCACTCCGACTATATCGACGCGATGAAAGCGGCGGGCTATGACGTCGATCTCGACAAATACATCGCGATGAAGGTCCAGGGCATCACGCCGGAGTACGCGGCCGAGATGTCCAAAGCCTTCGGCGAAAAACTCAGCGCCGACAAACTGATCGGCCTGAAAGTGCAGGGCGTGACGCCGGACTACATCTCGAAGATGCGCGCGGCCGGCTTCAACGTCGACGCCAACAAGTTCATCGCGATGCGGGTGCAGGACATCACTCCGGAATACGCGGCCGAGATGGCCAAAGCAACCGGCGAAGCCAACCTCTCCGCCGACAAGCTGATCGCCATGCGCGTGCAGGACATCGACCCACAGTACATCGCGGAGATGCGTGCCGCCGGATACGACGCCGACATCAACAAGCTCATCGCGATGAAGGTTCAGAACATTACGCCCGAATACGCACAGGAGATGGCCAAAGCAACGGGCGAAACCAAACTGAGCGCCGACAAGCTCATCGCGATGCGAGTGCAGGACCTGACTCCGGATTACATCGCGAAAATGCACGCCGACGGATATGACGCCGACGCCAACAAACTGATCGCGATGAAGGTCCAGGACATCACGCCCGAGTACGCCGACTCCATGTCCAAACTCGGCTTCGGCAAGCCCAGCGTCGATCAGCTGATCGCGCTCAAAGTTCAGGGCGTCAGCCCCGACTGGGCCGCCCAGCTCCATGCCGACGGCATCGAGGCCGCCTCGTTCAACGACCTCATTCAGTACCGTATCTTCAATGTTTCGCCCGACTTCATCGCCGGCATGAAAGCCGCCGGCTTCGGCGATATTCCCACCAAGAAACTCGTAACCCTGCGCGTCCAGGACGTCACGCCCGACTTCGCAAAGAGCGTCAAGGCCCAGTTCCCTGACGCCACCGTCGACGATCTCGTGCAGATGCGGATTTTCAACATCGACGGCGACTTCATCGCCAACGCCAAACGGCACGGCTTCGACAACCTGACCATTCAGAAGCTGGTCAAGCTGCGCATCTCCGGCATCCTCGACGACGCCGACGACAGCAACAAGAAATAAACCGGACCCTTTAAGCCCGATTCGTAACACCAGGAGATTCGACCATGAGCGTTCGCGCCGCGATTCTCACAGCCATTCTTTGCCTTGCCGGCAGCCGCCTCTTCTCCGCTGAAGACGCGCTGCAGGCCATCCACGGCACCTGCACCATCGCGCCCTCCACCATGCCCGACCACGTGCGCTACGAGTTCCGGCACGGCGACTGCCAGAGCGCCGACGGCGAGTCGAACTGCCATGAGAACGATTCCGACGCGCCCCTGAGCACCTTCACCGGTCTCGCTCTGGCCGACTTCGAGCGCGAAGGCGCGCAGATCGATGCCAAAATCGTCGCCGAAGCCGGCACCATCTCCTGCACCGGCCAGATTCACGGCGCCACTCTCGCCGGCGATTTCACCTTCACGCCCAACGCGGCGTTCGTCCAGAGCATGGCGCGCCTCGGTTTCACCGGGCTCGACTCAGGAAAGCTCGAGGCCTACACCCTCTTCCATATCGACACGGCGTGGGTGCAGCAGCTGCAGGCCGCCGGCGTCACCGATATGGACTCCGGCAAGCTCATCGCTCTGCGCATCTTCAAAATCACGCCCGACTACGTGCACAGCATGGATGCGCTCGGCTACTCGCACCTCGAAGCCGGCAAGCTGATCGCCTTCGGCGTCCACCACGTCAATCCCGACGAGGTGAAACAGTACCGCGCCATGGGCTATGACCCCACCGCCGACCAGCTGATCCAGATGCGCATTTTCAAGGTGACGCCGGAGTTCATCCACCGCATGCAGGACCGCGGCTTCAACAATCTGACGATTTCGAAGCTGGTCCAGATCCGGATCTTCAAGCTGGCGGACTGAGCGGCACCTCGTAACCCGAGCTCAGTGCCCCTCACCATCGGTCGGCGCCGACATCCCGGAAATAATCGCCCACTCGCCTCCCGGCGCTCGCAGCCACGTATGAATAATCCGCGTCGTCAACGGGTGTTCTGCTCCGCTCTTATCCACCCAGTGCTGATGCATTCGATACGTCGTGGTCGCCAGGTTCCCCGTCACCTGGATCACCCGCTGCTCCAGTTCAAACGACCGGAGCGTTTGCCCGCTGTCTTTGTAGTTCGCGAGCCAGTCCGCGATGTGATCCTTGCGCGTGGGTTCGGGACTGAAGTAAGGCCAGCCCAGAAAATCGGCGTGCCACAGCGAGCGATAGCGCTCGACGTCATAGGCCTGGACGTATTGCCAATAGAGTTTCTCGCGCGCCCATACCCGGTCGGCATCCTTCGATTGCGCCGCCGCAGGCAGCGTTGCAGCGAACAGCACAGCCAGCACGACACAGCCAGCACTTCGAACCATGGCGCCTCCCCCGGGATCGATGTGGGCGAAGTATATCCAGTCTCAGGCGAGCGCACTACCGGCTACAGCCTACCGCCTACAGGCTGCTCAAAGCCTACTCCCGCCGCTCCTGCAGGAAGTCCGCCGACACCGGGTTCTCGTAGAGCGAGTAGTCGCGCGTGACGACGGTGAGGCCGCTGGGGGTGACGAAGTAGTTCTTGCGGTCGTCGCTCTGGTCGTAGCCGATGACCGTGCCTTCGGGCAGGTGGACGTCGCGGTCGATGATGGCGCGGCGGATGCGGCAGTGGCGGCCGATGTTGACGTGAGTGAAGACGATGCTCGAGTCGACCTCGGAGTAGGAGTTGACGCGCACATCCTGGGAGAGGACGCTGTTGCGCACCACGGCGCCGGAGACGATGCAGCCCTGGGAGACGATGGAGTTGATGGCCATGCCGGTGCGGCCCGGCTCGCCGAAGACGAACTTGGCGGGCGGATACTGGCGCACGCGGGTGCGGATGGGCCAGCTGTTGTCGTAGAGGTTGAAGATGGGGGAGACGGAGGCCACGTCCATGTTGGCGTCGTAGTAGGCCTCGAGCGTGCCGACGTCGCGCCAGTAGAGGGCTTCCTTGCGGTTCTCGTCGACGAAGTTATAGGCGAACATCTTGTACTTGCCGAGGATGGCGGGCAGCATGTTGTGCCCGAAGTCGTGCTGCGACTCGGGATCCTCGGCGTCGCGGATGAGCGCGGGCAGCAGGACGTCGGTATTGAAAACGTAGACGCCCATGGAGGCGTCGACCATGTTGGGGTTGAAGGGGGAACGGATGTCGGTCTTCTTCGGCTTCTCGAGGAACCCCGTGACCTCGCCGTTGCGCGCGACTTCGACGACGCCGAAGCGGGCGACATCGGCGGGCTCGATCGGCAGGGTGGCGAGGGTGACGTCGGCGCCGGAGTCGACGTGCTGGCGGAGCATCTTGCCGTAGTTCATCTTGTAGATGTGGTCGCCGGAGAGGATGAGGACGTGTTTGGGCTGCTCGGAGCCGATGGAGTAGATGTTCTGGTAGACGGCGTCGGCGGTGCCCATGTACCAGTTGGCGCTGACGCGCTGCATGGGGGGCAGGATCTCGATGAACTCGCCGAGCTCCTGGGCGACGACGCTGGTCCAGCCTTCGCGGATGTGGCGGTTGAGGGAGAGCGCCTTGTACTGGGTGAGGATGTAAACGCGGCGAAGGTCGGAGTTGATGCAGTTGGAGAGGGTGATGTCGATGATGCGGTACTGGCCGCCGAAAGGAACGGCCGGCTTGGCGCGATCGCGGGTCAGTGGGAAGAGCCGCTCGCCCGCCCCGCCCGCCAGGAGTACGCCCAGAGTATCTTTGATCGGCATGATGGCCTTTCACGGCTCCTGCCTGAAGTTTCGCTGTCCTCCGGCGGACTTTCGGCGATGGCGCGCCTCGCGCCGGAGTGGGCGAAGGCCAGATATATCACAACCTTGCTGGGATGCGCGCCCGGTGAAGGACGCGCGACGGGACTCAGCTGTCTTCGGCGCCCTCGGCTTCTCCGGCGATCGAGATGCGCAGCGACTTGAGGAAGTGGAGGTCCTGCGCGGTGAAGGTTCCCTCCTCTTCGGACTGGTCGCTGCTCGTGGCCGGCGGCGGGGACTTCAAGGGCGCCCTCGGGTTGCTCCTCCACCTCGTTCAGCCCGATGGTGGCTTCGAGCATGAGCATGACTTCGAAGCCCTGGCGGCGAATGTCGGCGACGACGCCGGCAATCAGCGGCGACTCCGAGACGCTCTCGTGAATGGCCTCGCCCAGCTGCTGAACCAGTTTGCGGAGTTTTTGATTCAAGTCCTGAACCTCGATTTCCCCGGCGCCCGCGATCGGGCATCGGCCGCCGATAGTCCTTACCTTATCGTTTGATGTTCGCACGGGGCAACGCGGATCGGGCAGGGCGGCGCGGGGTGCCGCGAAACTACGGGTGGGGGCCGCAGCCCCTTGCTAGACTTTGACCATGGAACCGAACCGAGTGGGCCGGCTGCTGGGGATTGGGACGCGGATGGCGGTCGGCAAACTGCGCGACGGAGCGGCGGGCGCGGCCGCGGCGGTGGAGCGGGGGAAGGCGTCGGGGGCGACGGGAGTTGCGGCTGCAGGCAGCGGATCGGGGACCAGCTCTGCCACGGAACCGGGGAAAGCGCCGCAGGCTCGGGTCGCCGCCTCGTCCGCGGCTATGGCTGAGGGCAGCCGGAGATTCGCGCGGGGGGCGGGACGGTTCAGCTCTTCGCTGTGGAAGCCGTTTGCACACGCGACAGGACTGCTGGGGCTGCAGATTACGGGGCTGTTGTTTGCGTTCTTTGCGCTCGGCTTTGGGGCGAAATGCTGGCAGTTGTACCGGTCTGCTGGCTGGGGGGATCATTATTTGCCGATGTACCTGGCGTTCGCGGCGCTGTTTGTGTGGTTCGCGGTGAGCTCGTTCTGGCGGGCGAATCGGAAACAGAAGCGGGGCTGAGAGCGTTAAGATCAGGTACGGAGCCTCATGCCTGACAATCGAATCATGATCGAGCGGATCACAATTGAAGCCGGAAAACGGTCGGGGCAGCCGTGTGTGCGCGGCCTGCGCATCACGGTGTGGGATGTGCTCGGCTGGATGGCGGCGGGAATGAGCATGGAGCAGATTCTGGCCGATTATCCCGAGCTTGAGCCGGCGGATTTTCCGGCGATCTTCGACTACGCCGCGCGCGTGGGGCGCCGCGTCGCTTTGTGAAGCTGCTCTTCGATGAGAACCTCTCTCATCGGCTGTCGATACGGATCAACGACCTGTTTCCGGGCTCTTCCCATGTGGCGTTCGAGAGTCTGCTGCAAAGCCGAGATATTGAAATATGGGAATATGCGGGTGCTCACGGATTCGCCATCGTGATGGCAGATGGAGACTTCTACGACCTCGCACTTTCAAAGGGTGCTCCGCCGAAGGTCATTTGGCTTCGCGGTTGCGATTATCCGACCGGCATCGCAGAGCGCCTCCTGCGCGACCAGGCGATTCGCGTCACCGAATTCCTGCAGGATCCTGAACGTGCGATTCTCATTATGAAGCCATGACGATCCCCTCCGAAAACAAGCCACTGTATACCGCCGATGATCTGGCGGCTTCTTCGCCGGAGCGCGAGATTGGGTTTCCGGGGGAGTTTCTGTTTACGCGCGGCATTCAGCCGACGATGTATCGCGGCCGGCTGTGGACGATGCGACAGTACGCGGGCATGGGCGATGCGGAAGAGAGCAATCGGCGGTACAAATTCCTGCTGGCACAGGGGACAGCGGGGCTGTCAGTGGCGTTCGATCTGCCGACGCAGATTGGGTATGACTCCGACTCACCTATGCGCTGGGTGAGGTCGGCAAGGTCGGCGTGGCCATTGATTCCATCGAGGACATGGAGCGGTTGTTTGACGGGATTCCGCTGGATCGCATTTCGACCTCGATGACGATCAACGCGACGGCGAGCATTTTGCTGGCGCTGTATGTGGCGGTGGCGCGGCGGATCGGGGCGGATAGCAAGAAGCTGTCAGGGACGGTGCAGAACGACATTCTGAAGGAGTACATCGCGCGCGGGACGTACATCTATCCCGTGCGCGATGCGATGCGGATTGTGACGGACGTGTTCGCGTGGGCCGGCGAAAATGTGCCGGAGTGGAACACGATTTCGATCTCCGGCTACCACATGCGCGAGGCGGGATCGACGGCGGAGCAGGAAGTCGCGTTCACGCTGGCCAATGGGGTGACGTACGTGCAGGCGGCGATCGATGCGGGGCTGGATGTGGACCGCTTCGCGCCGCGGCTATCGTTCTTCTTCAACGCGCACAACAATTTTCTGGAAGAGGTGGCGAAGTACCGGGCGGCGCGGCGCATCTGGGCGGGCATTATGCGGGAGAAGTTCGGCGCTAAGAATCCGCGCTCGTGGATGCTGCGATTTCATACGCAGACAGCGGGGTCGACGCTGACGGCGCAGCAGCCGGAGAACAATATTGTGCGGACTGCGATTCAGGCGCTGTCCGCGGTGCTGGGCGGAACGCAGTCGCTGCACACGAACGGCTACGACGAGGCGCTGGCGCTGCCGACCGAGGAAGCCGCGCGCATTGCGCTGCGCACCCAGCAAATCATCGCATGCGAATCCGGCGTGCCGAACACGGTCGACCCCCTGGCCGGCTCGTACGCGATTGAGTCGCTGACGAACCGGATCGAGGCCGAGGTCCACGGCTACTTCGAGCGCATCGAGAAGCAGGGCGGGATGCTGGCGGCAATCGAGCGCGGATGGGTGCAGCAGGAAATCCAGCAGGCAGCGTATGAGTATCAGCGTGCCGTCGATACCGGCGAGGCAACGGTGGTGGGCGTGAACCGCTTTACAGTCGAGAACGATCCGCCGATCCCGACGCAGCACATCGACGAGGATCTGGAGCGGAAACAGGTGGAGCGGGTGCGGGCCTTGCGGGCGCGGCGCGATGTGGGGCCGTGGCAGGATTCGCTCGATCGCATTCGTGAGCACGCGCGCTCGGGCGCGAACCTGATGCCGGCGATCCTGGACGCGGTCGAGAGCTACGCGACGGTGGGCGAGATCGCGACTACTCTGCGCGAAGTTTTCGGGGAGTATCGGGAGACGGTGGTGGTTTGATCGTCAGCTTGCGGTGAGCGCTGCAATCTCGTAGTCGTCAATCGACGGAATCGTGAATTCAACCGCGCTGCCATTCATCGTGAAGGGCAGTTCCTTCTCCGCGCGCAGCAGTTCGGCTTTCTTCACCGTGCGCCCTGGCGGCAGTTGCAGGCGGACTCGCTGCTCGCCGATGGGATAGAGCGAGCGCAGCCATCCGCGGTGGGTATTTGGGTTTGTGTAGTTGAGGACGTGGACCGCGAACCCAGGCTCGGTTTCCCAGGCGAAGGCCTCGATCAGACCGTCGCCTTCGATCGCGACTGGATGGTTTTCTCCTGCGACCCAGCGAATCGTATTCTGGAGCAGGCGGCTGAGATCGGTGTTGCCCGCGATCCAGAGGCTGTGTTCGATGTTGCCGGGGAAGTATGCGGTGCGGCTCCGGCCGCGCTCCTGCAAGACGACCGCGGGCTCTGTTGTTTGCGGAGTGGGCGGGTAGGAAAGCTCGGGCGGATAGGCGACGAAGCCCGGCACCACAGTGAGGATGGGGTTCTCGACGGCGGCGACGGGCTGGCGATACTCGGCGCCAGGGAGCCAGTTCGTGTTGGAGAATCCGGCGAGGATCGGGTGCTGGCGCTCGATGCGTGCATAGAACGGATTTGAGTTGCCGCGGCGGCCGATCACCTTACCGGCGGCATGAATGCCGAGCACATCCGCGAGGCCGAAGTCCGCGCGGCGGACGTTCTGATCGGTGTACATGCTGGTTTCGAAGGTCGCGAGCAGCGATCCGCCCTGCTTGACGTACGCACGCAACTGCGCGCACTGCGCATCGCTGAGGAGCGCAATGTTGGGAAGAATCACGGCGGAATATTTTTTCAGCCGGTCCAGGTCCAGTTGGTCCTCGTGCAGAAAATCGAAGAAGAAGCGGCCTTCGAGCAGCGCGGAGTAGAGGCCGTCCATGTTGCGCTGCATGGTCATGTTGCTGGGCGCCTGGTAGAAGAGGTTGGTGCGCTGGCCGAAGACGACGGCGATGTTGGCGATGGAGCGCCGGTTCATGAAGTGGGCATCGTGCTTCGCGGTCCAGGCAAAGTAGTCCTCGCCAAACTTCTCATAGCGCCGGTCTTCGCCCATGCCCTTCTCGCCGCCGATGACGTGGATGTAGGGAACCATGCCGCTGGCGACGGTCTCGTTCAGCCACATCTGCGTTTCCTGCTGTGACTTGATGCTCTCGCGCCAGCGCAGAGGCCCGGTGGACCACAAGCCAGTCACGTTCGCCGCGAGTTTTCCATTCATGATGGCGTAGCAGACGCGGCCCTGCTGCGTGCAGCCCCAGATGGGGTCGTCCATGCGGCCGCGGCCCTGATTGTCGGCCTGGAACCACTGCGAGATTTCGCCGACCTGAACGAGATTGGGCGTGGCGTGGATGCCGCCGCCCATGTTGGCGAAGTAGAAGGCCTCGCGGTTTCTCTCTTTCGCTATGCCGTCGTAGAGCTTCCACAGTTCCATCGACGCGGTCGTTGAACTTATCCCAGTACGCGGGCGTTTTGGGCGGAGGCAGTTTGCGGCAAATGTTGCAGTAGCAGACGGGCAGGTTGAACATGGGCCAGCCGTTCATGTAGAAGCCGTCGACGTCGTAGTGCGCGTTGATCTCGCGCATGATGGCGGTCATGTAGTCGGTCATGTACGGCGTGAACATGCAGGTCTGAAAGAGCTCCGGCGTGTCGGCGGTGGGGAGGGCGTTGCCCTGCTCGTCGCGCATGAACCACTCGGGATGCGCCTGCAACGCGTCGCCCCAGTTGAGGTCGGGGCTCATGCGCGCGAAGGTGCGCAGGCCGCGCTTGCGGGCAGCGGTGTTGAGCTCGCCAAAGAAATCTTTGCCGGCGAGGTATTTGCTCTTGCGATGGAAAGGCACCTGCGTCTGGTAGTAGGCAATGATGCCGGTAACGCTGACGTAGACGACGCCGACCTTGACGCGCGACCAGTAGTCGGCCCAGGCTTCGACGTCGAGGACGGCGGGATCGTGCTCGGTGATGTTCGTCTGGCCGATGCGTCGCAAAGTTTTTAGCCACGCGGGCTGGCCTGCGGGTGCCGATTCGTCGACGGGGGTCAGCGCGGCTGTTGCGTTGAGTGGATCCGTCCAATACGCCAGCGTTCCAGCCGCTGCGCCTGTTTTCACAAAGGTCCGCCGATTCAGCATTGGAACATTCTCCGCTGCGCGCTCTGCAAATGGTTGATAGAGCACGCCGAAAGATTTTAAGGGAATCCGAGAGAGGATGCGGAGCGAGATCGTGCGAACTTTTATGTTCTCGCCGGTTCACGAAGTTCGCATGTTAAAAGCGCGATTCCTGCAACTTTGAAAGATGAATCCGCGTCCGTGTTTGGGCATCAGATACGCAGTTGTTTCCCCCTTCGCCTGAGCGCGGAGATTGGTGAAACTCAGGAACCTCCCCCAGGAGTTCTCCGCGATGAACATCAGACGATCGCTGCAGTGGCTCTTTGTGTCTCTTGCGTGTGCCGGCCCGATTGTGGCACAGCCGGCGCTGCCGAACGACCCCTCGCTGGCCAACATCAGTGGTACCGTGATGGACTCACAGAACGACGTGGTGCCTGGCGCCACCGTTGTACTGGATGGAATTTCGCAGCCCTCGCGCACCGCAGTCGCCGACGACAACGGTGGGTTTCACTTCGACTCCGTTGAGCCGGGGACTGCTTATCACGTGACCATCAACACGCCGGGGTTCGCGAAGTGGACCTCGCCCGAGCTCACGCCTGGCCCGGGTCAATTTTTGTTTCTTTCCAGCGTGAGACTGGTGTTCTCCGCGGCTCCAACGTCGATTACGGTGTATGGGTCGCCAGACCAGATCGCGACGGAAGAGGTCAAGATCGAGGAGCAGCAGCGGGTGCTGGGGATTGTGCCGAACTTTTATGTTGCTTACGATTCGAACGCGGCTCCGCTCCCCACAAAGCTGAAGTTTGCTCTCGCGCTGAAGGCGGAGACGGATCCGATGACGTTTGTGGGAGCGGCACTGGTGGCCGGGGCGGATCAGGCGGGCAATACGCCGGGATATCAGCAGGGTGCGGCGGGCTATGGGCAGCGGCTGGGGGCCAACTACACGACCGGCTTCGCCGACATCATGATCGGTGGAGCGATTTTGCCTTCGGTGCTGCATCAGGATCCGCGGTACTTTTATCAGGGCACGGGGACGACGAAGTCGCGCATGCTGCATGCGCTGTCGAGCCCGTTTATTTGTCGCGGAGATAATGGCAAGCTGGAACCGAACTATTCCAGTATGGGCGGCGACCTGGCTGCGGGAGCGATTTCGAACCTGTACTATCCGCCGAGCGATCGCGGGCCGGGTCTTGTGTTTGGGAGCGCGCTGATCGTGACAGGCGGACGCATGACGAACGCCGTGGTGCAGGAATTTGTGCTGCGCAAGCTGACGCCGAGCGCGAGAAACCACAACAACTGATCGGCCGGCGGCGGCGTTGAGCTATACCGGCATCCGCACGCGCGCGGAGAGTGGCTCGACGGCGAAGAAGAAGCTTTGGTAGCTGAAGGTGATGCGGAAGACGCTGCCGTCGCTGAGGACCAGCTGCTGGTCTTCAGGATCGAAAACCATCTCGTTGGCTTCGACGTGCCCTTCCACCACGGGCTGGAGGGCGGCGGTTGTGCCCGGGGGGCGGGAGCCTTGACGGCGCAACCGCACATCGCGCCCGAAAAGGATTTGTTTGCGCGTACCGTCGCGCTGAATAACGGTGGCAGTTTGGCCGGCAAGGCTCTGCACCGGCCGCATCTCCCACTCTGCCCGATATGTTTCCGCTACTTCTGCCATGCGATGAAGAGTAGCCCGGTTTTTCAACGGGTCGGAATCCCTCATGGGCGTCAGGCGGACTGCCCTGCGGTGCCCGGATGGTGAGCACCAACGGGGCATGACTTCAGTCTTTGTTCGAGGGGTGGACCATTTTCGCCGGGTCGACGAAGCGATCGAACTGCTCTTCGGTGACGAAGTCCAGTTGCAACGCGGCGTCTTTCAGGGTCAGGTCGTGCTCCATGGCGTAGTGGGCGATCTTTGAGGCCTTGTCGTAGCCGATGACGGGGGAGAGCGCCGTGACCAGCATGAGGGACCGCGCGAGATCTTCGTCGATCTTCTTGCTGTTAGGCTTCGTGCCCTCGACCAGGTGCTTGCGGAAATTGGTGCAGCCGTCGGCAAGAAGGGTGATGGACTGCGCGAGGCCGAAGATCATCAGGGGCTTGTAGACGTTCATTTCGAGATAGCCGCCTGCTCCGCCGAAGCCGGTGGCGACGTCGTTGGCCATGACCTGGACGGCGATCATGGTGAGGGCTTCGCACTGGGTTGGATTGATCTTGCCGGGCATGATGGAGGAGCCGGGCTCGTTTTCCGGAATGAGCAGCTCGGCAAAGCCGGCACGCGGACCACAGGAGAGCAGGCGGATGTCGTTGGCGATTTTATAGAGCGAGACGGCGAGCGTGCGCAGCGTGCCGGAGAAGTGCACCAGAGCATCGTGCGCTCCCTGTACGGCGAACTTGTTGGGGGCAGTGACGAAGGGGAGATTCGTGAGGCGGGCGATCTCGGCGGCGGCCGATTCCGCGAAGCCGGGCGCAGCGTTGATGCCGGTACCCACGGCGGTTCCACCGATCGCGAGCTCGTAGACGCCCTTCAGCGCGTCGTCGATGCGGTCGAGGTTGTCGCTGAGCATGACCGCGTAGCCGGACCACTCCTGGCCGAGGGTGAGCGGCGTTGCATCCTGCATGTGGGTGCGGCCGACCTTGATGATGTCCTTCCAGGCCTCAGCTTTTTGTGCGATGGAGTCGCGCAGGTGCGAGACGGCGGGGATGAGGCGTTCCTTCACGTTCACGGCGACGGCGATGTTCATCGCGGACGGAAAATTATCATTCGACGACTGCGACATGTTGACGTGGTCGTTAGGATGAACCGGCGTTTTGCTGCCCAGCGGGGTGCCGGCAAGCTGGCAGCAGCGGTTCGAGACGACCTCGTTGACGTTCATGTTGAACTGCGTGCCGCTGCCGGTCATCCATACGTGCAAGGGGAACATGTCGTTGTGCTGGCCGGCGAGGATCTCATCGCAGACGCGATCGATGAGCGCGAGGCGTTCGGCATCGAGCCATCCGGCGGCATGGTTCGCGTGAGCCGAGGTTTTTTTGAGGATGGCGTAGGCGGCGATCATCTCGCGAGGCATGAGCTCGGTGCCGATGCTGAAATGCTCGAGCGAGCGCTGGGTCTGCGCGCCCCAGAGTTTGTCGGCGGGAACGCGAATCTCGCCCAGCGAATCCTTTTCGATACGAACTTCGGATTGGGTCATGGAATGCCTGCTTGCCCTATTGTGCCGGTTTGCAAGGTTGCGGGGAGCGAAAGGGCCGTCGAGGCCAGATTTGGTGATTCGCCGAGGTTCGGACGGTGGCTCGGCACGGCGATCAACCGGATCGGTGTATACCGAGTCTTATCCAGTAGAGTTGCGTGAAGGGAGAGTGCGATGCATCGAGGGAAGGCAATCCTGATGGCGGGCGCGGCAATTGCAGCGGCCGGAGCCGTATGCACGGGAACCGCAGGCGTGATCGTGTGCCGGGAAATTCTTCGAAGGAAAGGAAGACGGCTGGCGGGAAAAGTGGTGCTGATCACCGGGTCATCGCGGGGGCTGGGCCTGGCGATGGCGGAGGAGTTCGGCAAGCGCGGAGCGAAACTGGTGCTGACGGCGCGCGATCCATGGGAACTGGAGCGGGCGCGGCAGTCGCTGGTGGAACGCGGGGCGGTGAGTGGCGCCGATGAGGTTCTGACGATTCCGGCCGATCTGCGGAAGGAGCAAGAGGCGAAGCAGGCGGTGGAGCGAGCGACGGAGCATTTTGGGCGCGTGGATGTGCTGGTGAACAATGCCGGCACGATCGCGGTGGGGCCGGTGGAGAACCAGCGCATTGAGGATTTCCATGAGGCGATGGAGGCGAATTTCTTCACCGCCGTGCATTGTGCGCTGAGCGTGCTGCCGCAGATGCTGGCGCGGAGAAACGGCACGATTGTGAACATCGCGTCGATTGGGGGGAAGATCGCTGTGCCCCACCTGCTGCCGTATACGGCGAGCAAATTCGCGGCGGTGGGATTCTCAGAAGGACTGCACGCCGAGTTGCGGGCGAAAGGCGTTCACGTGCTGACGGTGTGCCCGGGGCTGATGCGAACCGGGTCGCACACCAGCGCGCAGTTTGCCGGGGATGCCGAGGGGGAATACCGCTGGTTCAGCATGGCGGCGAACCTGCCGGGGGTTTCGACGAGCGCGGCGCGTGCGGCGCGGCGAATTGTGCGCGCGGTGGCGGCGGGGGAGACGGAGATTGCCATCACTCCGCAGGCGATCGTGGCGGCACGGCTGGCGAGCGTGGCTCCGGAAGCGGTGGCGCTGGCGATGAGCACGGTGAACCGACTGCTGCCGAAGGCTGCTTCCGCAAGGACGGGCGTGCAGCGGGGAGCGGACGTGCGGGGGATGGAGTCGACGCCGGCAGGGTCGATAGGGGACGCGGCGGCGCGGCGCTACAACCAGACCGCGTGAAGATCAGGCGCGGTAGAGGCGCTGGGTGATCTGCCGCAGGACTTCCTCAAAGCCAGGATCGCCGCTGAGGGGAACGAAGTCCGGGTTGGTGGAGATGGTGAGCACCATGTAGTCGTGGGCGGCGATGGCGGCTTTGAGGGCGGCGACGGCTTCTTGTTTTCGGCCGAGCAGGGCGCTGGTGCGGGCCAGATCGAAGCCGGAGGAGCGGCCGGCGTCGAAGTCGCGCTGCTGGACGAGGCGCATGGCCTCGAGCATGCCGCGCTCGCCTCCGCGCGCCAGGCCGCGCTGGGCGGCATCGGCGATGGCGAGCATCTGTTTGTCGCCGGAGAGGGTGGCGAGACGTCTGGTCTGGTCGACGAAGCCGCGATAGTCCTTCTGCGCGAAAGCGAGGCCGGCCAGGTAGCGGGGTGCGGAGAAAAACTCGGGCTCGGCCTGCTCGATTTCGCGGAGCTTCTCAACAGCGGGCGCGCGATCGCCCGACCAGAAACGGATCAGAGCCTGATCGCAGACGATGGAGCGCGAGGTGGGATCGAGCTGCTGAGCCTTGTCGATCTCGACCCTTGCTTCGGGATAGCGGCCGAGCGTGAGGAGCGAAGTGGCGTACCAGTGGTGGGCCTCCTCGTCGCGGGGATCGAGGGCGATGGCGCGCTGGTATTCGCTGAGAGCGGCGGGAACTTTCCATTCCCAGTAGAAGAGCGCGAAGCCGAGGGCGCGGTGGGCTTCGGCGAGCGAGTCATCGAGGGCGACGGCCTTGCGCGCGGCGACGATAGCGCGTGGGAAAGCCTGCGAGCCGCGGCATCGAAGTGAACTCGGGCATGACGTCGTAGCACTCGGCGAGGCCGGCGTAGGCCTGGGCGTAGTTGGGGTCGTGGACGACGGCCTGGGTGAAGGCATCGACGGCCTGGCGGAGGCTGTCTTCGGTGCGACGGCTCCAGTAGTAGCGGCCTCTGAGGTAGAACTCCTGCGCCTCGGGGTCGGGGATGTGCTGGGCCGCCGGGACGGGGTGGGCTTCGCTGAGGGAGCTGGGCTCGCGAGCGGGATGGCGCAGAGAGATGAATGTGGCAAGGGCAGCGCAGGAGGACGAAGGCAACGACGCCCGACATCCAGAGGGCAGTTACGGCGTTGCGGCGGGGCGGCATCCGGCACAGAATCGGCGCGGGAGGTGCGGAGCGGGCGGGCGGGGCAGGAGTGGAGTCCCCTTTGCCGTTGCCGGAGGCGGAGACGGAGGAATTGAGCCAGGCCGTGAGTTCGTTGGACCAGGCGAAGACGCCGCCGCGCTCGCCTGGCAGGCGATGTACGGGCAGGCCGCGTTCTTTTTCCCAGCGCTTGACGGTGCGTTCGTCCCGGCCAAAAAAGGCGGCAATTTCCTTCCAGGAATCGATGCGGCGATTTTCAGCGGGGCTGGCCGCTGTGCGGGACATCATAATGCCCTCAACCTAAGCCGCATCGTTCGCGTTCGGGAAATTGGGGCCGAGGTGGAAACAGTATAGCCAGCCGTCGGAGGCGGCCCAACAGCTGAATTTCCATGAATATCGCGGCTTTTTGACCTGCGATGCCCTGAAAAGCCCCCCTGGGGGAAACAGGCCATAGCAAGGCGAAGAAAAGGCGTGGAGCGGCGCAGGGACGCGGGTTGGGCAGATGTCCCGACTTGTCCTTTGGTGTCCTTGCATGTCTCTGGCATGGGGTGGTGCGGGCGTGGCAGGTTCAGGACGCACCTTAGAGCGGCGGCCGATTCCAGCATGGCCGCCGCCAATTTTTTACGGTGCGCTTTGTGCGAGGAGAGAGTCATGGGCTTTTTTCTGAATATCTTGCTGGCGGCTGCTTCCATCGTCCTGTTTTGGTTTTGTCTGCGGCCCGTGCGCAGAAGTGCGCTCGCACTTGTGCGTCGCCCACTACCTCAGCGCAGTGAATCTGTTTTCCCCCCGAGGACAAAGAAATGAAGAAGCTGGCAGGTGCGCTCGGTTTCATTCTCGCGGCTGCGGTACTGGCAGCGGGATGCTCTTCCACCTCGAAAGCGGCATCGGCGGCGACCTCGGATGGGGCTGGGGCGGGCGCGGCGCCGGGGACATCGGGAAAAGCCGGCGGGGCGACCTATGTGAGCGGGGCGCCGCTGAGCCGTCAGATGACGACCGCTACGATCGACGATCCAAGCCTGAACAACATTATGGCGGCGACGCTGACGATTCCGGCGGGATGGAAGCTGCAGGGGCTCGAGATGATGAGCGCGTGCACGTTTCAGCCGTGGCCGGTGTTTCGGGCGTATTCGCAGGATGGGCTGATGCAGTATCGGATCGAGCCGGTGATCGGTTGGCAATGGCACCCCAACGCGAGAGGCACGTTTAACAGCGGGTGCGCGAATATCTCGGGGCAGATTTCGGCGGCGGCGTTCCTGCAGTATTACCTGGGGACGATGCAGGGCGGCGTGCATGTGGTGGGGACAATGACGGTGCCAGCGGCGTATTCGCAGTGGGCGCAGGGGCTGGCAGCGCAGAAGAATCAGGCCAACAGCCGCGTGCCCGCCATCATGCAGACGCAGAGTACGGGAGACACGGCTGCATTGCGGATCGAAGTCGTGAACGGATCCTTTGTAGTGGAAGAGCGGCTGCGCGCGGCGGTGGAGTGCACGATGAACAACGATCGGAGCACGCCGATGAGCAACGCGCTGTATGGGGGAACGTGCTGGGCGCGGGTGGATGTGCTGACGGCTCCGCGGGGCAGGCTCGACGCGCTGGTGCAGCTGGTTGACAGCAATAATCTGCCGCACGGCGTGAACACTCCTCAGTGGATGCAGGCGGCGATGGCGCGGCAGCAAAGGACGGCAGCGCAGCAGATGGCGGCACTGACGGCACAGGAGAAGGCGGAGAGCCAAATGCTCTACAACCAGTTCCAGCAGATCATGGCGCGGTCGCAGCAGGAGCATCAGCAATTCATGCAGCAGCAGGAGTCGCAGTTTGAGAGCGCGATGAACAATGCGAACGCGTCGATGAACGCGCAGACCACGGCGGCCTCGGACTGGGTGGATTACTCGCTCGATCGGCAGACGGTGATGAATCCGAACGGGTCGACGGCGAAGGTATCGAGCGCCTATTCGCAAACATGGACCAACGGCACGCAGTGGTACCAGACCAACAATCCGAATACGAACCCGAACGGGGTGCTGCAGGGCAACTGGTCGCTGACGACGCAGGTACACGGCAACGGAGAGCCGAAATGACGACGAGCGCGCTCACGGATGAGCTACTGTCTCGTGCTGAATGGATCTACCGGATGACCCGCGCCGAAGGAGAGGCGAGGCTCAGCGGCTATGATGGGGGAAGCGGATCGTCTGAGGGCTTGAGGCAGGAGGAGTCCGCGGAGGAAAAGAAGAAGTGGCTGACCTGATGAGGACTTCGAACCCGGCGCTGAACGATAAGGTGTTCCGGGGGCTGCCTGCTGCGCTGGGCGAGACGATGACGCTGGAGGGCACGGTCAACAAGACCGGCATCCTGCTTCTGTGCGCGATCGGGACCGCGGCATGGACGTGGCACCTGGCGATGAATCCGGCGACGCTGCCGCTGACCTGGCTGCTGTTGCTGGTGGGATTGATTGGCGGGCTGGTGTTTGCGCTGATCACGACGTTTAAGAAGACGTGGGCTCCGGTAACGGCGCCGATTTACGCGCTTCTCGAAGGGCTGGTGCTGGGCGGGATTTCAGCGGCCTTCGAACAGCGCCTGCCCGGGATCGCTATCGAGGCCGTGTCCCTGACGTTTGGGACGCTGCTGGTGCTGCTGTTCGCGTACCGGTCGGGAATGATCAAGGTGACGCAGAAATTTCGGCTGGGCGTGGTGGCCGCGACGGGCGCGATTTTTCTGTTCTATGTGGTGGAACTGGGGCTGGGATTCTTCGGCATTCATTTCACATCGGTGAACGGGTCGGGATGGATCGGGATTGGTGTCAGCCTGGTGATTGTGTGCGTGGCAGCGCTGAACCTGGTGCTGGATTTCGACTTCATCGAGCGCGGCGTCGACGCGGGCGCGCCGAAATATATGGAGTGGTACGGCGCCTTCGGGCTGATGGTGACGCTGGTGTGGCTGTATCTGGAAATGCTGCGGCTGTTGTCGAAAATCAGAAGCAGGTAAGGGGACAGCTGGAAGCGGTCGGCGGGGTTCGGCGCTTGTGCCGGACCTTTTGTTTTCTGGATCCGCGTTACTGGCGTTTCTGCAGCGGATGGGAGAAGAGGGCGCCGGAGCCTTCGCGAATGGTGACGATCTGGTCGGCGGCAATGTTGCTGACGTGGTCGACGGCGCCGGAGGGCCAGCGGACCTCGATGGAATCGGCTTTGGTTGACGAGCCGAGGCCGAAGGTGAGGATCAGCTCGCTGGCAGAGAGATAGCTCGATCCGCTGCGGAGCATCTGTTTCTGGAACGTCGTTGCGGATTTGACGGAGACGACGGCGCCGATGCCGTCGCGGTTGGATTTGGTTCCGACCAGCTTGATGCGCAGCGCGTGGTTCGTCGTTCCCTCATTGAGGAAAAGCGCGGCGGGGCCGTTGTTGGTGGTGATGACAATGTCGGGCGCGCCGTCGTTGTTGATGTCGCCGTAGGCTGCGCCGCGGGCGACGCGCGCTGCGTCGAAGGACTGGCCCATCCGGGCGGCGACGTCGTCAAAGCCCTTGCCGGCGAGGTTGTGGTAGAGGTGGGGCGGCTCGGCGAAGCGGATACGCTGCTGGATGCGCTCGATGGAGTCATCGAGGTGGCCGTCGGCGACGTAGAAGTCGGGCCAGCCGTCGAGGTCGTAGTCGAAGAAGAAGCAGCCGAAGCCGAGCGTGAGGATGCTGGAGCGGCCGACTTCAGACGACGGCGCGGTATCGACGAAGAGGCCGTTGCGCTGGTTCTGGTAGAGGCGAGAGCATCTGGTTGGAGAAGTTGGTGAAGAGGATGCCAGGCCAGCCGGAGCGGTCGTAATCGGCGGCGTCGATGCCCATACCGGCGCGAGCGACGCCGTCGTCGGAATACGCAATCCCGGCCGCAACGCCCTGCTCGGTGAAGGTGCCGTTGCGGTTGTTGATGTAGAGCTTGTTGGGCTGGGTGTCGTTGCTGATGGCGATGTCGGGCCAGCCGTCCTGATTGGCATCGAGGATGGCGATGCCGAGGCTCTTGGAGGTCGTGTCGTAGAGGCCGGCTTTCTTCGTGACGTCGGTGAAGGTGCCGTTGCCGTTGTTATGCCACAGACGGACGGAGGCGCCCGGGTAGGTTTCCGGCGTGCAGTAGGACTTGGTTTTGCCGTCCATGCTGCAGTAGCGATCTTTGGCGGGGGACCAGTCGACGTAGTTGGCGACGAGGAGATCGAGGTGCCCGTCGCGGTCGTAGTCGACCCAGGCGGCGGAGGCGCCGAACTCAGGAGGGGTGGTCAGGCCGGCTTTTTTTGTAACGTCGGTGAATGTGCCATTGTGATTGTTACGAAATAAATGATTCTGACCATACGTTGTTACAAATAGATCGTCCCAGCCGTCGTTGTCGTAATCGCCGACGGCAACGCCCATGCCGTACATGGGGATGGCGAGCCCGGCTTTCTTCGTGACGTCGGTGAAGGTGCCGTCGTGATTGTTGTGGTAGAGGACGGGCGTGGTCACGCGGCCAGGATGGCCGGGCCAGGCCGTGCCATTGACGATGAAAATGTCCTGCCAGCCATCGTTGTCGTAGTCGATGAAGGCGACACCGGGGCCCATGGTCTCAGGGAGATACTTTTTTCCGAAGGCGCCGTTGTTGTGAGTGAAGTGGATGCCGGCCTTCTGGGTGACGTCGGCGAAGTGAATCGGCGCGGCGGCGGGCGGTCCGGAGAAGGCGGTGAGCGCGGAGGGAACGGCGACGGCCAGCAGAGCTGTGCTGAGGAAGGCGCGATGGGGATGCATCAACGACTAATAGTAGCGGGTCCGCAAATGCGACGGCATCCACCCTGGGGTGGATGCCGCAGGGTGAAGGCTGTCGAACTTCAGTGAGCCGGGGCGAAGAGGGCGAAGACCGCTCCCTGGGGATCGGAAATGACGGAATAGCTGAGCTGTTCAGGGACGGTGGTGGGCGGCACGATGACGCGCGCGCCGAGCTGCTCCGCTTTTGCGGTCTGGGCAGCGCAGTCGGTGCACTGGATATAGGGGAGCCAGTGCGGCATCACGCTGGGGGGCACGTTGCGGGCCTCGGGGAGGCCGCCGATAAACTGCTCGCCGTTTTTGATGTGGAGGTAGCCGTTGGCGTCCTTATCTTTGCCGGGCAGCAGTTCCCAACCGAACATGGAGCGATAGAAAGGCGCGGTGCGCTCGCGGTCGGGAGTTTGCAGGTCGGCCCAGCAGAAGACGTTGGGTTCGCCGTAGATGCCGACTCCTTTGTGGTTGCCGGGCTCGAAGACGGCGAAGACGGCGCCGACGGGATCCTGCAGAACGGCCATGCGGCCGACGTTGGGGATGTCGATGGCGGGAGACATAGCGCTGCCGCCGTGCTCCAGAGCGCTGGCGATGGCAGAGTCGGCGCTTGTGACAGCGACATAGATGAGCCAGTTGGGCGGGATACCGAGCTGGCGGTCTTCCGGCTTCATGGTGTAGGCGCCGGCGACGTCGCGGCCTTTCAGGCGGAACATGGTGTAGATCATGTCCGGACCCATGGAGGAGTCTTCCGCCTGCCAGCCAAAGAGGGCGGAGTAGAACTGCTTTGCGGCTGCCTGGTCGGAAGTGGAGAGCTCGAACCAGACAAAGTTGCCGGCGGTGTGTTTGTCGAAGTTGGGCATGGCGGAGATTGTAGGACTTTCGGGCGAGGGGTGGGGGTTAAATTCTGGCGGAGTTGCGAGGCGGTCAGCTGAAGTCCGGAAACCCTTCAGAGTGGCCGCCCCGAGCGTTTGCGGAACAGGACGCGGCAGTCGCTGCGCCAGTGCTCGTCGACAGCAATGAGTTGCCAGGGGACGGCGGGGGCGAGGGCGCGGAAGACCGTCTCGTTGGCCGGATGGATGTGGAGCGCGGGGGCGACGCAGATGAGCAGCGGGTCGGTCTCAGGCGTGCCGGGGGGAGCGAGTTCGATGCCGGGGAAGTAACCTCGGAGAGCGATTTCGCCAGCGCGATGAAGGGCGCGGATGCGGGTCCAGTAGTCGAGGGCCTGCAGAGGCAGGTGGAGGTCGTCGTCGGCCTTCAGTTCGAGGATCACGAGACGACCGTGGCGGTTGACGGTAACGAGGTCGAGCAGGCTGCGACTCGCTGAGGCTGCCGCGAACATCTGGGAATAAACCGGGCCGGCGCCGAGATCGGGCGTGATCAGGGAAAGGTCGCGGCGAAGGATCGATTCGAGCCAGCGCTCGGGCTGCATGCGAAAGAGCGCATCGCCGGAGGACCCGGTGAGACCTCGGCTCTGGAAGAGCGCGTCCATCAGATCGCGGAAGAGGTCTTCAGTGGTTTCGTCGAGGAGGGTTTCGTTGACGCCGGCGCCAAAGAAGATTTCGTCGCGGTGAGTGAAGGAGCCGGGGACGAGACTGTGGCGGATGCGGGCGTACTCGAGGCCGTGGAGGGAAAACGTGACTTCGGTGGCGCCGCGGGGACGGATTTCGGTGGCGGCGAGGAGGCCGCGGGGGAGCAGCGATGTGAGGTGGGCGATGGCCGTGGCGGAGCGGTCGAGAGCGGCCTGGGGATCGAACGCGTGGGGAAGCTGGATGGCGAGGTTGCCATCGTCTCCGATGGGGCAGGGCGTGAGCTCGGCGGTGGCGGCGTGGAGTTCGTAGAGTTCCCACTGGGCGAGAGCGGGGTTGAGCCAGGTCATGCGAGCGCGCGTGGTTGCGGCGCATCCAGCCGGGACGATGATGCGGAGGCCATGAAAGACGCGGCGGCCATCGCCGTGGGTGCGGCAGTAATCGAGCCAGAGGATGCCGAGGGTGAGGGCGCCGTCGATGGTGTTGGGGAGTTCCTCCGGGCCAACGCCGAGGATGGCCCACGAGGATTGGCCTTTCGTCAAAACGCCGCGGGCGTAGGCGGGGCCGAAGCTGTGCTCGAGGTCCATGGCGGAGCGGAAGCCTTCCGGGGTCCAGCCGGGAAAGTGCCTGGTGAGGGCCTGTTCGAGGGTGCGGAGGTAGCGGCGGCGGGAGGTATCGCGCGCGGTGGCGGTGCGGAAGTTTGGATCGGGGACGAAGGTGAGGGTCTGCGGTTTGGTTTGGCCGAAGCGGCGAGTTTCAATCCGAAGCGTCTCGCGGCGCGGCTGGACGGCGGTGACGGTGCGAACCAGGTTCTTCTCGTCGGACCAGAGGTGGAGGAGGCAGCGGCCGTGGTCGGCGGAGACGGAGCAGTGGGCGAGGCGGAGGTCGAAGAGGAGGCGGCCGTCTTCAAAGATGGCGGCGTGAGGGTGGTCGGCGAGGAAGTCGTCGATGGAATGACCGAGGGCGGCTGGAGCGGAAGGGGAGACGGCTCCGGCGGGCGGAGGTGCGGCGGCGGGGGGAGGCATCTGCTTCGATGGTCCGCGCTCGCCGCGGCGCAATCAAGGAAAAAGCTACCAGCCCATACGCTTTCGTAATTCGGTGATGTGAGCAGTGTGGTGGCGGCAGTGCCAGGCGTAGAGGGCGGTCGCTTCGGCGATGGTCTGGCGGCCGTGTTCGGGATGGACGAAGCCGCGCTGCCACTGGTCATCAGAGAGGGTGCGCAGCAGGAGCACCCAGCGATAGTGCAGGGCGTCGAGGAAACGGAGGGAAAGCTCGGGGGGAGCGGTGAGGGCGTCGGGGAGTTCGGCCCAGAGCTTTTCGTCGTAGGGCTTGATGGTGGGCCAGTCCTCGGTGAGGGCGAGGCGGACGCGGACCACCGCGTTCATGTGGCTGTCGGCGACATGGTGGACGAGCTGGCGGACGGTCCAGCCACCGTCGCGGTAAGGTGTGTCGAGCTGAGCGGAGCCGAGGCCGTCGATAGCGGCGCGGAGGGTTTCAGGCAGGGCCGCAAGGTCGGCGATGTTGGCTGGGTGGTCGGTGGTGTTGGCTTCGGCGCGGCGGAATCTGCCGACGGGATAGCGCGGATCGATCTCGGTTGGGGCGGTGGCAGGGGTCATACACCGCAAGGTATACCGCGCGGACAGGCGCAGCAAGGCGAGCCTGTGGACGACTCTCCGCGGTTAGGATCCGGCGCGACGGTGATTGGGCGTGCCGTTGCGGATCTTTTGATGGTGGTGCTTGTAGTGATGCTTGTAATGGTTCGAGGAGGCGAACGCGGGCGCGGAGAATGCGAGCAGGCAAACGAGGAGGAGGAGCTTCTTCATGGTGATCAGAATGGCACGAAGGTGGATCGACTGTCGTTAGTATTCTGCTGAAGAATCAAGAAAGCCATGCAACGAAAGGGTTACTGTAGGGGTAAGGGCCGGGGTTCGGGCGGCTGCTGGCAGGAGAGGGCTAAGCGTGGAGCATAAGCGGTATTTCTTTGAGAAGTTCGGGATCACGGAGCGGCTGCTGGAGCGCTGCCTGGGCGAGGCCCTGTCGGCGGGCGGGGACTATGCGGATCTTTATTTCGAGTCGGTGGCAGCGACGTCGCTGGGGCTCGATGAGCAGATTGTGAAGTCTGCAAGCCAGGGCGTGAGCGCCGGCTGCGGCGTGCGCGTGGTGAGCGGCGAGCGGACCGGGTACGCGTATACCGACGAACTGTCGGCGGAGCGGCTGTTGCGCGCGGCGCGGACAGCGGCGCTGATCGCGAGCGGGCCTTCGAAGCAGCTGGTGCAGGGATTCACGGAGACGGAGACGCCGAGTTTGTATCCGGCGCCCGCGGCGGAGCTGGACACGGATCTGGTGATGAAACTGGATCTGGTGCGGCGGGCGGATCGCGCGGCGCGCCAGTACGATTCGCGAATCACGCAGGTGCGGGCGAGCTATGCCGATGAGCTGCGGCGGATTCTGATTGCGGCTTCGGATGGAACCTACGCGAGCGACACGCAACCGCTGGCGCGGATGAGCGTGTTCGTGATCGCGAAGGATGGCGAGCGGATGTCGAAAGGCAGTTCCGGGGGCGGCGGCCGCGTGGAGATTGGGTATTTCACGGGCGACAAGGGACCGGAACACTTCGCGACGGAAGCGGCGCGGACTGCAATCCTGCAGCTGGGCGCGGTGGCGGCGCCGGCGGGCGAGATGGAAGTGGTGCTGGGTCCGGGATGGCCGGGGGTCCTGCTGCACGAGGCGGTGGGGCATGGGCTGGAGGCGGACTTCAATCGTAAGAAGACATCGGCGTTTACGGGGCTGATAGGTCGTTCGGTGGCCAGCAGCAAAGTAACGGTGGTGGACAACGGGCGGATGCCGTCGCGGCGCGGGTCGCTGAACGTGGACGATGAGGGGTCGGCAACGCAGGAGACGGTGCTGATTGAGGGCGGCATCCTGAAGGGGTATCTGAGCGACAAGCTGAGCGCGCGGCTGATGGGGATTCCGAGCACGGGCAACGGGCGGCGGGAGAGCTATCAGCAGATTCCGATGCCGCGGATGACGAACACGTACATGCTGGCGGGGGACGATGCGCCAGAGGACATTATCCGAAGCGTGAAGCGCGGGCTGTACGCGGTGAATTTCGGCGGCGGTCAGGTGGATATCACCAGCGGGAAGTTCGTGTTCTCGGCGTCGGAGGCGTACCTGATCGAGGATGGGAAGGTGACGGCCCCGGTGCGGGATGCGACGCTGATCGGGAGCGGCCCGGAGGCGTTGAAGCATGTGTCCATGGTGGGGAACGATCTGGCCCTCGATGAGGGGATCGGGACCTGCGGCAAGGACGGGCAGAGCGTGCCAGTGGGCGTGGGGATGCCGACGGTGAAGCTGGACCGGATGACGGTGGGGGGAACGGGGCGGTAGGCTTGCCTGCAGCGTTGGAAAGGGGACACATGGCTTTGCTGGAAGTGGATGTCAAACAATTCATGTCGACGGCGGATGGATCGCGCCGCTATGTCTGGCAGACGATTTCGGCGGACGAGGCATTGAAGATCGCGGAGCCGCGCCTGCGTTGTCCGGAGTGCAAGGGCGCGATTGGATTGCATTCGGCGATCGGCAGACGACGCAAAGCCGAATCGCGCGGAGCACAAGAAGAAGAATCCGGGGTGTTCGCTGGGGGAGTGCTTCGACGGGGTAAAGAAGCTGGCCGCCAACCCCATCGAGCCGGATGAGGAGAGTGTTCACGGGTAAGTCGGGCAATTTCTATCGTGAAGTGGGGCGAACAGCAGGGAACGGGCGGTGAGAACCATGAAGGTACGTGACCTGCTGCGAAAACTGGAGCAGGATGGCTGGTATGTGGCGCGGCAACGGGGGAGTCATCGACAATATAAGCATTCAGACAAACCGGGACTCGTTACAGTGCCGGGACATTCGGGCGACGAGCTTCATCCGAAGACGCTGAACAGCATTTTGAAGCAGGCGGGGTACAGGCAATGACGCGACGTTATCTCGTGATCTATGAGAGTGGTCCGACGAATCTCAGCGGGTTTGCACCGGACGTTCCGGGCTGCGCCAGCACTGGGGCATCGCTCGATGAGCTGAGAACGAACCTGCGTGAGGCGCTCGAATTTCACCTCGAAGGGCTGGTCCTCGACGGCCAACCGATTCCTGCGTCGGTGACGCGCACCGTTGAAGTGCCCGATCGGGGATTTGCGGAATGGCTGGATGTGACGCTGCCGGTACGAGAAGCGATTTCGGCGTGAGGGCTGGCCGAACCGATGGCACTGATTGATTCCCGGGCGGTGCGCAAGAGGCTCTGTGATCGATGGGCTGGAGACGACTCGGACATCGATTTCAGTGATGTTCCGCCATTAACCGATGAGCAACTGCAGAAGATGATCCCGCTGCGGGATTTTCTGCGTCAGCGCAAAGAGAGGTCAGGAAGGTGAGCACAGCAGTCGAAACGCAGACCAATCTGCAGGAACTGGCCGAGTTTGTGGTGGCACGGGCGCTTCTGAATGGCGCGTCGGATGCCGAGGTAACGATCCGGCAGGGGGACGAGTTTTCGACCACGGTGCGCATGGGCGAGGTGGAAACGCTGAAGGAGTCGGGCTCGCGCGGCGTGGGGTTGCGAGTGCTGATGAAGGCCGATGATGGGTATCGGGTGGCGAGCACTTCGTCGAGCGACTTCACCCCGGATGGAATCGAGTATCTGGTGCAGGGAGCGGTAGGGCTGGCGCAGGTGACGTCGGTGGATCCGTTTGCGGGTCTCGCGGAAGAGAGCGAGTTCGGAAAGCTGAGCGGGGATCTGGGGCTGTACCACGAGGATGTGTATTCGCTGCCGATTGAGGAGCGAATCGCATGGGCGCGACGCGCGGAGGCCGCGGCGATGAGCGCGGATACGCGGATCGTGAACAGCGACGGGGCAAGCTTCGACGCGACAACGGGACAGCGGATCTTTGCCAACTCGCGAGGATTTGCGGGGGAATATCAGTGGTCGTACTGCTCGATCGCGGCGAGTCCCATCGCGCAGGGTACGAATGGCGAGATGCAGCGCGACTACTGGTACTCGCAGGCGCGTTCGTTTGGGGACCTGGAGCAGCCGGAGGAAGTGGGGCGCGAGGCGGCGAGGCGGACGCTGCGCATGCTGGATGCACGCAGGGTGCCGACGCAGGACGCGCCGGTGATCTTTGCGCCGGAGGTGGCGCGCGGGCTGGTGGGAGCCGTGTTCGATGCTGCTGCCGGCGATGCGATTTACCGCGGGGCTTCAATTTTCGCGGGCAAGCTCGGCGAGGTCGTTGCCGCTGCATCGGTGACGGTGGTCGATGACGGGACAATGCATGGGAGGTTCGGGACGTCGCCTTTCGATGCGGAGGGCCTGCCCAGCCGGCGGACGGTGATCGTCGAAAGAGGAGTGCTGAAGAACTACATCCTGAATACGTACGCGGGAAAAAAACTGGGGATGAAGAGCACGGGGAATGCAGGGCGGGGGCTGGCGGGGAATCCGTATCTCGATGCGGGGAATTTGTTTTTGGAAGCTGGGTCGCTGCCGGCGGAGGAGATCGTGCGCGGGGTGGAGCGCGGGCTCTACGTGACGCGGATGCTGGGTCAGGGCGTGAACCTGGTGACGGGTGACTATTCGCGGGGCGCGGCGGGATTGTGGATCGAGAATGGCGAGCTGATGTATCCGGTCCACGAGATCACGATTGCCGGAAATCTGAAGGAGATGCTGCGGAATATTTCCGCGATCGGAAGCGACCTGGTGTTCCGCGGGTCGACGGCGGCGCCGACGCTGCGGGTGGATGGGATGACGATCGCGGGAGCGTGATGAAGCAGGGAATAGGGAAATAGCCAATAGGGAGTAGGGTCCAGAGAAGCGGGCGGCAGTTTAATGGTTCTCCCTGGGTGGTTGTTCCTGCAGAGGGTCGTCTTGATTCCAGAACCGCAATTCCTCTTCCGGAAGCGGTTCGAAGAATGCATCGGTGAGCACGAAGTTTGCGGATTCCAGACCCAAGCCGTTTGGCCGGCAAAGCGACCGCAGCTTTCAATTTTAGGTTGGGCGTGCGAGGCTGTCCGGGATCACACCTATTATGGTTTCTTCTGCGTCTGCTCATCGCGCTTGAGAAGATCATAACGCGGAAAATGGCGATGTTTCCGAATCAAATCCCGTTCAACGCGGCGGAGCCGAAGTGGCAGGAGATCCCCGCCGTGGCAGGCGTGTTTGCTCTCTTTGCCGAGGATGCGCGGGCGGAGCCGTATGTGAGCCGGACGCCGAATCTGCGGCGGCGAATTCGCAGGCTGCTGGAGCCCAGACCGGATCAGACCAAGCGGCTGCAGCTTGCCGGGCGGGTGGCGCGGATCGAATATGCGCCGAACGGATCGGATTTCGAGGCGCTGCTGCGGCTGTACGAGGCGACGCTGGGCGGTCTTTGGAGAGCGGGCACGGAAGCGGCTGCATCTGCGGCCGCCGGCGCTGCTGCGGATGACGGTGGAGAACGCTTATCCGCGTGTATATGTAACCAATCGCGTTACAAAAGCAGGGATGGAGGATCTGTACGGGCCATTTCCCTCGCGGGTGGCGGCGGAGCGGTTTCTTGACGACATGCTGGACCTTTCAAGCTGCGAAGGTGTGTCGACGATTTGCATCCCGATCCGCCGTTTCCCGGTTGTGTCTACTCGGAGATGAAGAAGTGCATGGCGCCGTGCTTTGAGGGGTGTACGGACGAACGCTATGCCGAGGAGGCTGCGGCGGTGCGGGCGTTTCTGCGGACGCGCGGGCAGAGCATGGTGGACGCGCTCAAGGCGGAGCGCGATGGAGCGTCGGGTCTGATGGAGTTCGAGCGAGCCGCGGAGATTCACACGAAACTAACGAAGGCGGAGGCGGTAGCGGCAGAGGCTCCGGAGGCGGTGCGGGCGCTGGCTCATCTGGATGGCGTGATCGTGCAGGCATCGGCCGAGGCGGAGCATGTGGAACTGTTTCTGCTGAACCGGGGATTGCTGCGCGGGCCGGTGCTTTTTTCGGTGGTGGGCATACGGCATCCGAACGAGGCGGCGGGATCGTCTTCGCTGTTCGCGCAACCGGTGCCGCACCGGGAGGCGGTTCCGCTGGAGGGTTCGGTGGTGACGCAGGCCACGCGCGACGAGCTGGAGCAGCGCCTGGAGGCGGCGCTGGTGAAACTGATGCCGGCAAAGAGGCGGCGAGGCGAGCATCGCAGCGGCGAGGTGGCGGATTATCTGTGCCTCTTTAGCCGTTGGTATTACCGGCCGCAGGCGAAGCGGGCGGGTGAGATTGTGTTCGCGGGCGAGGATGGCAAGGCGCCGGCGAAGACGGTGCTAAGGGCGGTTTCGCGGGTGTGGGTGAAGAGCAGACAACAGACAACAGGGAATAGGGAATAGGGAATAGGGACCAGGAAGCAGAAAGGGACACCGGAGATCACGGAGAGTCCCCGGTGTCTGGGAGGGTCATCAATGATGTCGGTAGTGACGGCTGAAGCGGGCGCGAAGACTCGCGAGCCTGCGCCTTTTCTGGTTGAGGGAGCTGCGGGGCCAGAGCTTTGCAGAAGCCCTGAAGGCAGGGCTCGGGTCTAACGGGGCGACGTCGGAGGCACAAGGCAGAGGCGGGCTGCGAGGATGACGAGCGCGATCCAGAGCAGGTCGGCGCCGAGGAGGTGGATCATCTGCATCCAGGTGGGCGCGAGCAGGAGAATGTCGGCTGCGCCGAGCAGGTACTGAAGGGCGAGGAGCGCGAGGACTCCGAGGGCCAGGGCGCGCTGCGGGCTGCGCAGGCTGCGGGCGATGAGCCAGACGATGAACGCTCCGGCGATGAGGCTGATGGCGGGGTGCAGCCATCGAATCTGCAGGAGCCAGGAGGCGCCGGGGGAGAAATCCTGCGCGATGGCGGTGAGCAGATTGTGCGCGGGATAGAGCGTATCGCCGAGCGCGGCGAGTGAGCCGGTGACACCGACAATGAGCGTGGCGATGAGCCCCGTGAGCGCGAGGCGCGGGGACGCGGAGTGTAACGTTTCCGCGCATGACGGCTTCGCGGCGGGAGAGAAAATGCGCGGTGAGGGCGAGCGCGCCGAGCAGGAGCAGCGTGTTCGTGAGGTGTAGCCCGAGGTAGACGGCGCGGGAGGGCGAGCGGTCGTTGGCGGTGTGGCCGAGGAGAACGAGGAGCGCGCCGAGGAGCGCTTCATTGAGGGTGAGAACAAGAACCGCGACGGCAAAGGCGCGGGCGAGATGGCGACGAGGGACGGCGGCGAAGGTCCAGAAGAGAAGGGCCAGGACGCAGAGGAGATCGATGCCGCTGGTGGCGCGGTGCGCGAGCTCGATGAGGGTCGCGAGGCCGGGATGGTGCTGCACGACCGTGCCGTTGCAGAGCGGCCAATGGTCGCCGCATCCAGCGCCGGAGCCGGTGGCTCGGACCGCGGATCCCCAGACGATGACGGCAACGTTGTAGGCGAGGACTCCCCAGGCGAAGCGGCGCAACGCGGCCGGGGGGCGCGTTGCGGGAGCGGTGGTAGAGGCGGTGGCGATCACGCGAGAGGGTCCGAAGCTCAATTTTAGTCTGCGCGGGCATCGGGAAAGTGCGAGAGGCAGGGACAACGCGTGAAACTCCTGCCGCGCGCGGAAGCTCTAAGGAGAAATGGAGACCTTGAGCCGGAGCGGTGGGAACGATACGGATGTGCTGATCGCGGGAGCGGGCCCGGTGGGGCTTTTTCTGGCGCATGAATGTGCGCGGCGTGGGCTGCGCTGGCGGCTGGTCGAAGAGAAGGCGGGACAGTCGGAGCACTCCAAGGCGCTGGCGATTTTTCCGCGGACGCTGGAGATCTTCGACATGGCCGGCATCGCCGGGCCGTTTCTGGAGAAGGCGAACCGTGTGACGAGAGTCGAAATGACCTCGCATGATCGGAACCTGACCGACTTGCCTTTCGAGCCGGGGCATACGCCTTATTCATTTGTGGCGATGGTGCCGCAGAACGTCACCGAAGAAGTCCTGGCCAACGACCTTAAGGAGCGAGGCGGGACGATCGAGTACGAGACGGCCTTTGTCTCGGCGCAGGAACGCAACGGCGGTGTGGAGGTGACGGTCGACCGCAAGGGCGAGTCCGCTGTGCTGACGGCGTCGTTCGTGGTGGGATGCGACGGCGCGCACAGCAGGGTGCGGCACGGGCTGGATGTGGAGCTGGAGGGCGGAGATTATCGCCACGAGTTCATGCTGGCGGACATCGAGACGAATGAGTTTCGTCCTGCGAGCGAATTGCTGCTGTGCCCGAGCGAGCTGGGTCCGGTGGCATTGTTCCCGATGAGCGCGACGCGGTGGCGGGTGGTGGCGACGGTCGAGGAGCCGGAAGGGGATGCGCCGAGCCTGGAGCTGACGAGGAAGATTCTGCGGGAGCGGGCGCCGGCCGGCGTGGAAGCGCGGGCGCTGCACTGGAGCAGCTACTTCCGGATTCATCATCGCCATGCGGCGCAGTTGCGCGCGGGGCGCACGTTCATCGCGGGCGATGCGGCGCACATCCACAGCCCGTTCGGCGGCCAGGGGATGAACACTGGGCTGCACGATGCGTGGAACCTGGCGTGGAAGCTGGACCTGTTCCTGCGCGGACACGGCAACGATGCGCTGCTGGACAGCTATGCGGCCGAGCGGCTGCCGGTGATCCGCGGCGTGATTGAGATGACGGATCTGATGACGAAGGGGCTGGGGACGACGAACAAGCTGGCACAGGTGATGCGCGATGCTGTGATTCCGACGGTGTCGCACCTGGCGCTGTTCCAGCATGCTTTTGTGCAGCGGCTCTCCGGGCTGGGAATTGCGTACAACGGAAGCCCGATCGTGGAGGGCCTCGGAGAAAGATATTTCGACGAGTCGCTGCGCGGCGGCGGGATCGGGAGCCGGTTTCTGCTGATGCTGGGCAGCGACGTGAGCGCAGAAGACGATGGCGTGCAGAGGCTGAGCACGCTTTCCCTGAGGTGCTGGAAGTGCGGACAGCGGCGACGCCGGGGATTCGGCTGGTGCGACCCGACGGTTATGTTGCGTATACTGCGCGACGTACGGACGGGGTGCGGACCTGGGAGGCGCTGGGAGCGCTGCTGGAGAGGCAGACGCGCTGATAGAGGTCCCCTGTGAAAGCTGCGTTGACGAGGGCGAGCCTGTCGCGTGAACTGGGGTTGCGATGGGCAGGCGGCAGAGAGGCGAGTTCTGAGTTCGACGCAGCTGCGGCGGGAGATCAGCGCGCAGGAATCTGTGCACGCTGAGGAACTGGACTACGAGGTTTCTTGTGAGTGCGTCGCAGAGTGTGATCTTTCGCGAGTCGCAGGACGGCCACGGGAATTTTCTCGCCAGCTCGTATGCGCGGATTTTGGCGAACCCTGCATGGAAGCAGCGGCTGACGAAGAGTTACACGGCCAGCCGGTTTGTTCCGCGAACCGGAGATCGCAAGCGATATGAGCTGGAGTGCGCGAGCAGTTCCGATGCGCTGCTGATGAATGTGTTCTGTTATCCGGGTGTGCTGCGGAATGCACGCATGTGCGCGTTGCTGGGGATCGAGTCGGGATTGCGGCCGGAGTTTGGGTTTCGCCCGGCGATTCCGCTGAAGAACGGCCGCTGTGATCGGACCGAGATGGACATGCGTCTCGGCGGGCAGCTGGTGGAGGCGAAGCTGACCGAGGGGGATTTTCAGCGAGCACCGCTGCGGCTGGTGGAGCGCTATCGCGATCTGGAGGAGGTGTTCGATGCGGAGCAGTTGCCGGTGGTGGATGGCGTGGTGCGGTCGTATCAGCTGATCCGGTGCGTGCTGGCGGCGCATGCGGGTGGCGGACGTTTGTGGTGATCTGCGATGGACGGCGGCCGGATCTGGGAGAGCGCTGGTTCGAGGTGCTGCGGGCGGTCACGGATGCTGCGCTGCGGACGCGGCTGGGGCTGGTGACGTGGCAGGAGATTGCGGCGCTGCTGCCGGCGCGGGCGGCGCCGGCGTGTCCTGGAGGAACC